>JBBING010000045.1:0-17856 GCA_037444005.1 Chloroflexota bacterium
ACCCATGCTCCAGAAAGGAGGTAGGTGTACGGCATGTACTGGACCCGTACACTTCCTTGCAGGCCCGTTCGGGGCCCTGATAGGATGAAGCGCCGGCTGTCAGGCCGGCTGTGGGGCTGTAGCTCAATTGGGAGAGCGCCTCAATGGCATTGAGGAGGTAGGGGGTTCGAATCCCCCCAGCTCCACCACCCAGTCGACACGACCGAACGGCTGAGAACGGGAGTAGTAGGGCCTCGGCGCTGTCTCAGCGAGCCGGCGGACGGTGCGAGCCGGTGGCAGCGAAGCCCGAACTCGCCCGGGAGCCGACGGGGTGACTCCGCGAATCGCGGCTTGAGCCCCGGCCGGGATGCGCCCGTTATCGCGCGCCCGAGCGCCCGTCTTTTCCCCGAGCGGGAGGGATGGGAATCAGGGTGGTACCGCGGAGCAGCCAGCGCCCTCCGTCCCTGGGACGGGGGGCGCGTTCGTATTCGGGGGGCGCCGTGCTCGACACCGGACTCCAGGTCGATATCATTCTGCGGCTGGCGCTGGCGCTGGCCCTGGGCGCGAGCATCGGGTTCGAGCGCGAGTTCCGGGGCTATCCCGCGGGCATCCGGACGCTGGCCCTGGTGGCGGTCGGCTCGGCGCTGTTCAGCGATATGTCGCGCCTGTTCGGGGGCGACGACCGCATCGCCGCGCAGGTGGTGACCGGCATCGGCTTTCTCGGCGCGGGCGTCATCTTTCGCGAAGGCGCGAGCGTCCGGGGAATCACCACCGCCGCCACCATCTGGGCGGTCGCCGCCATGGGCGTCGCCATCGGCGCCGAGGCGTACCTGGTGGCGATCTTCGCCGCCGTCGCGATCATCGTCCTGCTCGAACTGCGCCCGCTCACGAAGTCGCTTCGCGGGAGGGGCAGCGCAGGCTTCGGGCCGGGCGAGGAGGAAGAAGAGGAGCGGGGACACGAGTGAGGCGTCCCGTCGCCGCGGGGCGCCGCTCGAGAGAGAACGGAGGCGCGATTCGATGACTGTCGAAAGCACGCCGAAGCGAGAGACCCGTATCGACCGGTACGATCCGGCCTCCATCGAGCCGAAATGGCAGGCTCGGTGGGAGGCCGACCAGCTCTACGTGGCGCGCGACGACGACCCCCGTCCCAAGTGGTACGCCCTCACCATGTTCCCCTACACGTCGGGCGACCTCCACATCGGGCACTGGTTCGCCATGGCCCCGTCCGACGTCCACGCCCGCTACATGCGAATGCGCGGCTACAACGTCATGTTCCCCATCGGCTTCGACGCCTTCGGGCTGCCTGCCGAGAACGCCGCCATCAAGCAGGGCATTCATCCGAAGACGTGGACCTTCGCGAATATCGACCGGATGCGCCGCCAGCTCCGGTCCATGGGCGCGTCGTTCGACTGGAGCCGCGAGGTCATCACGGCCTCCCCCGACTACTACAAGTGGACCCAGTGGTGGTTCCTCCAGTTCCTGAAGCACGGGCTGGCCTACCGCGCGCTGGCGCCGGCGTGGTGGTGTCCCTCCTGCCAGACGGTGCTGGCCAACGAGCAGGTCGTGGGCGATGGCGTGTGCGAACGCTGTGGCTCTCCTGTGGCGAAGCGCGACCTCGAGCAGTGGTTCTTCCGCATTACGAAGTACGCGGACGAGCTCCTGCGGTTCGACGGCATCGAGTGGCCCGAGCAGGTCCGCACGATGCAGCGCAACTGGATCGGGCGCTCCGAAGGACTCGAGGTCGGGTTCGACCTCGATGTCCCGGGCGTCGAGGAGAAGGAGATCCGGGTCTTCACGACGCGGCCGGACACGATCTACGGCGTGACGTTCATGGTGCTCGCGCCGGAGCACCCCCTGGTCGAGCGGATCACCACGCCGGAGCAGCGGGCGGCCGTCGAGGCTTACGTTCAGCGAACGCGGCGCGAGTCCGAGATCGAGCGGCTCTCGACGGCGCGCGAGAAGACCGGCGTGTTCACCGGCGCCTACGCCATCAACCGGTTCAACGGCGAGCGCGTCCCCATCTGGATCGCCGATTACGTGCTCCTGACGTACGGCACGGGCGCGGTGATGGGCGTGCCCGCGCACGACGAGCGCGACTTCGCGTTCGCGCTCCAGTACGGCCTGCCGGTGATCCCGGTCCTGGAGCGCGCCGACGGGGTCTCGAAGAGCGCGGTCCGCCTGGAGGCGATGAAGGACGGCTTCACCGGGGCGCTGACCCGCGCGGGCATCGCGTTCGAGGAACAGGGGACCGAGGTGCTGGTCACCCTCGAGGACAGGCAAGCGGGCCTCTACGAGCAGATCGTCCGGGAACACCTGAAGCCGGGGAACTGGTGCGCCATCGTCGGAAACCGTTGGCGGTTCGTCTTCGAGGACGACACGCTGACGCTCGACTCGGTGGAGTCGGACCGGCGCATTCTCCAGCGCTGCCGCGCGCTCGACCCCTCGGCGGCGGACGCCCGAACGGTGATGGAGCTGTTGCATCGCGTGCCGTTCTACCGGGACGTTCTGTTCCACGCCGACTACACCGGGATGATCCACTCGGGCGAGCTGAGCGGCACGCCCGGCGAGCGGGCCATCGCCGAGACCATCGCCTACGCAGAGAAGCGAGGCTGGGGCCGGGCGACGGTGACCTACCGGCTGCGGGACTGGCTCATCTCGCGGCAGCGCTACTGGGGCGCGCCCATCCCGATCGTCTACTGCGAGAACCACGGGGTCGTGCCTGTGCCCGAAGACCAACTCCCCGTGCTGCTGCCCGAGGACGTCGACTTCCGGCCGACCGGCGAATCGCCGCTGACCTATCACGAAGGCTTCCTGCGCACCACGTGTCCGCTGGGCGACGGCCCCGCGCGCCGCGAGACCGACACCATGGACACCTTCATCTGCTCGTCCTGGTACCACATGCGCTACACGGACCCGAAGAATCCGGAGCGGCCGTTCGCGCGGGAGAAGGCGGAGAAATGGCTGCCGGTGGACCAGTACACGGGCGGGGCCGAGCACGCGGTCATGCATCTGCTGTACGCGCGCTTTTTCACCAAGGCCGCGCGCGACATGGGCATCCTGAACCACGGCGAGCCGTTCCTCCGGCTCTTCAACCAGGGGCAGATCCTGGGGCCCGATGGCCAGCGCATGAGCAAGTCGCGGGGCAACGTGATCCCGCCAGACGAGCAGGTGCAGAAGTACGGCGCCGACACCTTCCGGGCGTATCTCATGTTCCTGGGCCCGTGGGAGGAGGGCGGCCCGTTCGACCTGAGCGGCATCGCCGGGGTGTACCGCTGGCTCAACCGCGTGTGGACGCTGGTCCTGACGCCGGTCGAGACCCGCAGCCTCCCGGACGATCCGCGCACCCGGGCCCTGCGCCGGCTGACGCACCGGACCATCCGGCGGGTCTCGGACGACATCGAGAAGTTCCGGTTCAACACGATGCTAGCGGCGCTCATGGAGTTCACGAACGAACTGCTGCGGGCGCGCGACGCCGGGCCCGTCGACGCCGGGGCGTGGAACGAAGCCATCGAAGCGCTGCTGCTGATGATGGCGCCGTCGACGCCGCACATCGCTGAGGAGCTGTGGACGCGCACGGGCCGACCCTACAGCGTGCACCAGCGGGCGTGGCCGCAGTGGCGCCCCGAGCTCGTCGTCGAGGAGACGGTGACGCTGGTGGTGCAGGTGAACGGGAAGGTCCGCGACCGCCTGGCGCTGCCGGCGACGGCGACGGAGGAGGAGGCGAAGGCGGCCGCCCTGGCGTCGGAGAAAGTGAAGGCGCACCTGCAGGGCAAGGTCGTCGGCAAGGTGGTCTACGTGCCCGGCCGGCTCGTCAACATCGTGACGGGCTGAGCGGCAGGCCCCCGAAAGCTTGCCATAAGAAAGCGTCGCGGCCTATAGTGCCGGCGCCGAGCCGGTCGGGCCCCGCTGATACATCGTCGACGCCATTCGAGTTGTATGGATTGAATGAGCGCGGGGCCAGACTGTTCCCGAACCGCCGCTGAGCCCGTGTCGTCCCCGGAGCGCGATGCCGGCCGCCTCGCCGCCATCGACATTCTCCGCGGGCTCGCCATCCTCTGGGTGGTTCTCTTCCACCTCTGGGGCGACATCGTCTTCTTCCCGCCGCCTCCGAGCCAGTACTACGACCGCCTGTGGAACCAGCTCGAGAACGGCGGCCCGTGGCAGATCTTCACCGCCGTCACCGACATCCTGTTCCGCGACGGGTACCAGGGCGTCCCGCTCTTCATGCTGCTGAGCGGCGTCTCGCTGACGCTGGCGGCGCACCGGGCGGGTCCGGCGCTGCCGCTGCGGGCGTGGCTCCGATTCTGCCTGCAGCGCTTCCGGAAGCTGCTCGTGCCGTACTGGTTCGGCTGCGCGTTCGCCATCGGCGTCATGGCGACGATCGCGTGGCTGCGGGTCGAGCGGCATGGGGGCGACTTCGTCGACGTCTTCACGCACGGCGTCACGACGGCGAAACACGCGCGCGTCGTCATCGACCCCGGCATGGCGATGGCGGCGTTCACCATCGTCCCGCGGCTCATCCGGCAGCACTGGTTCTTCGCGCCTTCGGGAGCGCTGTGGTTCGTTGTTCTGCTGGCGCAGTACTACCTGCTGTTCCCGTTCCTGTTTGCGGCGATGCGTCGGTTCGGCGCGCTGCCCGTCTTCGCGTGCGCCCTCGCCGTTACGCTGGCCTCCAACGTGGCGTTGATCGCGGCGGAGGGGCCGTTGGAACTCAACTTCCGGTTCGTGGTCGGTCTGGCGAACTTCCGCGTGTTCGAGTTCGTCCTCGGCATGGCCATCGGGTGGCTGCTCGCCACCGGGCGCCCCGCCGGACTGCTCAAGGTGCTCGCCGACGGGCCGTCGGCGGCGATGTTCGTGGCCGGCGGCTTCGCCCTCCACACGGCAGGCGACCTCATCGACGCGAGCTACGGGCGCTGGCAGGGCGTGGGCGACACGTTCATCATCGCTGGCCTCGCGCTGATGGCGGCGCCGCTGCTCGTGCGAATGCGCGGGCCCGCGCCGTTGCCGCTCCGCCCCGTCGCGTTCGTCGGCGTGATCTCCTACGCCGTCCTCATCGTGAACGATCCGCTGCGCATGGTGGCGAGCGAGCTTCGGAACGAGGGCATTCCCGCGGGCTGGTGGTGGTTCTTCCTCGTGTTGTACGTGCCGGTCAGCGTGGCCGCCGCGTGGCCGCTCGCGTGGGCGCTGGGCCTGCTTCCGAAGGGCGAGGGGCGCGGGACACTCGCAGCCGCGGGTGCCCTGGCGGCGCGGGCGCCCGCGTGGATGCGAGGCGTTCGCCCGCGGCCCAGCCGTCTCGCGCTCCAGCGAGCGGCGTTCCTCTTCCTGTTCGCGCTGGTCACTGCCGGCGGCCCTGGCCTCAACGCCGCGGTGGCGCCCCTGAGTCCCGCCGTCGCGCCCATGCCGACGCCGCCGCCCGACGCTTCCTACGTCACGGTGTCGTGTCTCGACGCCAATGGCGACGGGCGCGTGAACGCGGCCGACGCCGCGGCGGCGACGGTGGACCTCGATGGCGACGGGTTCGCCGACGACGCCGCCCTCTTGAGCGCCGTAGACATCCGGTTGCTGGACGGCGCGTGCGCCGAGCCGGCGCTGGTGGCGGACGTCGCGTTCGGGCTCTCCGACGGGCCTCGCGACTGCTCTTTGGGCGCGTTCGGGCTTATCGTCGGGATCGGAGGGTCGGGCACGAACCCCCGCGACCTGAACCAGGGCGTGAGTCAGGGCGTGAAGGCGATCGCCCTCGAGGCCGCCGAGGGGCTTCGATCGTCCGGGGCCGCCGCGCAGGTCATCTTCGCGAATTCCGCGCTCGAAGGGACGACCACGCCGCATCCCGCCACCGAGCGCTGGCTGGCCGCTGTGGTGGAGTCGCGGTTGGCGTCGTCGCCCTGCGTTCGCGTCGCGCTCGTCGGCCACAGCTACGGCGCGGTGACCGCGACCTCCGTCGCCGCCGCCCTCGAAGACCGGTTCCCCGACCGCGTGGCCGTCGTGGCGCTGGACCGCGCGACCCAGCTCTACGGCCGGCCCAATCCGCCGATGCCCCGCAGGACGCCAGTGGTGAACATCTTCCAGCTCAACGAAGGGTGGCACGGCGCGCCCGTCTGGGGCGCCAACGTGGTCAACGTGAACGCCTCGAGCGCCGTGGCGCCGGTGGACGGCGCGATGGGCGGCCCGCTGCGCACTGTCTGGCACAGCACGCTCGACGACGCCCCCGTCGTGCGCGAGCGAGCGGTCGACGCCATCGTCGCGTGGGTGCGCGATGGCGCGTTGCCACAGCCCTAGGGTCGACGCTTACGGGGCCGCGGGGTCGTCCGGCTCCAGCGGCATGGTGAAGCGCAGCCCCACGTTCGTCAGGTCGCCCGTGAGGTCGTCTCCTTCAGGCCGCACGCCCTCCTCGACCCATCGGACCAGGTCCTCGAACGCGATCCGCACCTCATCGGGGGTGAAGTTGCAGTGCCCCGCGCGGCGGATGGCGCGCTGGACCAGCAGCTCCTCGCGCCCGGCGGCGCGCACGAGCTCCAGGTACGTGCGCTCCAGTCCGAACGGCACGAACAGGTCGCCGGTGTTGTGCAGGGTGAGCAGCGGGTCCTCGATGGCACCGGTCATGGGCGCGAACTCCCCGAAGGTGGAGTTGCGTCGCGCCTCTTCGTCGGGGGCGAGCCTGGGAACGCCCGCGTTCAGCGCCTCGTCCGAGAGCCCGAACTCGGGGTCGATGTGGTAGTCGTACCCCACGTTGCCTGCGACAGGGACGGCCGAGGCGCGCGCCGCGAGGGAAGCAATGACCAGCTCGAAGTTCTCGTCGTAACGATCGGCGAAGCCCTCCTCGAAGAAGGGGCGCGGTCCCCCGCTGAGATGCATGATGACGTTCTCGAAGCGGCGGCCGGCATCGGTGAAGTCGCCCGGCGATCCCAGCGCCGGCAACACCTGCTCTCGGAACGCCTTCGCGAGGGCGTCGGGGTCCTGCCCCAGTCCGGTCATGTCGACGCCGGCGAAGTAGGCCGCCAACGCGCCCCAGCTCGCGAAGAAGTCGAGGATCTGCGCGCCCGACGTCACGCCGCAGAGGGCGAGCGCGCCGTCGTACGCGCCGGGCGCCCGTTCGAGGGAGAGCGTGACGACGTTGCCTCCCATCGAAGCGCCGACGAGGTAGACGCGCTCGGGCCGGCCGACCTCGCGCTCGAACAGGTCCTTCAGCGCGAGCGTGTCCATGGCGCCGAAGCCGGGGACGTAGCCGTTGGCGCGGTAGCTCGACGCCGCCCAGGCGTAGCCGTTGGCGATGAAGTACTCGCGCATGGGCGGCGGGATGTCGACGAAGAGCTCGTCGCCGAACCCGCGGAATCCGTGCGCCCAGAGCACGAGGTGCCCGTTCCAGTCATCAGGGACCTCGATCTGGTACGCCCCGCCTTCGTACGTCCCGTACAGGGCTCGGGCGCCCGGCAGCGGCTCGAACGCTGGGTCGCGTACGCGATACTGCGTCGTCTCGGGGGTGACGCCGAGCGAAGCGGGCGTCGCTGTCGCTCCGCCGGTGACGCCGCTCTGGCGCGCGACGCTGGAGGCGTCTTCGCACGCGACGAAGACAACGGCGGCGAGCCACGCGAGAACGGCGAGAGCGATTCGGGAGGGCGACACAGTGACGCTATGCTAGGCCGGAGCGCGGGCTCGCGCAACGGCCGTCGCGCGGAGGCCGGCTGAGCCGGCTCGGAATCTGGTATCTTATGCTGATGGCGGGTTCCCGGCACCTCGGGAGGAACGCATGACGCGGGAACTGTTTGCCCGGCGGCTCCGGGAGCTGCAGAGCGACACGCTCATCCTCGCCAGCATGGTCGAAAAGGCCATCGACGCCTCCGTGGAGTCGCTCCGCACGCACGATGTCTCCCTGGCCCAGCGGGTGGTGGACGACGACAGCGCCATCAACCGGCTGCGCTACAAGATCGAAGAAGACACCATCCACACCATCGCCACGCAGCAACCGATGGCCGCCGACTTGCGCGAGCTCGTGGCCATCCTGTTCCTTGCGTCCGAGCTCGAGCGCATCGGGGACCACGCCGAGGGCATCGGGCGTATCACGCTGATGATGAAGGGTCCCGCGCCGACGGAGCTGCTGTTCGAGATTCCGGACATGGCCCACGCGGCACGCGACATGCTCCACCGCGCCATCGATGTGTTCATCGAGCGCGACGCCGAGCGGGCCCGTGCGCTCGTCGATGAAGACGACGTGCTCGACCGGATGTACCACGACACCAACGAGAAGCTCATCCGGCACATGATCCGCAACCCCGACGACGTGGAGTGCGGGACGTACCTCATGTGGACCTCCCACAACCTCGAACGCATCGGGGACCGGGTGACCAACATCTGCGAGCGGGTCATCTTCGTGGCTACGGGCGAGCTTCAGGAGATCAATGTCTCCCGCTATTAGGCTTCCCGCGGACGAACCCGCCGAACGCCAACCGCGAATTCTCATCGTCGAAGACGAGCCGGCGCTCGTCGCTTCGCTGACGTACAGCCTCCGGCGCGAAGGCTTCGCGGTCGAGGCCGCGCGGGACGGGCGCGAGGGGTTGCGGCTCGCAACGCAGTCTCCGCCCGACCTCCTGATCCTCGACCTCATGCTTCCGGGCGTCGACGGGATGGAGGTGTGCCGGCGGCTGCGGGCCGTGTCCGACACGCCCGTGCTCATGCTCACGGCGCGATCGGAGGAGGCGGACCGCGTGCTCGGCCTCGAGCTCGGCGCCGACGACTACGTGACGAAGCCCTTCAGCATGCGGGAACTCGTCGCCCGCGTGCGGGCCATCCTGCGGCGGGCCGGGCGCCGCGAGCCGCAGGACGAGCGGCCCATCATCGCGGGTTCCCTGCGCATCGAGCCCGCGTATCGCCGGGTCCTGCGCGGCGGGCGCGAGGTGCCCCTGCGGCCGCGAGAGATGGACCTCCTCCTGTACATGGCCGCGCGACCGCACCGGCCGCTCACGCGCGAGACGCTGCTCCGCGACGTGTGGAAGGACGACATCGCCACCGGACCGCGAACGGTCGACGTCCATATCCGATGGCTCAGGGAGAAGCTCGAGGAGGACCCTGCGCGCCCGCGGCACCTGGTGACGGTCCGGGGATACGGGTACAAGTTCGTCCCCTGAGCGAGTTCTCGTGGTCATGAGCGTCCGCACGCGTGTCTGGCTCGCCCTCAGCGCCCACATCGTCGTGGCGTTCACGTTGGTGGGCGTCTGGCTCGGTCCGGTCGCCGTGCCCGCGCTGGTCGTGGTCGGTCTGCTGAGCTTCGCAGGGGCGTGGACGCTGTCCCGATGGGTGGCGCAGAGCGTCGAGCGCGCCGCCGGACACATCGCGGCCTCGCTCGGCGGCGCAGGCGAAGGGACAGGCGCCGCGCCGCAGGGGCCGCCCGAGTTCGACCTGCTGCTCCGCGCCGTGGACGCCGTCGAGCGCACGGTGCGCCGGCTCTCCCGCGAGCGGCAGCATGTGGCCGCGCTCATCGAAGCGACGACCGACGGCATCGTCGCCGTCGACGCCGACCTGCGGATCGCGTTCCTGAACGCCTCCGCCGCCCGCCTCTTCGAGATGGACCGCGAGGCGGCGGTGGGGCGCGGGTTTCTGGAGGTCGTGCGCGACCACGACATCTTCGAGCTGCTGCGGGCGTCCCTGGCCGAAGGGACGCAAGGCCAGCGCATCCTCGCGTTCGGACCGCACCAACGCTGGCTCCAGGTGACGGCTGTCCCGTTCGCGGCGAGCGACCCGTGCGCCGGGCTCGTGGTCGTCGCTGACGTCACCGAGGTGCGGCGGCTCGAGCGGGTACGCCGAGATTTCGTGAGCAACGTCTCGCACGAGCTCAGAACGCCGGTGGCGGGCATCAAAGCGGCGAGCGACACCCTGGCGGAAGGCGCGCTCGACGACCCGGCCGCCGCGCGCGAGTTCGTCGCCCACATCCAGCGAGAGGCCGACCGCCTTTCGCAACTCGTCGACGAACTCCTCGAGCTGTCGCGCATCGAGTCGGGCGAGGCGCCGCTTCGCCTGGAGGAAACGACGGCGCGCTCACTTCTGGAGGAGTGCGCTTCGCGGATGCGCGCGCTGGCGGGGCGCGCCGGCGTAACGCTGGACATCGACGCGCCCGAGACGCTGACCGTCCGCGCGGACCGCGAACGCATCGGGCGGGCGCTCACGAACCTCGTGCACAACGCCATCCGGTTCACGCCTCCCGGGGGGACCGTGACCTTGCGCGCGCGGGAGGAGGACGGCGCGACGGCTCTGGAGGTGAGCGACACCGGCGTTGGCATCAGCCCGGAAGACCTCCCGCGCATCTTCGAGCGGTTCTACAAGGCCGAGCGGGCGCGGTCGGGCGCAGGCACGGGGCTGGGACTCGCCATCGTGAAGCACATCGCGCAGGCCCACGGTGGCTCGGTCTTCGCCCGGAGCCGGCCGGGCCAGGGCGCGACGTTCACGCTGCGCTTGCCGGCGCGGCCACCCGCAGCTGAAGCTGAACGGGCCGAATCGCCGTAGGCCGTTACGCTCCTAACTCGGTACGTTCGGCCCATTGGGATCGCGCGCCGCGTCCGGTACACAGAATCGGAATGAACCGCTGGCTCGTCCCGCTCGCGGGAGTCGCGCTGTCGTTCGCGCTGCTGTTCGCGGCCGCATGTGGCGGAGATGCGGACTCGCCGTCGCACGACAGCGGCTCGCACACACCCCCGGAAGGCGGATTCGCCGCGCACGTCTACGATCCGCCGCGCGAGATCGCGGACTTCACGCTCACGGACCAGGACGGCCAGCCGTTTCGCCTGAGCGACACGAACGGCACGGTGCGGCTGCTGTATTTCGGGTACACCAACTGCCCCGACATTTGCCCGACCACGCTGCTCACGTGGAAGCAGGTCCGCGAAGAGCTGGGGGACCACGCCGAGCACGTGACGTTCATCATGGTGACGGTGGACCCCGAACAGGACACGCCCGAGGTGCTGAAGCGGTACGTCACCGCGTTTCATCCGTCGTTCATCGGCCTCACGGGTTCGATTGAGGAGCTGACGCGGGTGTGGGCCGAGTTCGGCGTGCAGGTGCAGAAAGAGCCGATGCCAGAAAGCGCCGCCGGCTATTCGGTAGGCCACACGGCCTCGGTCTTCGCCCTCGATCCCGAGGGGCGGCTGCGTCTCAAGTTTCCCTTCGGCGCCACGCCGGAGCAGATCGCCGCCGACGTGCGCCGATTGATGGAGTGACGGCATTCGAGTGGAGGTGTTGTCGAACGTGAACCGATTCGGGTTGGTCATGGTGGTCGCGGCCGCGCTGACAGCGTCCGCATTCGCGGCTGCCGCGTGCGGAGGCGAGGAGGAAGAGACGCCGTCGCCGTCGCCCACGGCAGTCGCCACGCAGCCCCGGCCGACGCAGGAACCGACCGCGCCGGCCGCGGAGTCGAACATCGTGATCGAGGACGCCTGGGCGCGCCCGTCGCCCATGGGTGAGATGGGCGGCGGCATGGGCGAAGGCATGCAGGGTACGATGGCCCCCGCGCGCGGCGCCGCCTATATGGTCATCCGCAACACCGGGAGCGAAGACGACGCCCTCATCGGCGCTTCCAGCGACGTCGCTATGACCACGGAGGTCCACGAGACCTACATGGAGGGCGACACGATGATGATGCGCCGTGTGGAGCGCATCGACATCCCGGCGGGCGGTGAAATCGTGCTCGAGCCGGGCGGCTACCACGTGATGTTCATCGATTTGAAGGAGCCGCTCGAGGCGGGCACGACCATCGAGATCACGCTCCAGTTCGAGAAAGCGGGCGAGATCCCCGTGCAGGCCGAGGTCCGCGAACGATAGCGGTCAGGCCGCCGAGCCTTGTAGCGCGTGCGCGCGGGGCGCGGGAGCCTCGGCGAGAGCCGGGGCGGCCCGGAGGGGGGCGTCCGTGCTGACGACCCAGACCCGGCCCGTGCCCTGCCAGCGCGTCTCGATCGTCCCCTCGTAGACGGCGTCGTCGAGCGCCACGGTGACGCGCCGTCCCCCACGGAGGAAATAGTAGGAGAGGAGCGCGTCGGGGTGGTCGGGGCGGCTCAGCACGATGGTGTGGGCGCCGTCGTCGAAGTGCACGGTCACGTCCGCCAGCTTCCTGCCCTGTGCATCCATGATCGTGACCATGGCCTCCACCCTCCCTCGAGTGTACGGGGCCGATGTTAGGAAGGCGTTACTGCCGGATGAACGATGCGTTACGGCGTCCGCCCCATCAGGGAACCGGAGCGGATCGCCGGAGCATCTCCTCAATTTCGGCCAGGGCCTCCCTGGTATTCGCGTTGCGGAAGGACGCCAGCTCGCCGTCGGCTTCGCGCACGAGCGCCTCGGGCACCACGTCGACGGTGATGCGCGACAGCAACGCGCGGAAGGAACGGTCGGGGCTGTTGAGGGTCTCGATGAGGGCGTGAAGGCAGGATCGGCCGTAGACACCGATGGCCGGCTGGGGCTCGCCGTACGCCTGCGGGACCACGGCGTCGACGCCGTTTCGCCGGCTCACCAGGAGGCGCAGGAGCTCGGGCCGGAGGAGCGGCGCGTCGCAGGGCGCCACCAGCACATGGTCCGCCTCGGCGTAGGCCAGTCCGGTGTACACCCCCGAGAGCGGTCCCCGGTGGGGCAACAGATCCTCGCCCACGAAGAGGGGCACGCGCGAGGTGAGGGGCGGCAACGGCTGCCCGGGCGCGATGGCCAGGATGATGGGCGACGCCGCCTCCTGCATGGCGTCCACAACCCATTGCAGCAGGGGCTTTCCGAGCAGGAGCGCGCCCGGTTTGTCGCCGCCCATGCGGACACCCCGTCCGCCCGCCAGGATGACACCGATCATGTCGCTCTCACGCTACGGGAGCGCGCCGGCCCCTCGCCAGTGCCGTTCGTCCTCTGCGCGGGCGGCGTCGCGGCGCGGGCTGGCACCGCGGGCAGAAGTGCGTGCCGCGCCCCCCGAGCGCGATGCGCTCGATAGGCGTTCCGCAGACGAAGCAGGGCTGGCCCGTCCGCCGGAACACGCGCACGTAAAACTGATGCGTGCCTTCGCGCCCCTCGGCGTCGCGATAGTCGCGATAGCTCGACCCGCGATGCTCCATCGCTTCCTCGAGCGTCTCGGGGATCGCGGCGGCGAGCCGTTCGAGCTCAGCGCGCCGGAGGGAGTTGGCGGGCCGGAGGGGGTGGATGCCCGCGCGGAACAGCGACTCGTCGGCGTAGATGTTGCCGATGCCGGCGATGGCTTCCTGGTCCAGGAGCACGGCCTTCACGGGCGCCGCACGCCGTGCGAAGATAGCCCGTAGACGCCCGGCCGTGAGGCCCTCGAGCGGCTCCGGCCCGAGCTTACCTACCACTTTCTCGGGGTCGTCTACCAGCCGCACCCGCCCGAACTTCCGCAGGTCGCTGAACCGCAGCTCGCGGCCGTGGTCCAGAAAGAACACCGCGCGCGTGTACGGGTCCGGGGGGTCGCCCGCGCGCCGCAGGAGGAGCGCGCCGGTCATCCCGAGGTGGACGACGAGCGCGCCGCCGCCCTCGAGATCGAAGATGAGGTACTTCCCACGGCGGCGGATCTCTGCGATGCGCCGGCCGCGGAGCGCCGCGTCGAACGCCTGAGGGGAGGGCGCCTGCACGACCTGTCCGGCGTCGGGCGCCGCATGGACCGATTCGATGCGGGCGCCGCGCAGCGCGGGCGCGAGGTCCTGCCGGATGGTCTCGACCTCCGGGAGCTCGGGCACGGCTCAGTCCAGGTCCTCGTCGCCGAGGTCGCCGTCCTCGTCGTCCATGAACTCCTCGGGGATCTCGCCGCGTTCCATGCGCGAGACGGCGTCCTCGAATTCGGGGCCGAGGTCCTCACCCGCCTCCTCGGCCATGCGCCGGGCCCAGCGGGCCACCGCCCGCGGGTCGTCTTCGTCGAAGTCGGGCAGGCTGTCGAAGTCGTCGGCGAAGGCGCTGTCCGCCCGCGTGACGGCGAAGCGCGAGATGAGACGGGAGAGGTCGGCGCTTCCGCACCGGTCGCAGGTGGCGGTCACGGTCGCGCTGAACGAGCGCTGGAAGACGCTCACGCGGCGTCCGCAGGCGTTACACCGGTACTCGTAGATGGGCACGGCTCCAGTATAGCGACGGTTCGCGCCGAGAGCGGAGGGGCTGTGCGGGAACGTGAGCGCGGGCCGCGGCGACGCGCCGCTTGACGCGCGGTCGTACGGAGAGATAGGGTATTACCGCAATCTGCGGTATGGCGAGCTAGCGATGGCGTATCGAGAGACGACAGTCACCCAAAAGGGACAGGTGACCATCCCCCGCGAGATCCGTGAGCGGCTGCGGCTACGGCCCCGCGACCGCGTGATCTTCGAGGTGGAGGGGGACGCCGTGCGAATTCGGCGGGCGCCCTCGAAGGCGCTGGCGTTGTACGGCGCCGTTTCACCGCGCAACCGCCCTGAGGACTTCGCCGCGCTTCGGGAGGCGTTCGAGCGCGGGGTGGCGGACGAGGTGGCCCGCGAGCGCTCGCGCGAGGCATGAACCGTGCGGTTCCTCGACACCAACGTCCTGCTCCGCTACCTCACGAGGGACGATGAACCTAAGGCCCGTCGCGCGCTGGCGCTGATGGTCAGGCTCGAACGCAACGAGGAGCGAGCCCTTCTCTCGCCCATGGTCGTGTTCGAAACCGTATTCACGTTGGAAAAGAGCTATCGCGTGCCGCGAGCCCGGATCAAGGAGCTGCTCGAGAATCTGCTCTCGTTTCGGGGTCTCGCTCTGGCCGACAAGCGCGTCTACCACAGCGCGCTGGACCTCTACGAGAGGACAGCCGTCTCGTTCGCAGATGCGTACAACGCAGCATTCATGAAAGCGCACGGCGTGGACGAGATCTACAGTTGGGACGCCGACTTCGACAGGGTGGAAGGCGTCGTCCGCCTCGAGCCGCCCGACGAGGCTGAATAGCTGTCTCCGCTCCGTACGGGACGAAGACGGGCGGCCGAGGGCTCCCCTCAGCCGCCCGTTCGCGTGTGCGACACTCCGGTTTTACAGGCGCTCGATGATGGTGGCGGTGGCCATCCCGCCGCCGGTGCACATCACCTGGTGACCGTAGCGCCCACCCGTGCGCTCGAGCTCGTGCAGCAGCGTCGTCATCAGCCGCGCGCCCGTGGCCCCCAGCGGATGGCCCAGGGCGATGGCGCCGCCGTTGACGTTGACCTTGTTCATGTCAGGGTTCAGCTCGCGCTTCCACGCCAGCACCACCGACGCGAACGCCTCGTTGATTTCGATGAGGTCCATGTCCTCGAGGCGCAGGCCCGCCTTCTTGAGGACCGCCGGCGTTCCGGCGATGGGCCCCGTCAACATCAGGACGGGGTCCGACCCCACGACCGCCTGAGCGACGATGCGCGCCCGCGGCTTCACGCCGAGCTCCTTGGCCTTGTCGGCCGACATGAGGAGCAGGGCGGCGGCGCCGTCGGTGATCTGGCTCGAGTTTCCCGCGTGGTGAATCCCGTCTTCACGGAACGACGGCGTGAGCGACGCCAGCTTCTCGAGCGACGTGTCGCGGATGCCCTCGTCGGTCTTGATGACCGCCTTCTGCCCCTCGAGCTCGACCTCGATGGGCATGATCTCGCGGTCGAAGCGGCCAGAGTCGCGGGCGTACTTCGCCTTCTCGTAGCTCCAGAGAGCGAATTCGTCGGCCTCGCGCCGGTCGATGCCCCACTTCTTCGCGATCTCCTCGGCCGCGATGCCCTGCGACGTCAGCGGGTACAGCGCCATGAGCTCGGGCGGGAAGGGGAAACCGTGGGACGCGAAGTTCGCGCCCAGCGGCTGGCGGCTCATGGTCTCGACGCCGCCCGCGATGGCGACGTCGACGACCCCGGCCTGGATGAGGTTCGCGGCGAAGTGCACGGCCTGCTGCCCCGAGCCACACTGGCGGTCCACCGTGGTGCCGGGGATGGTGTACGGGAACCCAGCCGTCAGTACGATGTTGCGGGCGACGTTGGCGGCCTGCTCCCCGACCTGCGTCACGCACCCGAAGACGACGTCTTCGACCACGTCCGGCGGAAGGTTGGCGCGGCGCATTAGCTCCTGCAACACCTTCGCTCCCAGGACCACCGGGTGGATGCCCGACAGCACGCCACCCCTGCGGCCCATGGGCGTGCGCACCGCTTCGACGATGACGACTTCTCGTGACATGAGAACCTCCTGATTGCTCGAGCCGGCCGCGCCTGGACACGGTCAGAGCGCGGTCGCCTGCGTCCGCTCCGAACGCGACACGCCGCGGCCCCCCATCATACTCGGGTTCCCTTTGTAACCGCCAAACTGGCGCGCCCGCTTCGACGTGGGGCGCCCGCGTCAAATCTTTACGCGCAGACGCTTGACGGGGGTGGCAGGTCCTCCGCATAATCGCCTCCGACAACGCCCGGCGGGCCCGCCGGGCCTCCCCGCTTGTCGCACAAGTCCCAGGTCCTCGGCCGCAGACGCGGCACGCCTCGCCCGGCGCTCTGGGGGGAGTATGACGGGCAGCGAAAGTAATCAGCGCCCCGAAGGGCGCGGCCTACGATCGTCGTTACGGCGCGGGCAGGTGCCTGCTGTCTACCGCGAGCGGGGCCGGGCGGCCTCGCCAGCCGTCGTCGGGCTCGCCGTCGCGGCCATCGGCGTGGCCCTGGTGCTGTTGTGGGGTCCGCTAGCGTCGCTGTTCGCGGCGCCTATCGTCACGACGGACAAGCCGGACTACTACACGAACGAAATCGTCACCATCACGGGGAGCGGGTTCGCGGCGAACGCCTGGTACGACGTTCCCGTCATCCGGCCCGACGGCAGCATCGTCAAGGGCGACGGTTCGTTCCAGCCCGGCTGGGACAGCGTCCAGACCGACGGCTCCGGCAACTTCGTCTACTACTACCAGCTCGACGGTATCGAGGGGCTCTACACCGTCGAGGTCTACAACTCGCCGTGGGGCGGCCCCGGCTCCGGCCAGAGCCCGCTGGCCACGACGACGTTCATGGACACCAACATCCACTTCTCTCAGTGCCGCAACGACTCCGACAACAACGACGTGCCCGACGATTGCGAATGGTCGACGGGCGCGGTGAACCAGAACAACTCCGCCTACACCGAGGGCGACGCCGTTCCCCAGCGGCTCTTCCGCGAGGTGAGCGCTCCGGGGACGTACACCTTCGTCTTCGAGTACGACTTCACTCAAGGCGACGTCTACGCGTACGACTTCATCACCAACGTCGACGCGACCCAGTCGGGCGCGCTCCTGAACCCGTGCGGGCAACGGCCCTCGTTCGTGACCTCGAGCGAATGCAACGCCATGTTCAACACGAACTGGCAACTGGGCCCGATTCCGTCGGACCCGTTCGACGCCGTGGCCCAGCGGGAGAATCCGCCCGGCGCCGGGGCGAGGAACTTCCGGGTCGGGTGCACGCCGGCGTGCTCGGCGGGTGTCACGGTGGAGTTCCCCGACCCGCCCATCGGGCCCACGGATGGCGAAGACAACCCGGGCGGGGAGGCGCACATTCCGGACAGCGACCCCGACTGCTTCAAGACCTGCGGGAGCAGCAGCGTGCGCATCGCCGTCAAGGTGACGACGTCCTCGTGGAACACGACGGTGGGCATCTGGTTCGCGGGGCACCTGGCCGAGACCGCCGACCCGCCGGGGCCGGCCGTCGGCTGGGGGACGGGATGCGACACGGCGGCGAGCTGCGGTTCGAGCCAGATCTCCGGCGCGCCCT
Organism: Chloroflexota bacterium; assembly: GCA_037444005.1. GTDB lineage: Bacteria > Chloroflexota > Dehalococcoidia > DSTF01 > JACRBR01 > DATLZC01. The sequence goes on from JBBING010000045.1 coordinate 17,658, forward strand.
TCCATATGAAGTACCACTGCCTGAAGAAGCCTGGGTCATCCACGTGCAAATCGGAAGGAGACCGGGACAACCAGGTGCAGCTCGGCGCCGTATTCACGCCGACGCCGACACCGACGCCCACGTTCACTCCCACGCCGACGCCGACCGCGACGTTCACGCCGACGCCGTCACCAACGCCGACGTTCACGCCGACGCCGAG
>JBBING010000046.1:0-16148 GCA_037444005.1 Chloroflexota bacterium
CACCCATGCTCCAGAAAGGAGGTAGGTGTACGGCATGTACTGGACCCGTACAGCGTCTTGTGTGCCCGCGAGGAGCGTCGCTATGATGAAACCGGCGCCCCCGTAGCTCAGTTGGACAGAGCGCCGGCCTCCGGAGCCGGGTGCACAGGTTCGAGTCCTGTCGGGGGTACCAGACACACACACTTCCATTCACGATCGTCACGGGGCCTGGAGCCGGGTCGAGAAGGCGCCTGACGGCCCCGCGACCGCGAGTCACCCGGAAGACGTCCCCACAACCGGAAGCTGGCCTCACTACAACGCTCGGTCGGCCAAAATTCGGGCGAAGATTGAGCGAACACGCAGAAACGTCTTGACAATCCTCGAGCGAGCGGATATAAGAGCTCGCGAAAGGGACGTCCCCGCCGTAAGGCGGGTTTGCGAAGGGACGCGCACTTCGAATGTCCCCACGTTCGTCAGCCCCCTGCTCGAACCGGACTCCTCCGACGCGTTGCCCTCGGGAAGGCGCGGCGTTCATTTCGAGCCGGCGAGCGACGCGCCGAACGTGCATCCCGAAGGATTCGGAAGGGCCAGGGCAGCGTCGATAGGAGGATGAACTACCCCCGGTGACTTCCCGATGCGGGACACCCGACTACGCCGGCCGGCGTCGAACACCGTGGCATGGCGGTTCCGTCGGCTATCCTCGCTGAGGCCGCGCGCTGCGCCGTGCTGACGTGGACCGCCACACAGGCCTTACGCGCGCCCGAGCGCTCCTCCAACGAGTATGCAATCTGTTCGCCATCCGGGCTCCATGCCAGACTCAATACACCGGTGCCGCCTACGCCATCCCCAGCGGGAACCAACGCTTCGACTGACCCGGTTGCTGGATCTGCAAGAGAGAGGCCGGTGCGGCTTTGCCTAATCCCTGACACAAAGGCCAACCGATCGGTTGAAGGCGACCAGAGCGCTTGAACGGCGGCGCCGATGCTCTTCGCCCCGAGCCATCCCTGCGAATCACCCAGAGGTCTGTCGCTCCCCGGAAGAAGGCGAGCCAGGTACCTGACGCAGACCATTGTGGTTGACGGCTGAGCCCGTCCGTGGTCAGGCGCCGAGGATTGCCATCGGGCAGTGTTCGAATCCATAGATCGCCGCCCGAGACAAACGCGATCGTGCCGAGACCGTCGGTGGTTTTGGCTGTTTGCTCGAGACTGACATCCACGCGACCGCATGCGGCCACCGCGCCAAGGAGGCTTAGCGCGAGGGCGATTCGGACGGCTCTCGGCGGGAACACAGCATTCAACACGGATTCAGCATACGGCTCGCGAGTGTTACCGTGGTTACCGGCCAGTGGCAGGTTCGCAATCGTCGGTTACCGGTCTGTAACAGGGGCGATCGGGAATCGCAGCGTCACGACGGTGCCCTTGCCTACCTTGCTCCTCACGACCAAGGACGCACCATGGCGATCACAGACAGATTTGACGAGCGATAGACCAAGGCCGCTTCCGGGTGTGCCCAGCGCGTTACTGCCACGAAAGAGTTCGTCGACAACCTGAGCTATCTCGTCCTCGGGTATCCCTGAGCCGGTGTCCGCCACTTCAAGAGCGACGACTCCGCCGTCCTCGTATCCTCGAACCTCGACGTTTGCGTCCGGACCGGAGTACTTCAGTGCATTGTCGAGGAGATTGTGTACGGCGAGAAACAAAAGGTCACGATCCCCGGAGATACGTGGAAGGGGCCACGGGGCTGCCGGCAGTGAAACAGTCATGACCTGCGCATTGACCATCGCCAGGGTCGCAGGATGACTGGTCTCGTCCCCCGCTGCGAGGTTTGCCAGGCCTGTTCTAATGGCCGTCAAGGGATTGGTGAGCTCGTGGTCCAAGCGCCGAATGAACCGACGATGCGCTTCTGCAGCCCTTGTGCGCTCGGCTTCGAGAATCTCGGTGGACTGGCGGCGGACACTCTCCTTCAGGAAGCCAACTCCAACCAGGCTCGCGGCGGTCGCGAGTAGGATGACTAACGCCGCCACCGTCAGGGCCACGAAGTCGAACCGCACGATGACGACACGGTTAGGAAGAAGGCCTCTCCCAAACAAGCTTGATAAGCCCGTGCCGATGATGAGCAGCAGTAGCACTAGGCCGACGAAGGCCCTCACGGCTCGCCTCGAACACCGGCTTTGAACCGGTAGCCTTGACCCGGAATGGTCTCAATGAACGATGGGTTCCCAATGTCGTCGTGTAACGCCCTGCGCAGTTCGGCAATACGCGTATCCACTGCACGGGCACCAATTGGGTAATCCCAGCCCCAGACGGCATCCAGAAGGCGCTCTCGCGAAAGGAGCTCATCGGGATGCGTCATCATGTACTCCAAAAGTGCCGTTGCTTTGGGCGTTAGAACGACTTCCTGCTTTCCGAGCCAACACCGGCGGCTTGTCCTATCAAGGGTAAGGTCCCCCGAGATCAGTTGTCGTGCACTCGAAAGCGACCCGGACCCACGGGAAGCGCGTCGTAAGACGGCGCGAATCCTTGCTACGAGTTCCTGTGGGTCGAAAGGCTTGTTCAGGTAGTCGTCCGCGCCTTCCTCCAGGGCCATCGCTCGTTCGGCCGGCGTATCAACACGAGTCAGCAGAATGACCGGGACGTCCTTGCCGCTCATGCGCATTTGGCGCAAGGTCTCGCGCCCGTCGAGCCTGGGCATGAGCACGTCCATGATCACGAGGTCATACGGCTCCTCAATCAAGCGGCTCAGCGCCACTTCGCCGTCGGAGGCGACTTCCACATCGAATCCAGCCCTGCGGAGGAACGGCGCGAGGCTCTCGAGAATCGGTTTCTCATCGTCGACCAGAAGTAGTCGCGGCTTGACGTTCACTCTGTGTCCTCCGAGGAGGAGCCAACAAGAAGCATGCTAGCCCGTCTGAGACACCGCGGGGTAGTGCCGTTCCTTCACGGCGCCGCGAAACCCGCTTCGAACGCAGCTTCCATGGCGCGCAGCCGTCGAGATCCATCCGCGGAACAACGGGCCTACGCTGCGCAGACCCTGGTGTCGAGCCGTGCTGTTTGGCGGCCGCAGACCGGCGGTTTGGTTCTTGTCGGGCCGCGCCGAACGTCGATATGGGTGAAGCGATGAAGCGAGTGTTCGGACCGTGGCTCGCCCTCGCTGCGCTAATCGCCGCGGCGGCGTCGTGGGCGTGCCTCGGCGACGAGCCGGACCGAACGGTGCGTCTGGACGAGCGCGTCGACATCAGCGCGGTGCGCTCGCCTCCCGCCCCTACGCCCTCGGCGGGGACCCTGCGGATCGCCATTGCGGGGGTCATGTCCCCGTCGCGAACGCTCGACGCGTACGACCAGCTTCTGGCGTACCTCGGGAGCCGGCTCGCCATGAAAGTCACCGTCGATCAGCGGTCCAGCTACGCCGAGGTGAACGACCTCCTGCGCACGGGTCAGGCCGACCTGGCATTCGTGTGCTCTCGCGCGTATCTCGAGGGTAAGGAGCAGTTCGGCATGGAGCTGCTGCTCGCCCCCGAGGTCAACGGGGAGCGGGTGTACTACTCCTACCTCATCGTGCCTGCGGACAGCGGCGCCGTTTCGCTCGCAGACCTGCGGGGTCGGGTGTTCGCGTTCTCCGACCCCCTCTCCAATTCGGGCAAGCTGGTGCCGGAGTATCAGTTGTTCCTCATGGGTGAGACGCCGAGCACGTTCTTCCAGCGGTTCGAGTACACCGGTAGCCACGACAACTCGATTCTCGCTGTCGCCGAAGGGCTGGTGGACGGGGCGGCCGTGGACAGCCTCGTCTTCGACTACGTGACGGCGCGCAATCCGGAGATCGGGCGCCGGGTGAAGGTCATCGCCCGATGGGGTCCGTACGGCATTCCGCCGCTGGTCGTGGCCCCGGGGCTCGACGCCGCCCTCAAGGAGCGCGTGCGCGAGGTCCTGCTGGCCATGGACCGTGACCCCGAGGGCCGACGCGCGCTCGAAGCATTGGGCATCGACCGCTTCGTCACCATCGACGACAGCGCCTATGACTCGATCCGCCAGATGGTGACGGCGCTTCGGGAGGCGGGGCGATGATCGGGCGCGTTTGGACGCGTTTCTGGAAGATCGCAGGGGCCGTCAGCGTCCGCTGGAAGGTCATGGGCATCGTGGCAGGCGTCATCGTGCTGCTCGGCGGCGCGGTCACGTATCAGTTGCTCTTCAGTTATGAACGAACGCTGCGCGATCAGCTCGAGGCGAAGGGCGTGGCGATGGCGCGCAGCGTCGCCACGCGCGGCGCCGACCTCGTTCTGACGAACCAGCGGTACTCGCTCTACGAGCTCGCCCGTGAGGTTCAACGGAGCGACCAGGACGTCGCGTACGTGTTCGTCGCCGACCCTTGGGGACAGCCGCTGGTTCACACGTTCGGGTCCGGGTTCCCCGTCGACCTGCTCGGTCTCGACGTGACGCTCGGTTCGGAAGGTTATCAGGCGCGCCGGTTCGCCACTGAAGAAGGAGTCATCCAGGACATCGCGGTTCCCATCCTCGGCGGCCGCGGCGGCGCCGTGCACGTGGGCATGTCGGAGGAGCGGATTCATAGTTATGTCAATCGCAACATTCTGACCAGCGTCAGTATCATCGGCGGTGTCCTGCTGCTCGGCTCAGCCGGCGCCTATGCGTTGGCCGTCGTGCTCACGCGGCCCGTCGAGAAGCTCGTCGAAGCCACGGAGGCGGTCGGTCGCGGCGACTTCACGAGCCGCGCCCCGGTCTGGGCGACCGACGAGATCGGTCGGCTGGGAGAGGCCTTCAACGCGATGACTGTGCAGTTGCAGCAATCGGCGGATGCGCTCCTCCGTCGGAACCGGGATTTGGAAGCGCTGTTCGCGGTGGCCTCTGCGGCGAACCACTCTCGCGACGCCCGCGAGGTGATCGATCTGGCCCTGCGCCAGGTTGTGAACGTCCTCAATGCGCGCGCCGCGTGGATGCTGGTGCTCGACGACGACGGCGGCCGGCTGACGCCCATCGCCCAGATCGGGCTCTCCGATGACCTCGCCAGAGCGCTGACGTCCGTCGACCGGGACGAGTGCGCCTGCCTGCGCGCGGCCCGCGAGGCGCCGTCGGCGGAGGTGCGCCAGGGCTGCGCGGCCCTGAGAGGCGCCGACGCGGCGCTGGGCCTGCGCGCTCAGGTCGCTTGCGTTCCCCTCTGGTCCAAGGGGCGGCCGCTGGGTGTGCTCAACGTGCTCTACGACGCCAGCCGCTCCTTGGACGACGCCCAGGCCGAGCTGCTGGTCGCTATCGCGGACCAGGTCGCTGTGGCCGTCGAGAACGCTCGGCTCGTCCAAGAGCTTCGGGAGAAGGAAGCGCTCAGGGGACAGCTCCTGGAGCAGGTCATCGCAGCGCAGGAAGAGGAGCGCAAGCGCATCGCCCGCGAACTCCACGACGAGACCGCGCAAGCCATCGCCTCGCTGTCCGTGAGCCTCAAGGGTCTCGAGTCGTCGGACCTTCCCGAGGAGGTGCGCCGGCGGCTCGCCGACATCCAGGCGGTGGCCGCACAGGCCGTGCGAGCCGTGCACGACCTGTCGTTCGAGCTGCGGCCCAGCGTCCTGGACGACGCGGGCCTGGCGCCCGCCATCGAGCGGTACGTCCGCGAATTCTCGTCGCGACACGGCGTGCCCGTCGACCTCCAGATCACCGGACTGCGCGACCGGCTGCCCGCCGTCGTCGAGACGGCGCTGTACCGAATCGCCCAGGAGGCGCTTACGAACGTGGCGCGGCACGCGAACGCGACCCACGCCTCGGTGCTCCTGGAACGGCGCGACGGCGTCGTGCTGCTCATCATCGAAGACAACGGACGTGGCATGAACCTTCGCAGCCTGGCCGGCGACGGACGGGACCATCTGGGCATCCATGGGATGCAGGAGCGGGCGGCGCTCGTCGGTGGTACCCTGACCATTGAATCGGCGCCCGGCGCCGGCTGCTCCGTGTACGTCGAGGTGCCGCTGGAGAATGTCCATGGCAGGCAAGATTCGCGTGCTGCTCGCCGATGACCACGCCGTCCTGCGCGCGGGCCTGCGCTTTCTGCTGTCCGCGCAGCCCGACATCGAGGTCTGCGGTGAAGCTTCCAGCGGCGAGGAGTCGGTGGCGCTGGCGCGGGACCTGGCGCCGGACGTCGTGGTGATGGACCTGCGTATGAAGGGGCTCGATGGCATCGAAGCCACACGCGCGGTGCGAAGCCTTCCCAACCCGCCGCGGGTGCTCGTGCTGTCGATGTATGACGACCCGGCGTTCATGGATCAGGCGCTCGCCGCGGGCGCCTCAGGGTATGCGCTCAAGCGCGACGCCGACACTGAGTTGCTCTCGGCCATTCGCGCCGTGGCCCGGGGAGAGTCCTATCTGGCGCCCAGCCTGACGACGGTCATGTTGCGCCGCCTGTCTGGCGCCGAGCCAGCGGATCGCCCGACCTCGGACCTGAGCCGTCGCGAGGTGGAGGTGCTGCGGCAGCTCGCCCTGGGATACACCAACCGCCAGATCGCGGACAATCTCAGCATCAGCGTGAAGACCGTCGAGACCTACAAGGCGCGGCTGCTCGAAAAGCTGGGCGTGCAGGGCCGCGCCGGGCTCGTGCGATACGCCCTCGCGCACGGCATCCTGGCCCCCGACACCTAGTCCATCCGGACCCGGGCGCTGTCAGGGTTTACCCCGAACGTCCTGCCATTCGGTTTGTGAAACCCCGAAGAACGGGCGAGAAGTCAAGGGACAATCCCCTACGACGCGCGCCGTTCGCTCGCGCGCGAGGAGATATCGCTTCAGACGGTTATCCTGTCGACTGTGGGCGAACGGCCCCCGGCTGGCGTGCTGAGCGTCCATTTATCGGGCGACGCCCCCGTCGATACTATTCTGTGAACAGAAGCACAAAGGCGGAGAGGAGGGTTCGATGTCCGAAGCCCTGAGCGTCCCCGAGCAGCGCTCGCGGGGAGACCCGCAGCGCAGGCTGTCGCGCAGACGCATCCTCGCGCTCGCGGGTCTGGCGGCGCCCGCCGCCGTGGCCGCCGCCGTCGCGGAGATGCAACGCGGCGCGGAGGCCGCGACCGTCGAGGCGCCGCGACCGAAGAGCCCCGTACCGCCGCTACCAGCGGCCGACCGGTCTTTTCCCAATCCCATCCTCCGCATGCAGGCCGATATTCGGCGCGCCCTCGAGAAGCCGATCGAGCAACGCAAGTGGATCATGGTGATCGACCTCGAAAAGTGCATCGGCTGCTCCGCCTGCACGGTCGCCTGCAAGGCCGAAAACCACCTGCCGCCCGGCGTCGTGTACCGGCCCGTGCTTGAGGAGGAGATCGGCGAATATCCGAACGTGACGCGGCGGTTCACGCCCCGCCCCTGCATGCAGTGCGACGATCCGCCATGCGTGCCGGTCTGCCCGGTCGCTGCGACGTACAAGCGTCCCGATGGCATTGTCGAAATCGACTACAACCGATGCATCGGGTGCCGCTACTGCATCCCCGCGTGTCCGTACAGCGCTCGGACGTTCGACTTCGGTGAGTTCTACACCGACGACACGCCGGAGCGCGCGCCGTACGAGGCGTCGGCCTCACCGGAGTACGGGCGCAGGTGGGTGAGAAAAGGACAGGGCTCCCCCATCGGCAATGTCCGCAAATGCCAGTTCTGTATCCACCGGCTCGAAGCGGGGATGCTGCCGGCTTGCGTGACCACCTGCGTCGGAGTCGCCACGTACTTCGGAGACAAGAACGACCCCGAAAGCCTGGTGTCGGAGCTGATCGCCAGCACCCGGGTGTACCGGTTGAAGGAAGAGCTCGGCACCGAGCCGAAGGTCTACTACCTGTTGTGAGGTGAGTCATGCACGTCGTCGTCACTCGTCCGCGCGTTGGCCCCTCGCTCGAGCTGCCGATCGCTGCCGCGCTCTGGGTGGTCGCCCTCGGCTTCGGGCTTGCCGGCGTCTACCTCCGCCTGACCACAGGCCATGAGCTCGCCGGCTACGGCAGCTACATCCCATGGGGCTTGTGGGTCGCAGCGTACGTCTACTTCATCGGGCTGTCGGCCGGGGCGTTCCTGCTTTCGGCGCTCGTGTACGTTCTGGACGTGCGCCAGCTCGAGCGCGTCGGCAAGCTGGCGCTCTTCACGGCGCTGATCACGCTGTTCATGGCGCTCCTCACGATCTGGTTCGACATCGGCCACATGGAGCGCTTCTGGGAGGTGTACGTCTACGGCAATCGCGTCTCCATGATGGCGTGGATGGTCTGGCTGTACACCGCCTATTTCCTGCTCATCCTGGCTGAGAACTGGTTCGCGCAGCGGGCGGACCTCTCGCACATGGCGTTGGAGGGCGGGCTACGCGGCGTCGTGGGCCGTCTCCTGACCTTCGGCCGGCCTGACATCAGCGAAGAGGCGGCCGAACGCGACCGAAGGGCGCTCCGCGTGCTGGGGACCGTCGGCGTGCCGCTGGCAGTCGCCTTTCACGGAGGCGTCGGCGCGCTCTTCGGCGTGCTCGCCGCCCGGCCTTTCTGGAACGCCTCCATCTTCCCCATCGCGTTCATCGTCGGCGCACTGGCGTCCGGCGGGGCGCTCCTCACCGCCATCGTGGCGTTCTTCTGGCCGGACAGGGGAAGCGAGGCGCACCGAGATCTCGTGACATACCTGGGCCGCATGGTGCTGGGTCTGCTCGCGGCGTATCTGCTGCTCGAGTGGGCCGAATTCAGCATCGGCCTCTACAGCGACATCCCTTCGGAATCTGAGCCCTACCTGCAGATTTTGACCGGTCCCTACTGGTGGGTGTTCTGGTTCGTCCACATCCTGGCGGGAGCGGCAGTCCCCGTGGCGGTTCTGCTGGCCCGTCCGCGCTCGACCTCGTGGGTGGGTGTCGGAGCTGCGCTGGTGGCGGTGACGTTCATCGCCGTCCGTCTGAACGTCGTCATCCCGGGCCTGATCGTCCCGGAGCTCGAGGGGCTCGACCGGGCCTTCGTCGACAAGCGGCTCAGCTTCGAATACTTCCCGAGCGCCGTCGAATGGCTCGTGCTGACGTTCGTGGTCAGCCTCGGCGTGGGGCTGTTCTACGCTGGCAGCAAGCTCTTGCCGCTAACCGCCCGAGAGGAACAGTGAGGTGATGCGATGACCGAGCGGAAGGAAGCACCGAGCGCCGGCCTCACTCGCCGGGACTTCATCAGAACGGGAGCGCTTCTGGGGGGCGCGGCGGCCGTCGCTGCGCAGGCCCCGTGGATGATCCGGTTCGGTCAGAACGGCTCACCGCGCTACCTGAAGCCGACCGAGGAATACCTCCTCGCGAAGCCCGAGCAGATCATCTACTCGACCTGCTTGCAGTGCCAGATTCGCTGCCTGCTGAAAGTGAAGCACGACGAGAACGGCGTCGTGGTCAAGATCGACGGCAGCCCGTATTCGCCCAAGCAGCTCCTGCCGAATATCCCCTACGACACGCCGCCGGAGCAGGCGGCGCTCATCGATGGCAAACTCTGCCCGAAGGGCCAGGCGGGCGTGCAGACGCTCTACGACCCCTACCGCCTGCGCAAGGTCCTCAAGCGGGCCGGCCCCCGTGGCTCGGGCAAGTGGCAGACCATCGACTTCGACACCGCCATCGACGAGATCGTGAACGGCGGCGACCTCTTCGGAGAAGGCCACGTGCCCGGGCTCAAAGAGATCCGCGCCCTGACCGATCCCGAAGCGGCCAAGGAGATGGCGGCGGACGTCGACAAGCTCAAGAAGAAGCAGATGACCGTCGAGGAGTTCAAAGCGAAGCACGCCGCCCATCTCGACGCGCTGATCGACCCGGATCACCCAGACCTCGGACCGAAGAACAACCAGTTCCTATTCATGCCGGGCCGCATCAACCGAACGCGGGTGGACTTCGCGAAGCGATGGCTCCACGACGCCTTCGGGTCGGTGAACATCGCCATCCACACATCCATCTGCGAGCTGAGCATCTTCATCAGCACGTCGGAGATGACCCGCGACCTCGTGAAGGGCACGGGCAAGAACCACTTCAAGCCCGACTTCCTGAACAGCGAGTTCGTCATCTTCTGGGGCACGGGGTTCGCTGAGGCCAATTTCGGCGTCACACCGATGGCGGAGCTCGTGACGAAGTCGCTTCGCGAGCGGAATCTCAAGATCGTGGTGGTCGACCCGCGCCTCAGCAAGAGCGCCGCTAAAGCGTGGCGGTGGCTTCCCGTGAAGCCCGGGACCGACGCCGCCTTGGCCCTGGCGATGATCCGCTGGATCATCGAGAACGAGCGCTTCGACCGGCGGTACCTCGAGAATCCGAACCTGGAGGCCGCCAAGGCGGACGGTGAAACGACGTCCACCGACGCGACGCACCTGGTCCGCACCGACGAGATGGTGTTCCTGAAGCCCGAGGACGTGGGCATCGAGCCGCCTGCCCTGCCGGAGGAGGGAGCGGCGCCGCCGCCCGCCTTCGTGGTCATGACGCCGGACGGCCCCGCTCGCCACGACAAGGCCGACGCCGGCATCCTCGAGGTGGACACCACCCTCAACGGAATCCCGGTCAAGAGCGTCTTCACACTGCTCAAGGAGCGCGCCTTCGAGCGTTCACTGGAGGAGTACGCGGACATCTGCGGGATCCCCGTGGACACCATTGTCGAAGTGGCGGACGAGTTCACCAGCCACGGCAAGAGGGCCGCTATCGACATCTACCGCGGCGTCGCCAAGCACCCGAATGGCTTCCACATCGTGCAGGCGATCAACACCCTCAACGTCCTCATCGGTAACCAGGACTGGAAGGGTGGGCTCGCGGACGGCGGCGGCTCGTGGGATGACCTGGGCGGCAAGGAAGGCCAACCCTTCCCGCTCGCCAAGATGCACCCCGGGAAGACGAAGAGCTTCGGGGTGCCGATGACGCGCGAAGGCTGGCGTTACGAAGATTCGACGCTGTTCGACCGCGACGGCGGGTATCCAGCCAAGCGGCCTTGGTACCCCTTCGCCAAAGAGATGTACCAGGATGTGATCCCGGCGGCGGAAGCGGGCTACCCGTACCCTCTCAAGGCGCTGTGGATTCACATGGGAACGCCCGTGTACGCCGTGCCCGGTGGCCCCGCCGAGCAGAGCCGCATCCTTCGCGATCCGAAGATCATCCCGCTCGTGATCGCCACCGACATCGTCATCGGCGAGACGACGATGTACGCCGACTACATCTTCCCCGACCTCACGTACCTCGAGCGATGGGCGAGCCCCGGCGACGTGCCGCAGCCCGCCGTGCGGTCGAACCCCATTCGGCAGCCCGCCGCGGCGCCGGTCCCGGAGATCGTGACGGTGTTCGGTGAGGAGATGCCGATCTCGATGGAGGCGGTGATGCTCGCCATCGCCGAGCGTCTCGGCCTGCCCGGCTACGGGGATGATGGGTTCGGGCCGGGAATCCCCTTCAAGAGGCCAGAGCAGTACTACCTGAAGATCGTCGCCAACCTGGCCTACGGTGACAAGCCAGACCTGGCCGACGCCGTTCCCGAGGCCAGCGACGCGGAGCTGGAGGTGTTTCTCGCAGCCCGTCGTCACCTTCCGCCCGCCGTGCTCGACCCGGCGAAGTGGGAGGAGGCGGTCGGCTCCGACCTCTGGCGCCGAGTGGTGTACGTCCTCAACCGGGGCGGGCGCTTCCAGGAGTTCGCCAGCGCCTACGACGGCGAGCACATGGCCCACAAGTTTGGGGGCACGTTCCACCTGTACATCGAGCGCGTGGCCAAACAGCGGGACAGCATCACGGGCGAGCGATTCGACGGTCTGCCCTTCTACACGCCACCGGTCGACAGCCAGGGCAACCCGGTGGTCGACGACGGCTACGAGTTCCAGCTCATTACGTACAAGGAGGTGTTCGCCACCCAGAGCCGCACGCCCGGCGTGTACTGGTCGCAAACGTCGCTGCAGCCCGAAAACTACGTGCTCATGGCGAAGGCGGACGCCGAACGGTTGGGGCTCGACGACGAGGACGAGGTCATCGTGACCTCCGCCTCCCTGCCGGAAGGCCGAGTCGACCTCGGCCACGGCATCGAGCGGTGGACGCGCGGAAAGGTGAAGCGGGTGGAAGGCCTCAGGCCGGGCGTCGTCGCCATCTCCCACCATTACGGTCACTGGGCGTACGGGGCGACCGAAATGGAGATCGACGGAGAGCGCATCCCGGGCGACGAGCGGCGCGGCAAGGGCATTCCCGTGAATGCGCTGATGCGGCTCGACGACTACCTGAAGACGTCGCCCCTGACCGACCCCGTCGGCGGGAGCGCTGTGTTCAACGACACCCGGGTTCGCGTCGCAAAGGTATAAGCGTCCTTCGACGGCAACGACGCCAGGGGCTGCGACCTCGGTCGCAGCCCCTGCGTTGCTTCGTGTGCGCGTCCGCAGTCGAGAAGCGAGCCTATGCGGCCTTTCGCTCAGGCTCCTCCCGTGCGCCTGTCCCTGTCGTCGGGCGAGCCTTCGCCCTTTCGCCAGCGGTGATGAGCCACATCAGGAGGAGCACGAGTCCCCCTTCGATGAAGAACGAACCGGCGAAGAACAACAAGCCAGCCCTGGTGCACCCTGCCCTTTCTCGAGCGCCGACCACCGCGAGCGCTCCCGTCCGCACGGTACGCGCGCCAGTACCTGGGGGACATCACGCGAAGACGTGATTTGCGGCGGCAAACTGGTGATCGCGTCGTAGGCGATCGGCCCTATGTCCGCGGACACAGCGGGGCGTAGCGGGGAGAAAGGGCGTCCGTTGTCCATAGCGGTCATGGTCCCACTCGTACGTGCGGCAGGACGCGATGTACGCCCGTCGGTAGGTTGGGCATGACGGCTGGATCGGGCTGGAGCATGACGGCCTCCTTGGAGCGGGGGGCGTCGAAGCGCGCCATCCGCCGCTCCGTCGTTCACCGAGCGCCCCGCTGTCGACATTCGGCCCTCGCCGGGGACGGCCGCTGGCGCTTTGCCGCGCTCAGCGGCCGTTTGTTATAGTCGCGAGCGAAGGACGGTGAATCTGACGAATGCCCAAGAGCCGTAAACGACGCAAGACGTACACCACCGCGGACTGGTCCGGGCCGAAGACGAGGCCGGCGGGCGTCTTCCGCATCTTTGCCAACGTCAAGCTGTTCTACATCCTCGGGGCGATCATCATCGGACTCTCCCTGCTGCCTATCGGGCTCAACGCCTTCAATAACCACAGCAGCAGCCAGAGTGGAAGATTCGTGCGCCAGGACACGCCCACCGCGAGCGCGTCGCCGACGGCGCGCCCGACCGCGGTGGCCCGCCAGTTCGACGCGCCACCCCCGATGTCCATCGACCCTAACGCGACGTACATCGCGACCATCCACACGTCGAAGGGCGATATCAAGGTCCAGCTCAACGCGAAGGACGCGCCCAACGCCGTCAACGCCTTCAAGTTCCTCGTCGACCAGGGCTTCTACACGCCGGACATGCCGTTCTATTACGTCAAGCACGGCGTCTCGGCCATCTCGGGCGACCCGCTGACGGGCGTGGGTGCGGGAAGCGCCGGCTTCGCCGTCCCGCCCGACCCTGCGACCGGCGCCGCGGAGCCCGCCGGCTCGCTCGTGCTCAGCATCTCGGCCGACAAGAGCGGCCAGTTCTACTTCCGGTACGACGACGCCGCAGGCTCACCGGAGACCACCCCCATCGGCTCCGTCATCGAGGGCATGGATGTCCTGCGCCAGCTCACCGAGCGCGCCGTGAACGACCCCTCGGCCGGACAGCCGGACGTCGTCACCGGCATCGAGATCACAACGGCCTCCTGAGCACGGCGAAGGCCGCCCCCGCGTCCGTGCGGCGGGCGGCCTTCTCTCCGCAGGAAGGAGGGTGTTATCGGATTCGGGCGGTCCGGCGAGCGCGGCGGCGCCGCAAGAAGTCGTCGGCGTCGCGCACGCCGCCCGCGGTCCGCGAGATCGATCTCGTACTGCGTCGCGCAGTCGTTGCAGAAGCGCGCTTCGCCATAGGCGACGAAGCCCGCGGCCGGCCGCTCGCCCCCGCAGGCGTCGCACTGTTCCAGGCGGTCGGGCGGAACACCCCGCGCGAGGTCTTCCTCCACGAACGTGCGCATCGCCTCTCGAATGGCCTGCCGTTGCTGACGGGTCAAGCCGGTCACGGTCGAAACCAGCGGGGACGGGGCTCGGTACACGACGCTACCTCCACGAGTCGCGCTCGGGACAGCACAAAGACCAGAGGCCACGGCCCCTGGTCTCAGGCTGACCTCTCCTTCTTATGCCTACGGGGTTAGCTGCCGGGTTCGGCTCAAAGGAGTTCGCCTACCCGTCGACACCGACGGGATTCACCCCTGGGAGATGGTTCCCCCGTCCCGCCCGAGGGCGGGTTCGGCTCTGTTCAGTTGTCCGAGACCCAGCCTACCCCCCGCCCATCCGCGTGTCAACGTTGTGACGCAGGGGACGAATCGGCCTCCTCGTCCACGCCAGCCAGTCGCTCCATGAGCCGCATGGCGATGAAGCAGGGAATGGCCACTGCCATGATCGGGAGGCCGACCCAGTAGCCTCCCAGAAGGATGAACAACCCCAGGGCGACGGACACGCCCATGCCCAACACAGACGCGATGCGAACGACGACGACGTAGGCGGGCACCTGTGGGTCCATCGGCGGCTCCTCCGATGCGGCCCTCGGCCAGCGAGACCTCGGGAGATTCCACCCGACGTCCCTGGCCGCGCAACGCACGGCCCATGATATCGCGCCTGGCCCCCATATCCGAAACCTCGCGCCGCGATAGCGGGCCGTCACCGTGCCGGCGCTCACGCCAGCGGCTCAATCTCGACTCGGGTATCACGGTCGTTGTGGCCCGGCTGGAGGATGGCTGGCGCGGGGTGGATGTGGAAGTAGCCTCCCGCGAGCTCCACCGGGTTCATGGGTGTGGGGATGACGTTACGGTGGCCGATGCCGCCATCGAACTGGTAGTTCTCCCAGGCGTGGTACAGGATGACCTGCCCCAGGCGCACCGACGGCGCGACCTTCGCCCGGATGCGAAACTCACCGATGTCGTTGTAGACCCGCACCATCGCGCCGTCCTCGATCCCGCGGGCGCGGGCGTCCGCGGGCGAGACGAACAGCGCCGGCTCGCCGCGCTCCAGGTGCAGCATGAGGGGATTCGTCCGGAAGGTGCCGTGGATGCTGTGCCGGTTGTGCCCGCCCGTCATCGTCAGGGGATAGCTTCCGCCCGCGTTCGGCGGCTCCTTGTGGGTCGGCAGCTCTTCGCCCAGCTCGAGGTACCAGGGATGGTCGATGTAGAACTGGATGCGTCGGGTGAGCGTGGGCCAGGGGCGCTTGCCTTGGATGCGCCATGTGTGAGGCACGAACGGTTCGTCAGGCCGCATGTCCCCTGCGTTCGCGACGTTCGCCGGGTGTGACCCGAGGCCCGTGAACCGGGCGAATCCGCGGCGCTTGAACTCCTCCCAATCGGGCATGCCGATGTGGGGCGAGGCGTCGACCACCGCCTTCGCCACGCGCTCGTGATCGGCGGGGCCGAACGCGCCGCCGAAGGTAAGGTCGCGCGCCAGACGGTCGAGCCGCCGCTTCCGGCCGTCGGCGCCCACGCAGGCCGTGAGCCCCCGGGCGCGCGCCCGCTCTTCGACCTTCTTCGCGAGCAGCGTCATGATCTCCCATTCCGGCTTGGCTTCGCCCGCGGGAGGCGTGGCGGCGTTCGTGACATGCGCGAACGGCGCGAGGGGGGTGTACCAGTCGTTGACGTCGCACTTCTCGTACGAGGCCGCCGCCGGCAGGACGTAGTCGGCGTACATCGCGGTGCTGCTGAGCCGGATATCAGTGACGACGAAGAGGTCCAGGTTGGGAATGAGCGCCTCGAAGAGGCGATGCCCGCCCCGCACCCGCCGGAGCGGGTTGCTCGCCGACGTGAAGAGCGCCCGCGGAGGCGTGGCCGGGGGCAGACGCTGCCATCCCCTGCGGACCGCCTCGTCGAGATAGTCGTCGACGTCGCGCTTCAGGTGGGGGTCCCACTCGCGGCTGCGCCCGCTCAGCGCCCGCAGGCCACCGTGGTGATACCAGAACAGGACCGCGCTCGCGCCGCCCCACACGTTCGCCTCGCGCCCGAGCTGGAACAGCGCGAGGTCGTCCGGATACCCTTTGAGCCGCAGCCAGAGGTAGCGCGGCAGAACGGGCAGGAGCATCTTCAGGGCGTCGAGCCGCCCCAGCCGGCGCCGGTACGGCATGGTGAGCGTCCCCTCGACGATG
>JBBING010000046.1:16181-17663 GCA_037444005.1 Chloroflexota bacterium
CCCGCGCCCGGCCGGCCCATCTGGCCGCACAGGGCGAGCACCAGAATCTGGGCCCGCATCATCAGGTCGCCGTGGTAGTTCTTGGAGAGCGACGCCCCGGCCACACACGAGGCCGCCCTGGCCGTGGCGATGTCCCGCGCCAGTCGCCGGATGGTGTCGGGATGTACGCCGCACACCGGACCGGCGACGTCCGGCGTGTAAGCCGCGTCGAGCCGCTCCTTCAGGAGCTGGAACACCGGCTTCACACGGACGACGCCGTCACGCGTCCGAACCTCGTACTCGCCTTCCAGCGCTGGGGCCAGCCCTCCGAGCCGCAGGGTCCTCCGAGGCGCCGGCGCGATGCGCCCGGTCCGCTCGTCGGCCATGTAGAAGACGTCGTCCCTGCCGCGGCGGCGCAGGTCGGATTCGCGCAGGAACCTCCCGTTGTCCAGACGCACCAGCAGCGGAAGGTCCGTCTGCTCACGTACGAACGCGGCGTCGTAGCGCCCCTCAGCGATGATGACCTGCGCCATGGCGAGCGCCAGCGCCGCGTCCGTGCCGGGGCGCACCGAAATCCAGCGGTCGGCGTGGACGGCCGACGCATTGAAGTCCGGGCTGATGGCGACGATGCGGGCGCCGTGGTACCGGGCCTCGCTCAAAAAGTGGAAGTTGGGAATCTGGGTGTAGGCCGGGTTCCCGCCCCAGATGAGGATCAGGTCGGAGTTGAAGTAGTCGTCGGCCGACCGGCTTGCGACGGGCACGCCGAACGTGACGGCGGCGCCCTGTTGCTCGTCCCCCACCTCCGTGTTCAGGTCGAGCACCGTCGCTCCGAGCAGATGGGCGAACCGCTGCACGGCGAGCCACGAGGCGACGCCCGTGGCGTTGCCCTCGAAGACGACGGCCTGTGGCCCCGCTCGGGCGAGGATGTCGACCAGCCGGTCGGCGATGTCGAAGAGCGCCTGGTCCCAGCTCACCCGCTCCCATCGCCCCTCGCCGCGCCCGCCCGCCCGCCGCAGCGGATGCGTGACCCGCGCTGGATGGGACTGGGTGACCGTGTAGCAGGCGCCCTTCTGGCAGCCCCGAGGGTTGAAGTCGGGGACGCTCTCGTTGGTAGGCGGGTACTCGCCTGCGACCTCCTCGAAGACCGGCGCCCCGTCCCGCACGAAGACGTCGTAGGCGCAGCTCCGCTGGTACCAGCAGTTCAGGAGGTGGGTTCCCTTGACCACGCGGTCCCACCGCCAGCGGGCGCGATACCGGTCGAGAGCGCTCGGTGCGCGCTCGGAGGCCTCGGGCTGATTCGCGGACGGCAGGAGCCGTTCCGGTGACGCCATACGCGAGCCTGTGCGAATCGTGCTCGTACGCCGTGGCGACACCCGTAGTGGTCGGAGTCTACACCCGTACGGCCCGGCGCGACAACGCAACGCGGGGCGCCGAGGGCGTCTCAAAGGTTCATGGTAGGGAAGGCTTGGTGTGGTGGAGTATGCCGGGCCAGCGGCGTTGGGG
>JBBING010000047.1:0-16755 GCA_037444005.1 Chloroflexota bacterium
GGAATGCCTCCGACTTTGCCGGCGACCACCGGTCGGCCCTTCCACAGCGCCTCGGACACGACCAATCCGAACCCTTCGCGGACCGACTTCTGCAGGACGACCCGGGCGGCGCGCTGGAAGGCGTTCACTTCCAGATTCCCGACGCCGTTCAAGTTCGAAAGGATGTGGATGGCGAAGTCCTCGCCGGCCCGGCGCACCGTCCGCTCGTACCACGCCCAGCCTTCGGGGTCGTCATGCGCCATCGACGCGATGAGGACGAGATGGACGTACGGATGCCGCTCGCGGACGATGCGGTAGACGTCGATCACCCCGAGCGGGTCCTTCCAGGGGTCGAATCGCGACACCTGAAGGAGGTAGGGGATCGAGGGGTCGACGCCGTAGCGCGAGAGGATCGCGGCGACGTCCTGGTCGCCGAGAGGGAAGTTCTTCGGGCTCAAGGGGTCGATCGCCGGAGGGACGGCGAAAATCCGCGGACGCTTGAGGTCGTCCTTGGCGTACTCGCGCAGGGTGAAGATGGCGGCGTCGTATAGACCGACATAACGGTGCAGCAGGTCCCACACTTGCACGTGCGCGTCCGTCAGATCGATGTGGCACCGCCAGATCCAGTAGCGCGAGTCGACCCCGACGCCCTGCTCTCGGATGAAATGCGGGATCGCCGCGGGCTGGGGGTCGTGGATGATGACGAAGTCCCACGGCTCGTCGAACTGTTCCGCGTTCAGCCGGTTGTAGTGGAGCCAGGTGTCCGTCATCTGGGTGGTCCAGTCGACGAACATGCCCTGGAGGCTGTTGTGCATCGCTTTCGTCACCCGGAAGAGCTCGTCGGAGCCGCGGATGACCTGCCATTCGGCGCGCAGGCCGACGTCGTTCATCAACGGGACGAGCGTTCCCAGGATCTCGGCGACGCCACCGCCGAAGGCGGTCGCGTTGACATGGAGGACGCGGGCCCCTCGCAGGTCGCGCGCCAGCTCCAGAATCTCCTCGACGGGCTCGTCGCCCGCGACCTGGCGGTACTCCTCGAGCGAACGTGGCGAGAGGGGCACCGATGTCAGCACCCGGACGCTACCTCCGTTCTCCCATCACATCGGCGAGCACACGCAAGGTGTCTTCGAGGAAGCGCGTGATGAGGAAGCGGCGCCGCACGAGCTCGTGGCCCCGTTCGCCCAGCCGGCGCGCGAGCTCCCGGTCGCGGATCAGCCGGACGATGGCTTCGGCGAAGCCCTCGTCCGTCGTCGGACACAGTCCGGTCTCGCCGTCGATGACCTGCTGTGTCAGCCCGTGCACCGCCGACGCTACGACGGCCTTCCGCTTCCAGAGGGCGTCCGTGACCCAGAGGCCGAAGCCCTTGGCCAGCGCCTTCTGCAACACGACGTCGGCCGCGCGCTGGAAGACGTTCATCTCCGTGTTGCCGATTTCGCAGGCCACGAAGAACACGTCCTCGGTCTCGACGGCGATGCGCGCCACTTCGTCGAAGTAGTTGCGCGACATGGGGTCTTCGGGTGGGCACAGCGGCGCCAACAGGAGCTGGAGGCCGGGCGTCTCCCGGCGCGCCTGCTCGCACACCCGCATCGCCCCCACCATGTCGAAGCCCGGCGCCGTCGGCGAGATCTGCACCACCAGTGGCCGGGCGGGGTCGACCCCGTATTGCGTCAGCGTCGCCGTCACCACCTCCTCCGAAAGCTCAGTGTTGCGCGGCGACAAGGGGTCGATAGCGGGCTCGATGATCGTGATCGGCGCCCGGATATCGGGGCGCGCGAACGCGGGCGCGGGGAACACCACCCGGTCGTACCGGTCGACATGCCCCTTCAGCACCATCCAGACGTCTTCCTGCGCGGTCGAGAGATCGAGGTGGGAGTGCAGGATCCACTTGATGCCGCCGCCCCCGCGCTCCTCGACCCATGTACGGATGCCGGCGGGCTGCGGATCGTGCACGATGATGACGTCGAACGGCTCCGCGAGCAACTCGGCGTTGACGGCGCTGTATCGCTCCCAGGTCTCGCACATCTCCTGGGTCCAGGGAACGTAGCCGCCCGCGAGTGCGACGTACATCGCCTTCGTGACCGGCAGGAATTCGTCCGACGCCCGCACGGCCTGCCAGCAGGCGTCGAGGCCGACGTCGGTGAGCAGGGGCACCGACGCGCTCAACAGGTCGGCGACGCCCGTGCTCATGCTGGTCACGCTGAGGTTGAGGACGCGAAGCCCCTTGAGGGGCCGCGCCAGCTCACGGATGCGCTCGATCTGCGCCTCGCCCACGATGGGCGCGTAGTCGTCTAGCGCTTTCGACGCGAGGGCGAGGGTGCCGTACATGGGGGGTGGACCTCCCTGCCAGCGTGGGACGGCGCGAGTCTGCGGACGCTTCAGGGACGCGCGTGCAGTACAGGCCGCGACGCAGACGCGTCCGGGTTGTGGCGCCGCAGTTTCGGCCGGAGCGGCGGCCGCGTCCGTCCCCGGCCCTCCTGCACCGGATACTAGGCCCGCGCACCGAGGATGTCAATGAACTCGGCGCCGAAGGAAGGAGTCACCGGGGCACGCGCGACAGCGTTCGTCGCCGCTGCCGACGATACTGGGTCGTGAGCCGGCGGCCACGGCGCGCGGGCAGGACCGAGTGGCACTGTCGGGTTTCGGGAACCTCCAAAGGAACGAGGAGCAGCCTCCATGACCGGCCAGGGCGCCGATGCCGATTTCGGGGAGCGATTCGGCCAGTGGTTCGGGTGCTTCGGGGTGGCACCCTTGTTGCTGGTCGTGCCCCTCGTGTACGTCGGCGGCATGATCCAGGCCTGGAACAGCGGCGTCATCTTTGGTCTCATGTACACCTTGACCCCGTTAGGACCGGTCCTGGCCGCGCTGGCGACGGGGCTGCTCGCCATCCCCTGGCTGGTCGTCGCTGCGGTCCTCGCGACTGTCGTTTCCGCTGGCGAATGGTTGTGGCGGCGGGTGCGTCGCTAGGTACGCGTGGCCCGCACGCACTAAGCCTCGGCCGGCGCGACGGCGGGAGGGCGTTCGACGCGGGTGCCGCGCTTCTTGAGCAGCCGCGTGCTGAACAGGATGTCGTGCGGAATATCCTGGATCCCCAGCTCTCGGGCGATGCGATCGACCGTTTCCACGACCTCCTCGCGCGTCCGCCCGTGCACCATCGCGAACACCGTGTACGGCCACACGCCATCGTAGCGCGGCCGGTGATAGCAGTGCGACACCTCGGGCCGCTCCGCGAGCTTGCGCCCGACCTCGCGGATGCGGTCTTCGGGCACGTCCCACACCGACATGCCGTTGGCAGTGATGCCCAGCGCGTAATGGTTCGGGATGAGCCCGATGCGCTTGATCTTCCCTTCCGCCAGCATCGACCGCACGAGCTCGAGGACTCGGTCCTCGGTCATGCCCAGCTCGGACGCGACGTCGGCGTACGGCGTCGGCGTCAGGGGCAGGCCGTCCTGGATGGCGAGCAGCACCCGCCGTTCGTCGTCGGTCAGCATCGTCAGAACTCAAACCTCAGGTCCACGTAGAACTCTTCCAGCGTCGGGAGGTTGACCACCGGGAGCCCCGTTTCGCGCTCGATGGTGGCGATCGTGCGCTCGATGGCCTCGGGGTCGTCCGATGAAATCACGAACCACATGTTGAGTTCGTGCTCGCGCTCGTAGTTGTGAGAGATGGTGTCGAGCGAGTTCACGAACGCGGCCACCTCGTCGAAGCGTTCGGGGGGCACGCGCATCGCCGCGAGCGTCCGCTCGCCGCCGAGCTGGGGCGCATTGAGGATGGGCCCGACGCGCGAGAGTGCGCCTGCCTCCAGCAGCCGGCGGATCCGTTCGATGACCTCGTCTTCGGAGATGCCCAGCGCCTCGCCCATCTCCGCGAAGGGCCGGTGGGAGACGGGCAAGCCGCCCTGGTAGCGATTCAAAAGGCGGCGGTCGACGTCGTCCAGCTCAACGGGCATCGTAGATGCGGCTGACGGGCCGCTCGGGACGGATGCGGCTCTGCGCCAGCCCCATCACTCTACCACAGAGGAACGCTGCGGGCAGGGCGACAGCGCCTGTCGTCACCGCCTCCAGCAGGCCGCCGCCGGGGAATGCGAACGCCGCGTGGAGCCGCGCGGCGACCAACAGCGTCCACGCCGCCGGCACCGCGAGCGCCCCCGCGAGCCCCGCGAGTCCCGTCATCACGATGTGGTGGGGCCGGATGCGCTCGCCCGTCGTAAACGGCAGCGCGCCGGCCACGGCGGTCCCCCACGCCGCCCCCAGCGCCACGGCGAGAAGCTGGCCCTCCGCGAACGAAAGGGGCCCCGGCGTGTCGACGACCGACCTCCCGAAGATCGCCAGTGGCGCGAACATCGCCTCGACCGCGAGGACGCCCGTGAGCGCCGCGGGCTTCAGCGCTGCCGGCGTGTCCCAGTCACCCGACGCCACCAGCAGCGCCATCGCCGACCACAGCGACATGATGACGGGAAGCGCCACCATGAACGCGGTCACGACAGCGCCACCGGCGCCCGAGCCCGCCAGCAGCCCAACGAGGACCGCGGCGTACACCAGTTGCCCCGCGATCATCAGCGCCGCGAGGCGCGCGTTGTGTTCGAGCTCGAACGAGAACATCGTCTCTCTATCGAAAACGCCCGCCGGCGCCGGAAGTTGACGCTCAGATACGCGCCAGCGGCGCTTCGCGCAGCGCCGACGCGATGCGTTCCACGGCGTGCTGGGGCGCCACCAGCTCCGCCTCGGTGTCAGCGCGCCGCTTGAACTCGACGGCGCCCTTCTCGATGGTGCGCGGGCTCACCGTGAGGCGAAACGGCAGCCCGATGAGGTCGGCGTCGTTGAACTTGACTCCGGGGCGCTCGTCCCGGTCGTCGTACAGCGTTTCGACGCCGGCCGCTTCGAGGTCGTTGACCAGCGCCTCCGCCGCCTCGCGGACATCGGGCTGGTCGACGCCCAGGGCGACCACGTGGGCGTGGTAGGGCGCGACCGTGAGAGGCCAGACGATGCCCCGCTCGTCGCGGTGCTCCTCGATCACGCCAGCGAGGATGCGGCCGATGCCGATGCCGTAGCAGCCCATCACGGGGTGACGTTGCGTGCCGTCCTGGGCGAGGAACACCGCGTCCATGGCCTCGGAGTAGATCGTGCCGAGCTTGAAGACATGCCCCATCTCGATCCCGCGGCGCGATTCGAGCGGCGCCTCGCATCGGGGGCAGGGCGCTCCCGGCGTCGCCAGCGAGATGTCGGTCACCACGTCGGCCGTCCAGTCGCGGCCGTAGTTGACGTTCTTGAGGTGCACATCCTCCCGGTTCGCGCCCGTCACCAGGTTGTGCGTCTCCACGGCCGAGTCATCGGCCACGATGCGCACGCCGGGCAGCCGCTCGCGCAGGCCCACCGGGCCCGCAGAGCCCGCCACGAGGCCGTAGGCCTCCACGCGCGCCTCGTCCATGAAGCGCAGCTCCGCCGCCTTCAAGGCGTTGCGGAGCTTCGTCTCGTTGACCTGCAGGTCTCCCCGGATCGCGACGAAGACGGGCTGGCTGTCGGCCTCGTAGAAGACCGCCTTCAGCGTCTGGTGATGCGGCACGCCGAGGAACCGCACGAGGTCGTCGATGGTGCGCTGCCCCGGCGTCGCCACCTCTTCGAGGGGAAGCTGGCGCTCGTCGGGGAGCGCGAGCTTGCGGTGGTCCGCCTTCTCCGTGTTCGCCGCGTAGCCGCAGGCAGGGCACAGGATGACCTCGTCTTCCCCCACGTCGGTCAGATACATGTACTCCTGGCTGTCCTTCCCGCCGATGGCGCCCGAATCGGCGAGCACCGCGATGGTCGGGAGCCCGCAGCGCTCAAAGGCGCGGCGATAGGCCTCGCAGACGGCGTCGTAGCTGCGGTCGAGCCCGTCCCAGTCGACATCGAAGCTGTACAGGTCCATCATCGTGAACTCGCGGGTGCGGACCAGGCCTCCACGCGGGCGCGGCTCGTCGCGGAACTTCGTCTGAATCTGGTACAGCAGGAGCGGCAGCTCGCGATAGCTCTGGACGTGCCGCTTGAACAGGTCGACGATGACCTCTTCGTGCGTCGGGCCCAGCACCAGCTCGCGGTCGCGCCGGTCCTTGAGCTGGAACAGGACGTCGCCCATGGACGTGCGGCGGCCCGACTGCTCCCACAGCTCCGCGGGATGGAGTGCCGGGAGGTGCACCTCCTGTCCGCCGGCGCGGTCCATCTCCTCGCGGACGATCTGCTCGATCTTGCGGAGCGCGCGCCAGCCGAGCGGGAGGTAGCTGTAGATGCCGGCCGCGAGCTGCGTGACCAGCCCGGCGCGGAGCATGAGCTGGTGGTTCGCCGTCTCCGCCTCCGCCGGCGCCTGACGGAGCGTCCTTCCGAACAGATGCGACATCCGCATCACGAGCCATCTCCCTCGAGCGCGTCTTCGACGTCCCAACTGTACCCGAACCGCCCCCGTTCGGAGTAGCGCGGCGGCGATGATGGCTGACCCGCCGCCGCGGGAACGGTGGCTATGCCGAGCGGCGGGAGGTCCCTGCAGTTGACACGTAAGTAAACGCTTACCTATACTTGCCGAGTCATGAAGGTCGCAGACCAGGAGGCCGCGGTCTTTGACGCGATCAGCCATCCCGGGCGGCGCCGAATGCTGGACCTCCTGGCACAGGGTGAGCAGCCCGTCCGTGCCATTGCGGCGCACTTCGCGATGAGCCGTCCGGCTGTATCCCAACACCTTCGTGTCCTGCTCAAGGCTGGGCTCGTGACCCAGCAGCGGCTTGGACGCGAGAGACGCTATCGCCTCGCGCCTGAGAGGCTCATCCCAGTACGAGACTGGGTGGCGCACTATGAGCGGTTCTGGGATGACCACCTGCAACGACTTCAGAAGCACCTATCGAAGGAGGAGTGATGACTGGGACAATCCGGAGGGAGATCGTGCTTGCCCACTCGCGGGACGAAGTCTGGCGAGCTCTGACCGACAGTGAGGACCTTGCCGAGTGGCTGCTACCCAACGACTTTGTTCCACGCGTTGGCCACCGGTTCACGTTTCGGACGGACCCAAATCCTCGGGTAGGCTTTGACGGCTTCGTGCACTGTGAGGTAATCGAGTGCGAACCGCCAAGTCGGCTCGCGTATTCGTGGACGGGAGGGGGAATCGACACTCGAGTAAGCTTCCGGCTCGAACCGGAGGGCAACGGGACACGCCTCTTCTTTGAGCAATCCGGTTTTGACCTGTCCCAGCCGTGGGGCGAGACGGCGCTTCGAGGCGCGGAGGCCGGCTGGGCAAGGATGCTCGAGCGGCTAGCTCATGTGCTCGCGGGCGCAAGCCGACCCTAGATCGTCACACAGGGCTTGGACTTCGATGTCTTGGGGGACGCATTGCGCTCCTCGCTACGTGCTGGCGCGACGCGGCGTTACCAGCTCGCGGTCGCGGCGGTCGTTGAGCTGCGTCTGACGGAGCGTCCGTCCGAACAGATGCGACATCCGCATCACGAGCCATCTCCCCCGAGCGCGTCTTCGACGTCCCAACTGTACCCGAACCGCCCCCGTTCGGAGTAGCGCGCCGCGGGAGCGAACGCGAGGCAGGGGCGTCTGGCGGTAACCGTCGGCACGTGGTTAACTCCCAACGCTCTCGCCACGTTCCTGTCTTCGGGAGGTCTTCCATGCGACAGTACGGACGGATCGGGCGGTTGTGGATCGCGCCGGCGGCGCTGGCGCTGGCGGCGCTGGGCTTCGCAGCCTGCGGCGGCGGGGAGTCGGAGCCCACGGCGACGGCGACGGCACCGGCCGCGAGTCCGACCGCTGCGCCGTCTCCGACGACGCCTCCAACGGCCGCGCCGACACCGACGGCGTCGCAGGCGTCGCCGACAGCGGCGACCCAGCCCTCACCGACGCCGTGCCCGCAGCAGTACGTGACGCCGGGTGTGGGCGCCCTGGGCGCGAATCTGAACGACGCCATCGCCCGCTGGAACCAGTGGCTCGGCTGCCCGGCCTTTGCGCTGGACCCGACGGGGTCGCAGCCCGGCGTCATCCCAGTCGATTTCGCGCCAGCCGAGATTCAGGACCCCGGATGGGCGCAGTTCAGCGGCGGGACGGTCTATCTGGCGCCTCCGACGACGCTGCCTCCGAGCAGCTCACAGCCGTACGCCAACGACTACAACATGCTCACGTGCGTGGTGATGCACGGGCTCGGGCATATCCTGGGGTATCAGGACGACGCCGCGGGCGCCCCGCTCATCATGCGGCCGCTCTCGTGGGCTTCGTGGCCGCCGACCTCCTGCTCCACGCCCGACAGCCCATGACGCCGTTCGGCGTCCGCAACGAGCGGCTCTGCTAGAGGCGCAGAGCCCGCATCTGTGCCCCCGGCGCGCCCGGGTCTGAGCGCCGACTTCTCGCGCCCCGGACGGGCGCTCCGGCCCTGACGGCGCCCTCGATGCCCTTCGCTATACTGAACGTCGCGCCGGCCACCGAGCGAAGGAGCGTGCGCCATGAGCAAACGCCTCTATCGAAGCAGGGACGAGCGGATGCTCGCGGGCGTCTGCGGCGGGATCGCGGAGTATCTCGACGCCGACCCCACCATCGTTCGCGTCGCCTTCGTCGTCGCGACGCTGTTCACCTGGCCCATGGCCATTCTGCTGTACCTCGCGCTCGCGTTCATCATGCCCGAGCGTCCGGAGGAGCCTGAGGCGCCCCCCCAGGCGTCTTCCCCCGCCGAGACACGTGGCGCGCAGGCGTCCGAGGCGCCGGCGACGTCGCCGGAGCCCGACATGCCCTCGGAGGAAGCGTGAAGAGCCCGTTTCTTGTGGCCATCGAGCAGCGCGTTCTGCTGGCCGATGGCGCCACCGGCACGATGCTGCACGAGCGCGGCATCCCGCCCTCGGCCTGCCTCGAGGCGGCGAATGTCGACGCCCCGGACATCGTCCGGTCGCTGCACGAGGCCTACATCGCCGCCGGCGCTGACGTCATCGAAACGAACACGTTCGGCGCGAACCGGATTCGCCTCCGCCGGTTCGGCCTCGAACGCCGGGTGCGCGACCTCAACTTCCGCGGCGTTCGCCTCGCACGCGACGCCCGGGAGATCAGCGGCCAGCCCGTGTTCATCGCGGGGTCGGTGGGGCCCATCGGCCGGCGCTTCGGCCCCGACGAGGTCACGGTCGAGGAAGCGAAGGACGTGTATCGGGAGCAGATCGAGGCGCTGCTCGAGGGCGGCGTCGATGTGATCTTCCTCGAGACGTTCCCGGACCTCGACGAGCTGCGTCTGGCGGTGGAAGTGGTGCGGTCGACGTGCGACCTGCCGGTAGTGGCGATGCTGAACTTCCAGCGCGACGGGCGGACGCTGGCAGGCGAGCCGCCGGACGTGTGCGCGAACGAACTGCAGGCCGCCGGCGCCGACGTCGCCGGGGCCAACTGCGGGCACGGTCCCCAGGCGGCGCTGGACGTGGTCGAGCAGATGACCGCGGCCTCGTCCATTCTGGTCGCGGTGATGCCGAACGCCGGCCTTCCCCGGATGGTGAGCGGGCGGCTGGTCTATCCCTCCACGCCCGAATATTTCGCGGAGTACACACGACGGTTCGTGCAGGCAGGCGCGAACCTCGTCGGCGGCTGCTGCGGCACCACCCCCGATCACACGGCGGCCATGCGTCAGGCGCTATCGGGAGAGACGGGGGTGCGCTACGTGACGGTCGCCGCGCCCGAGCCGCCGGCCGGCGGGCAGACCATCGCCGAGCTTCCGAAACGCCGTCTGCGGGATAAGCTCGCGGAAGGCGAATTCGTGGTGAGCGTCGAGATCGACCCGCCGCGCGGGCTGAACCCGCGGAAGGCGATCGAGGGCGCGCGGGCCCTCAAGGAGGTGGGCGCCGACTGCATCAACATCGGCGACAGCCCCATGGCGCGGGTTCGCATGAGCGCCATCGCGCTGGCGGTGCTGATTCAGCAGCAGGTCGGCATCGAGACCATCATCCACTTCACGACCAGAGACCGGAATCTGATGGCGATTCAGTCCGATCTGCTGGGAGCGCACGCCCTCGGCATCCGCAACGTCATCGCCCTCACCGGGGACCCGCCGACGATGTCGCCCGGGGCCGTGCATCAACGGGTGTCGGGCGTGTGGGACGTCGACTCCATCGGCCTCATCAAGATCCTCAAGCAGCTCAACCGCGGGGTGGATTGGGCCGGAAACTCCATCGGGCGCCCCACGGAGTTCTTCGTCGCCTGCGCGGCTAACCCGACGGCGGAAGACCTCGACCTCGAGCTGGACCGCGTGCGGAAGAAGATCGAGGCGGGAGCCGATCTGCTGATGACGCAGCCGCTGTACAGCGCGGACATCCTCGAGCGGTTCCTCGAACGACTGGGACCGGTGCGCACCCCCATCCTCCTCGGCATCATGCCGCTGCAGTCGTATCGCCACGCCGAGTTCATCCATAACGAGCTCGCCGGCGTCGTGGTGCCTGAAGCGGTGCGCGAGCGGATGAGGCTCGCGGGCGAGCGCGGCATCGAAGAGGGGCTGGCGCTCTCGCGCGACCTTCTCGAACAGACGCGCTCGATGGTGAACGGCGTCTACCTCATGCCGTCGTTCGGGCGCTACGAAGTGGTCGCGGAACTAGTCGTCGCAGCGAAGCGCGACCGGGCGAGCCAGCCTTCTCCTATGTAACGGCGTCCGCCCGCGCGTGAGGCGGCGGCCGGACCGCGTCGAGGCGCTCTTGACGTCGCGGACGGCCGCGCGCATGATTGCATCCGCCCGTTTCCATAGGGCAGCGGGAGGCTTGCCGTGGCCGACGACGGACTGCCTTCGTACGCCGAGCTTTCGCGGCGCGAGGATGCGCCCAAAGGGTCTTCCTGGGGGCTCTTCGGCCCCGACGACCAGCTCGGGACCGTCAACTTTCTCACGCCCGAACGGGTGCGAGCTGCGGCGGCCCTGGTCCGAAAGGGCGCGGTCTTCTCGCTCAACCTGCCCCTCGACCTGCCCAGCCCGCCGCTGTTCGAGCGCGGCTCATATCACCACCACATCGAACGCCATCCGAGCGGGGCCGCCCACGACGACCGCCTCGACAACTTCTACCTCCAGGCGTCGAGCCAGTGGGACGGGCTGAGCCACGTGGGAAGCGCCCGGTACGGCTTCTACAACGGGGTGCAGGCCAGCGACATTACAGGGAAAGAAGGCACTCGGAACGGCATCGAGCACTGGGCCCGCCGGGGCATCGTCGGGCGCGGCGTGCTCGCGGACGTCGCGCGGTTCATGGCGGCCCGCGGCGCGCCTATCGACCCCTGCAGCTCGACCGCCATCAAGGTCGCCGACCTCGAGGCGACGCTGGCGCATCAGCGCACCGAGATTCGTCCGGGGGACATCCTTCTGGTCCGCACCGGCTGGCTCGACTGGTATCTCCACGAGACCACACAGGGCGTGCGCGAGCAGATCGCGCGGGACCTCCATTCTCCGGGGCTCGAGGGCTCCATGGAGATGGCGGGATGGCTGTGGGATCACCGGATCGCCGCGGTCGCGTCGGACTCGCCAGCGCTCGAGCCGTGGCCCTGGGACCTCTCGGTCGGGGCGCTCCATGTGCGGGCGCTCGCCCTGCTCGGCATGCCGTTCGGGGAGCTGTGGGACCTCGAAGCGCTGGCGGACGATTGCGCCGACGACGGGGTGTACGAGTTCCTCCTGACATCGGCGCCGCTGAATCTTCGGGGCGGCGTCGGCTCCCCGGCGAACGCGCTCGCGATCAAGTAGAGGCGCCGGAGTTCCTGCGGTGGGGGGCGGCG
Organism: Chloroflexota bacterium; assembly: GCA_037444005.1. Taxonomy (GTDB): domain Bacteria; phylum Chloroflexota; class Dehalococcoidia; order DSTF01; family JACRBR01; genus DATLZC01. The sequence goes on from JBBING010000047.1 coordinate 11,700, forward strand.
TCAGGCCGCGGTCGAGCCGCGCGCTCTTGCCTGCGACAGGACGCGATCGATGACGTTCGCCGTCTCCAGCAGATCGCTCAGCGTTTCGCCGTCGTCGGGATACTGCACGGCGACGCCCGAAATGCTTTCGCCGACGCGCTCGCGGACGCGTTCGACGACGATCGCCGCGCCCTCGGCGTTGGTTTCGGGCAGCAGGACCACAAAGTGGCCGTTGCCGAGATAAGCGGCGAGGTCGGTGGCCCGCAAGGTGCCCGCGAGCGTTTCGGTCGCGCGCTCGACGGCCTCCTTGGTCGAGCACCAGAAGCTCGCGACCGAGAGCGCCTTCTGGTAGCGGCCCGCGCGCGACATCTCCTCTTCCGCCCGCATCTGGAGGTACCAGTACGCATAGAGCCCCGTCACCCGATCGTAGATGGCGAGCTTGCGGCCCTCGTCGGCCAGCTTTCGAAGCGAGGGGTTGAGATCGCCGGTGGGTTCCCGCTGACGTTCGGTGGGCTGGCCGATGGCGCCGATGCGCCAGGCCAGCGTCACCCCGGCCACGACCGCGGCCGTTGCGACGGCGTACGCGAGCGCGCCGTCGGAGGACCGCATCGCGAGCACGACGGTGGCGGCCGTCACGGCTGCGACGATCGTCAGGGCGGCTGCCGTGGGATTCACCGTCCTCATGGCGTCGCTCCCGGCGCTCGGCCTCCGCGCTTACAATACACGATCTCGGCGAAGCGCAGCTCGGGCGGAGGCGGCTCGCCGGCGCAGTCCGAGCCCTCGTCGGTGGCCTCCATCCACGCCCAGAGCTCGTAATAGTGCCCGTCGGACCGATACCAGTACCCGCCGATGCCGCCCCGAACGAGGTCCTCCGGGATAGGGTCGAGGTACGGCTGGATGGCACATCCGGCGTCCCGCGGCGGGAAGGCGCAGAGCGTTTCGAGCAGCCCGCCGTTCGGCGGATACATGCCGTGGTCGGCGTAATACGCTTCGAGCGCCTGCGCGATGCGGTCCAGGTCGGCGCGCCGGGCGAAGTCGCGGATGAGCGCGCCCGGGTCGGGCGTGGGCGTCGGCACCGTGGACGTCGGCACAGGCGTGAAGGTGGGCGGAACAGGAGCCACGGCGCGGGAATTCTCGGGCTGGTTCCCGTTGCCCAGCGCGGAGCCGACGGCCGCGAAAATGAGCGCGGCCACGAGGATACCAGCGGGCCCGGCGATCCACGGGTCACGCAAGCCCCTGGCGATGGCGGGCGGCACGTTGAGCATAACGATTCCGAACGGCCCCGGGGGCAGGCGCCGCCAATCCTTCCAGTGGAGTATCGGCGCGCTGCCACGGGGCATGAGGGCTGGGCGCGGCGTCCTACCGGCCGCGCCCTCGTGCGCTAGAGGCTTCCGCCTTTGCGGGCCGTGCCTTCCATGGACCGGGAGACCGAGATGACGCCCTTGATGGACTCGAGGCGACCGAGCAGGCGCGTGAGCTGGGCGACGCCGGTCGTCTCCAACGTCAGGTAGACGCTCGTGGTGCGGTCGGGGTGCTCCTGCGTGCGCACGCCGACCATGTTGACGCCTTCGGCGGAGACGAGGGTGCTCAGGTCGCGCAGCAGGCCCACGCGGTCCCACGCCTCGATGCGGACGGCGACGGGGTAGTGCTGGCCGCTGCGCCCCCATTCGACCTCGACGAGGCGCTCAGGCTCGTCCTCGTGGACGATGTTCCAGCAATCGCGCCGGTGCACGGTGACGCCGCGCGACCGCGTGACGAAGCCGATGATCTCGTCGCCGGGCACAGGATTGCAGCAGCGGGCGAGCTGCGTCAGCAGGTCGCCCGTGCCGAGCACCTGCACGCTCGAGGTGTAGACGGGCCGCGTCTGCGACGGCGCCGCTTCCGTAGCTTCGGTTCCCTCCTCGGCGGGCGCCGGGAGCAGCGCCGCCAGCCGCAGGCTGACCGCGTGCAGACTTACGCCGCCGTAGCCGATGGCCGCCAGGAAGTCGTCGAGCGACTCGTACTTGAAGGCGCGCAGCAGCTCTTCCTCCGTCTCGGCCAGCGTGAGGCCCACGCGCCGCAGCTCCTTGTCCAGGAGTTCGCGGCCTCGGGCGATGTTCTCGGTACGCTCGCGTCTCTTGAACCACTGCCGGATCTTCTCGCGCGCGTGCGACGTCTTGACGTAGCCGAGGTGCGGGTTCAGCCAGTCGAGCGAGGGTCCGCGGTCGGCCTTGCTCGCGATGATCTCGACGACGTCGCCGTTCTTGAGCTGGTAGTTGAGCGGCACGAGGCGGCCGTTGACCTTCGCGCCGACGCACCGGTACCCGAGGTCCGTGTGGATACGGAACGCAAAGTCGAGGGGCGTCGCGCCGGCCGGCAGGTCCTTGATCTCACCCTTGGGCGTGTAGACGAACACCTGGTCACGGAAGATGTCCGTCTTCACCCACTCGACGAACTCTTCCGCCGCCTGCATGTCGCGCTTCCATTCGAGAAGCTGCCGCAGCCACGAGAGCCGCTCCTCGAAACGGATGTCCCGCTTGCCGCCCTCCTTGTACCGCCAGTGCGCGGCCACACCGTACTCCGCGATCTGGTGCATTTCGTGCGTGCGGATCTGCACTTCGATGGGCCGCGCGCCCAGGCACATCACGGTGGTGTGCAGCGACTGGTACAGGCTCTCCTTCGGCGTCGCGATGTAGTCGTCGAACTGGCCCGGGATGGGGTGCCACAGGCCATGGACGACGCCGAGCGCGTTGTAGCAGTCGGCCACCGTGTTCACGAGGACGCGGAGCGCCAGCAGGTCGTAGATCTCGTTGAAGCTCTTTCCCTGGGCCGCGTAGCGCTGCATCTTCTCGTAGATCGAGTACAGGTGCTTGGCGCGGCCCTTCACCTCGGCTTCGATGCCGTGCTTCGCCAGCTCCTCTCGCAGGATGGACTCCACCTGCGCGATGTAGCGCTCGCGGGTCGCCCGCTTGGACGCGATGAGCCGCGAGACCTCCTTGAACGCCTCCGGCTGCAAGTACCGGAACGCGAGGTCCTCGAGCTGCCATTTGATCTGCCAGATGCCCAGGCGGCTCGCGAGCGGCGCGTAGATGTCCATCGTCTCCTGCGCGATGCGCAGACGCTTCTCCGGCGGATGCGCGTCCAGCGTGCGCATGTTGTGGAGTCGGTCGCAGAGCTTGATAATGACCACCCGGATGTCCTCGGCCATGGCGAGGAACATCTTCCGCAGGTTCTCCGCCTGGATGCCCTCGTCGCCGGGACGCTCGGCGTGCCACGTCAGCTTGTCGAGCTTGGTGACGCCGTCCACCAGCTTGGCGACCTCCGGGCCGAACCGCTTCACGATCTCCTCATTGGGGATGCCGCAATCCTCCTGCACATCGTGCAGGAGCGCAGCCTGAATCGCCGGCGCGTCGAGGCCGAGCTGGGCGCAGGTCAGCGCGGTGGCGACCGGGTGCGTGATGAAGGCGTCGCCCGAAAGGCGCCGCTGCCCGTCGTGGCAGCGCTCGGCGTAGGCGTACGCCTCCTCGATGAGACGCACACGCTCCTCCGGGAGGTACTCGCGAACGGCGGCGAGCAACTCTTCTAGAGACGCCGTTTTCGGCACGTACGTGGATCCGGCGGTCGTCGTCATGTCCGTTTTCACTTTACTGGAATATCGGCCTCCCCGGATACGTGCGTGGAGGGCTTGGGGGCGTTCGGCTGTCTGATGGGCGCGGCCTGCGTTATGCTGACGGCATCATGACCGTCAGCCAAACGCCCGCAACCAAGCGGCGGTTCCGCCGTCCGCGCGGCACGAACGATATCTTGCCCGCCGAGTGGCCCTACTGGGACTACGTCATCGACACCGCTCGCCGAGTGGCCCGCCGATTCGGGTACGAGCGCATTCAAACGCCGGTGTTCGAGGACGCCGGCGTCTTCCTCCGCGGCGTCGGCGAGGGCACCGACATCGTCGAGAAGGAGATGTACATCTTCGAGGACCGCGGCGGCGACAGGCTCGCGCTGCGTCCGGAGGGCACAGCTAACACGATGCGGGCCTATCTCGAGCACGGGATGGCCAATCTCCCCCAGCCCGTCCGGCTGTACTACGTCGGGGCTGTGTACCGGTATGACCGGCCCCAGGCCGGCCGGTACCGCGAACACCACCAGTTCGGCGTCGAGGTCATCGGTGACGCCGACCCGATGGTGGACGCCGAGGTCATCGACGCGCTGGCGACGCTGTACCGCGAGCTCGGCATCACGGACCTCACGTTGCTCCTGAACTCCATCGGCGACCCGGCGTGCCGCCGCGGCTATCTCGAGACGCTGCGGTCGTACTACGGGACCCGGCTCGACGAGGTCTGCGCCGACTGCCGGGTGCGCTTCGAGAAAAACCCGCTTCGGTTGCTCGACTGCAAGAACGAACGCTGCCAGCCGGTGATCGAGAGCGCGCCTCGCATCACCGAGCACCTGTGCGACGCCTGCCGCGAACACTTCGAAGCGCTCCAGCGGTACCTCGATGCGCTCGGCATTCCGTACGTGGTCACGCCGACGCTGGTCCGAGGCTTCGACTACTACACGCGCACGGTGTTCGAGTTCGTTCCCCCGGGGGAAGGCGCGCAGTCGACGGTCGGAGGAGGAGGCCGGTACGACGTGCTCATGGAGGCGCTCGGCGGCCCGCCGACGCCCGGCATCGGCTTCGGGACCGGAATCGAGCGCATCATCCTCAATCTCAAACGTCTGGGGATCGACCCACCGCCTCCCCCGCCGCCGGACGTGTACGTGGCGCACGCCTCGTCCGCGGCGCGGGTCGAAGCGCTGCGGCTCGCGGCCGACCTCCGTCGCGCCGGGCTCACCGCCGTCGTGGGTTCCGCCGCGCGCAGCCTGAAGAGCCAGTTCCGCCATGCCGACGCGCTGGGCGTTCGCTACGTCGCTGTGCTGGGGGACGCCGAGCTCGCCCGCGGCGTCGTGACGCTCCGCTCGCTCGCCGACGGGATGCAGCACGAAGTCCCTCGAGCCGACATCGTCGTGCGCATTCTCGACGCCGCGACGTGACGAACGTCAACCCCCCGATCTGCCTCATTGAAAGGGTTACCGAACGGGGAGCGTTGCCTCAGAATCA
>JBBING010000048.1:0-16613 GCA_037444005.1 Chloroflexota bacterium
GGACCTTTGCGCTCAGGATCCTGAACTGTTTCCACCATGATTGATGTAGAGCCGGGGCTAGCCGCCACCGGCTGGCCGCGTATACTCAACGTCGATGCGCCAGCGCTATCGCTTCGACGGCGTCCTCACACCCGATTCGGGGCCGTATCTCTACCTGCCGTTCGATGTCCCGCGGGGCGCCCGCCGGATCGAGGTGGCGTATCAGTTCGAAGATCGGACGCTAGGGGACCCCGACAGCCGCGCCAACGTGGTCGACATCGGTGTCTTCGACCCGCGGGGCCACGAGTTCCTGGGAAACGGCTTCAGGGGGTGGAGCGGCAGCGCCCGGCGGCAGTTCTTCCTCGCGCCGGACGGCGCGACCCCGGGCTACCTGCCCGGCCCGCTCATCCCGGGCACCTGGCACCTGGTGCTGGGTCGCGCTGAACTGTACGACCCCGCGTGCCGCTACTGGGTCGACGTGAACATCGACGTCGACCTGAGCGCCACGAATGAAGCGCCCGGAACGATGCCCGGTCCGCGGTCCATCGGGCGCACGTCGCCTCGATCCAGCCCCGCGCGCTGGTGGAAGGGCGACCTGCACGCGCACACCGTGCATTCCGACGGAAGCAACACGGTGCTCGAGCTCGCAGCTCAGGCGCGCGAGCGGGGACTCCACTTCTTCGCAGTGACCGACCACAACACGAGCAGCCATATCCCCGACGTGCTGGCGGCGTCGTCGCCGGAGCTGCTCATCATCCCGGGGGAGGAGGTCACCACGTACAAGGGGCACGCCAACGTCTGGGGCATGCCCGGGTGGGTGGACTTCCGCTGCGACGACGTCGACGCCATGGCCCGGCTCATGAAGTTCGTGCACGAAGCGGGCGGGCTCTTCTCGCCCAACCACCCCAAGCGTCACGGCCCGCCGTGGCTGTTCACCGACTTCCGGGGCTACGGCTTCATGGAGGTGTGGCAGGCGCCGTGGCGCTGGTTCAACGAAGAGTCCCGCGAGCTCTGGTTACGGCATCTCGACGAGGGGCGGCGCGTCACCGCCGTCGGCGGAAGCGACACGCACGCGATTCCTCCCGCGGCCCGGACCCAGCCCAACGGCCTGGGCGAGCCCTGCACCTGGATTCGCGCGCCAGGCCCGCTCGATGAGGCCGGCGTCCTCGACGCGCTGTTGGCCGGCCATGTGTTCATCTCCGAGAGCTTCGAAGGGCCGTTCCTCGAGCTCGCCGCCGACCTGGGCGACGGGCGGTTCGGCGCGCTCATGGGCGACGTCATCGAATCGCTCCCCGGCGGGCGGCTCCGTTGCCGCATCCGGTACCGCGGGCCCGTCGACAAGCGCATCGTCCTGTACCGAAACCGGGACGTGTACTGGGAGACCCGCGCGCCTGTCGAGGACTACGTCGAAGAGATCAGCGTCCCGGTAGAGGGGCGCGCGTATCTCCGTCTCGAAGCCGTCGGCTTCCGCGGGCGCCCCGAACGCGGCGAAGTCGTGCATGCCATGACGAACCCGATCTACGTCGGCGAATGGAAGCGAGAGGGGCCGGAGGCTCGCAGATGACCGGTAACGCGCGCCGCCGCATCATTGCCGTCGTCTCCCACACTCACTGGGACCGCGAGTGGTACCTCCCGTACCAGTCGTTCCGTCTGCGTCTCGTGGGACTGCTGGACGACCTGCTCGACCTGTTCGACCGCGACCCGGAGTACCGGTGCTTCATGCTCGACGGGCACACCATTCCCCTCGAGGACTACCTCGAGGTGCGACCGGAGCGGCGGCCCGATATCGAGCGCGCCCTGCGCGAGGGGCGGCTCCTCATCGGGCCGTGGTACATCATCCCGGACGAATTCCTGCCCGGAGGCGAAGCGTTGGTGCGCAATCTGTTGAGGGGTCACCGGGTGGCCGCCCAGTTCGGCCCGGTAATGAAGGTAGGCTACATTCCTGACCCGTTCGGGCAGATCGCATACATGCCGGCGATCTTCCGTGGCTTCGGCATCGAGCGGGCCACGATGTGGCGGGGCGCCGACGAGTCGCTGCGACAGACCGAGTTCATCTGGCGGTCGCCCGACGGCAGCGAGGTGTTCACCATCCACAAGCCCGGCGGGTACGGCATCGGCGCGCACCTCCCGGCGACGCGCGACGCTCTCCTCGAGCGCATCCGCCGCATCAGAGCGGAGCTCGAGCCCCGCGCGACGACGCGATACCTCCTGCTCATGAACGGAAGCGACCACCTCCCCGCACAGCGGGAGCTCTCCGACATCATCCGGACCGCGAACGAGGCGCTCGACGACGCCGAGCTCGTCCATCTCTCGCTGCCCGAGGTGTTCGACGCAGTCCAGCGCGAGCTCGAAGGCCGCGAAGGATCGCTGCACGTGCACGAGGGCGAGTTCCGCAGTGGACAGCGCGCCCATCTGCTGCCCGGCGTCCTCTCGGCCCGCATGTGGATCAAGCAACGCAATCAGCGCTGCGAGGACCTCCTGACATTGTGGGCGGAGCCGCTGGCGACCTGGATGGGGCTGCTCCGCCGCCGGATTCCTCCCGAATGGAAGGAGCCGCTTCCAGCCCGCTTCGCCCACATGCCGTTCCCGACGCAGCCGGGGTCCATCAAGGCGCTCCTCGACCGGGCGTGGCGGTACCTGTTCGAGAATCAGCCGCACGATTCGATCTGCGGGTGCTCCGTCGACCAGGTGCACGAGGAGATGGCGACCCGCTACGACGAGGCGGAGCAGGTCGGCGAGGAGATCGCCGCGCACGCCATGCGGGTTCTGGCGGCGTTGGCCCCGCCCGGCGAGCGCGTTCTCGTGTTCAACCCGCAGTTCGGCCCACGCACGGACGTCGTGGAGTTCACCGCCCGCCTGCGAGACGGGCAGGCGCCGGTCGCGCTCGTGGCGCCGGATGGCTCGCGCGTCCCGGCGCAGCTTCTCGCCGCGCCGGCGCGATGGACCTTCGGACCCTACAGCTTCGAGGAGGTGGACGCCGTCTTCGTCGCCGCGGACGTGCCGGGCTTCGGTTTCCGCTCCTACCGCGTCGAGTACGGCCCGCTCGAGCCGCCGTCCGTTTCCCCCAAGGCGTCCGCCATCGAGAATGGCCTCCTTAGGGTGACTGCCGATCCCAAAGATGGCACGCTGACCGTGGAAGACCTCCGGACGGGGCGACGCTGGTCCGGGCTCAACCGCTACGCGGACGGGGGCGATCGCGGCGATGAGTACAACTACTGCGTCCCCGAAGACGACCTGATCGTCGACCGGCCGGCGGTTCCCCCGCGCATCCACGTCGTCGAGTCGGGGCCGGCGCGCTGGAGCCTCGCCATCGAGAGCGTGCACCGTTTGCCCGCCGCCCTGGCGCCGGAGCGCCGCGCCCGCTCGCCTGAGACGGTGGACGTCCCCATCCGCACGGTCGTCTCACTGGCGCACGGCGTCCCGCGCGTCGATATCCACGTCGAAGTCGACAACACGGCCCGGGATCACCGGCTTCGCGCGCTCTTCCCCACGGGCATTCCGGCGAAGGCGGCGTTCGCCGAACAGCATTTCGGTGTCATCCGGCGCGACCTCGCGATTCCGGAGTGGGACCCGGCGACCTGGAGCGAACAGCCCGTGGGCACGCAGCCACAGAAGTCGTTCGTCGATGTGAACGACGGCGCGTACGGCCTGATGGTGGCGAACCGCGGGCTTCCCGAATACGAGGTCATCGAGGCTCCCGACGGCGCGACTATCGCGTTGACGCTGCTCCGCTGCGTCGGCTGGCTCTCCCGGTCCGACCTGACCTCGCGCCGGGGTGGCGCCGGCCCCGAGGTCGAGACGCCGGGCGCGCAGTTGCTCGGGCGCTGGACCTTCGACTACGCCATCATCCCCCATGAGGGAGGATGGGAGACGGCCTATCGTCAGGCGCACTGGTTCCGGACGCCCATGCGCGCTCGCTGGAGCCGCGGCGGGTCGGGGCTGCTCGGCGAACAGGCGTCGTTCCTGGACATCCGCGGCGACGGGCTGGTCGTCGCCGCCGCGAAGCCCGCCGAGGACGGCGACGGCGTCGTCGTGCGGTTGTACAACATCCTGGACGAGGAGACGCGCGGGGTCGTCGCGCTTTCGGAACCCCACGATGGCGTGTGGCTCGTGAATTTCAACGAGGAGCCGTTGCGACGGCTGGCAGGGCAGGGCGAAGTCGCCGAACTCTCGCTGCGCCGGAACGAAATCATCACGCTGAAGTTCGAGGCGCAGCTCCCTAAGGGAGCCGCCGATGCCTGAACGTCCGCCTCTCCTGGTCGAGCGGCCGGCCCCCGGCGTCGCCCTGCTGCGCTTCAACCGGCCGGACAAGCGGAACGCGTTCAATTTCGCCCTGTCGGCCGCGCTCGTCGACGCCCTCGACGAGCTCGAGGCCGACGACACAGTGCGATGCGTGATCCTGACGGGGGCGGGGAAGGCGTTCAGCGCCGGCGCCGACATGACCGAGGCCCTCGAAAGCATCGAACGCGGCGGTCGCGGCGATGGCATGGCCCGCGCCGTCATTCGCGTCGGGCGCTTCCCCAAGCCGGTCATCGCAGCGGTCAACGGCCCCGCGTTCGGGGGAGGCGCGGCGCTCGCCATCGCCTGCGACATCCGGATCGCGTCGCCGTCGGCCTCGTTCCGGTTTCCGGGCGCCGCATACGGCCTGGTCGTGGGCGGCAGCCAGCTCCCGCGGCTGGTCGGCCCCGCGCGGGCCAAGGAGCTGTTGTTTACCGCCCGGGTCGTCGACGCCGCCGAAGCCGAGCGCATCGGCCTCGTGAACCGGGTGACGCCGCCCGAGCGGCTCGAGGCCGAGTGCGTCGAGCTGGCCACGGTCATCGCCTCCCACTCGCCCGACGCCGTCGTCTGGATGAAGCGCGTCGTCGACCGCGCGACAACCATCGACGCGGGCGTCGAGGCCGAGCTCGAGGCGAACCAGCGCCTGCGCGGCTCGCCCGATCACGTCGAGCGGTTCCGAGAAGCCACAAAACGCGTGACGCAGGGTCAGTGAACGGGCGGGCTCCGACGCGCATCCGCAGGCCCGGGAGGCTGGCCCGCGGAACCGCGACCCTCCGGCTCCGGCGGCGTTTCGGACGGCACGGCAGGCGCAGGCCTCACCGGCGCCGCCTCGCGCCGCATCAGCGCAATGTATCCCAGGAGCACGAGGAAGAAGGCCGTCACGACCAGCGGCAGCGCCGCGTCGGTGAAGTCTCGCCGCCTGCGCACGACATCGAACGCGGTCACGACGAAGACGCCGGCCTGGTGGGCGTAGGGCATCCAGAGCAGCAGGCGGAAGCGGTCGAGATCCCAGGCGAGCAACCAGAACACCGGCCAGATCACGAGGAGATGCACGCCGACGAGCCTCGCGGCGGGGCCGTTCTCCAGGTCGCCAGCCACCGTCGCGACGTCGATGCCCTGCCAGATGGTCAGTGTGAGCCCCGAGTAGAGGGTCCAGACGCCGAGAAGCGCCAGGACGACGCGGAGCATGCCCTCCGCGGAAAGCATCGCGGCGGGCTGCCCGAATGAAGAGACGCTCGACAACGAGGCCGGGGCTGGCGCGTCGGCGGGTGGCGCCGGCTTCGTCTCGTCCGTCTGGCTCATGCGCTCACGCCCCGGCTTCCCGTTCGCGTCCCAGGTTCAAAAGAATCAGCACCAGGAGCGCCAGCGCGATGAACAGCGGCAGAAGCCCCTCGGCGCCCCCGAAGCCGATATCGTTCCGCGCCCAGTGGAAGACGATGGTGATGACGGTCCCGATCTGTTCGATGGCGCCGACCCAGAGCATGAACAGCATGCGTTCGGCGTTGAAAGCGGCGAACAGGTACGCCGCCGCCAGGGCCAGGTAGGCCCCGCCGAACGCCCGTCCGCCCAGCACGCCGTCGAGGTCGCCCTGGAGGTCGAGGACGGGCGTGTCCAGCGCAAGCTGGAGGAGCCAGCCCAGCGCCGCCCACACCGCGAGCGTCAACAGCAGCATTCGCAGGCGAGCGGTCGACGCTCGCGACGGTGTGGTGTATCGGGTCTGTGTCGTCATCGGGTCGCTCCCCCTTCCGTGCTCATAGGGCCCGGACGTCCTTGCCCGCGCCATTCTACCATCGGCAGGTGCGGGGCCCTCCCGAAGCGCTAGTCCAGGCCCAGCTCCTCCAGCCGCTCGTCGTCGATGCCGAAGAAGTGGGCGATTTCGTGCATCACCGTCACCCTGATTTCACGCACGAGGTCCTCTTCGTCGGGGAAGTCTTCCTCCAGGGGCTCCTGGTAGATGGTGATGACGTCAGGCAGGACGAGCCCGTAGTCCGACGTGCGTTCGGTGAGGGGGACGCCTTGATACAGCCCGTAAAGCTCCTCGCCCGGGCCGAGGCCGGCTTCCCGCCGCTCCCGCGGAGACATGCGGCGCTTGACGACGACGTCGACGTTTTCGAGACGCGCGCGGTATTCGGGGGGAAGGCTCTGCAGGGCCCGCCGCACAAGCCGCAAGAACCGCGCCCGCTCCATGGATTCAGGCGTGCCGCGACCAGATGACCTGATAGGGCTCCTCACCGCGGACCGCCGCGAGCGCCTCGCGCCGCTCTCGGGCGAGCAGATCCCGGAGGACGCCGCCGTATCGCTCTGCGGCGTCGGTGAAGCCCGCCATCGCGATGCGGTCGATGATGGCGTCCCAGACGCCGTATTCCTGGATCGCGCGGGCCGTCAGGGGCCAGGCGATGGCGCTGATGCGGTCTGGAATGCGAAAACGGGGACGCAGCCGCTTGAGGCTCCGGAACCGTTCTTCGACGCTGCCCGCCGGCTCGACGAGCCGCACCATCGGTGGGTCCAGCTCCGAATACCGGTTATCGATCAGCAGGCGGTCCGTCACCGTCGGGAAGCGAAAGGTAATGACCTCCGCCTCCCGGACCGTCCGGAGGACTTCGTCGCGGTCGATGAGAAACGCGCCGTCCAGCATGCGTCACCCCGGGGGCGGGGTCCGCCCAGCCCGATTCTAGCACGCGCGCTGTCCGAACGGCCGCTATCGTCCGGCCAACGCCCGCGAAATGACGAGCCGCTGGATCTCGTTGGTGCCCTCGAAGATCTGGAAGATCTTGGCGTCGCGGACCCACTTCTCGAGCGGGAACTCCCGCATGTAGCCGTAGCCTCCGCAGATCTGAAGGGCCTCCAGCGTGACCTTCATGGCGACGTCGGAGGCGTAGTACTTCGCCATGCTGCCCTCGGCCCGCAGGAACGGTTCGCCGGCGTTCCACATCCAACCGGCCCGCCAGACCAGGAGCCGGGCGGCGTCCACCTCCGTCGCCATCTCGGCGAGCTTGAAGCCCACGGCCTGGTGCGCGATGATCGGCTTCCCGAACTGCACCCGCGTCTTCGCGTAGTCGATGGCGTACTCGAGCGCGGCGCGCGCGATGCCGACGCTGAAGGCGCCAATCACCGGCCGCGTCCGTTCGAGCATCTTCAATGCGCCCAGCGCTCCCGGCGGACCCCCGCTGCCGCCGTTCCTCTCGGCCTCCGGCGACCACCCGAGCTTGTTGCTCACAGGGATGCGGCAGTTCTCGAGAATGACGTCGGCCGTGTGCGAAGCGCGGATGCCCATCTTCTTCCACGTCGTGCCGGCGATGAGCCCCGGCGTCCCTTTCTCGACGACGTACGCGCCGAGACCACCCCATCCCTTACTCTTGTCTTCTGTCGCGAAGATGACGTGGATGTCGGCGATGCCGCCGTTCGTGATAAAGCGCTTCGTGCCGTTCAGGACATAGAAGTCGCCGTCGCGCACCGCCGTGGTGGAGATATTCGCGACGTCGGAGCCCGCCTCCGGTTCCGTGAGCCCCATCGCGCCCAGGCGGACCTGCTTTCCGTCGCTCACGCACATGGGCAGGAAGCGCTCCTGCTGCTCGCGCGTGCCCATGGCCTGGATAGCCGCCGCCGCGAGGCCGCTGGAGGCGATGGCCAGGGCGATGCCGGCGCAGCCCCACGCGAGCTCTTCAGTGATGATGTACGGCAACAGGCCGCTCCCGCCGGCGCCGAAGATACCCATCGCCAGACCCAGCTCGCTCGCCTTCGCGATGAGCTCGTACGGCACCTCCTCGTGCTCGTCGTAGTAGGCGGCTTTGGGGCGAATCTCCTTCTCGGCGAACTCGTGCGCCAGGTCGCGCACCATTCGCTCTTCATCGCTCAGCGCGAAGTCGACCACGTGAACCCCTCCCTTCGCTCCGGACGCCGGCGCGCGTCCGGGCCCACGATGCTGTCCGACGTTATGTCCATCATCGCCGCGCCCACCCTTCCGCGCAACCGCCTAAGTTCCTAACCACGCGCAGTCGATCAGACGGGTCGAACCGAGACGAACGGCCAGGGAGGCCAGCGCGCGACCTTCGATCGCGTCCAGCTCCTCGAGCGTCTCCGGGTCGGCGACGCTCACGTAATCGACGCGGGCCAGCGGTTCGCTCTCCACGACTTCCCGCATCGCCGCGCGAAGGCGGCTTCCGTCTCTGACGCCGGCGTCCCACAGCTCCCGCGCTCGTTCCAGCGCCCGGAACAACACGGTCGCTGCGCGCCGCTCGTCGGGCGAAAGATAGACGTTTCGGCTGCTCATGGCTAGCCCGTCGGGCTCGCGTACGGTAGGCACATCGACGATTCCGACCGGAAACGCCAGATCTCGCGTCATCCGGCGGATGACAATGAGCTGTTGGGCGTCCTTCTGGCCGAAATACGCCCGGTGCGGCTGCAAGATGTTGAACAGCTTCGTCACCACCGTGGTCACGCCCCGAAAGTGCCCCGGGCGGTGCGCCCCCTCGAGACGCTCGGTCAGCCGCTCGACGTTGACGTAGGTGGCGAAGCCCTCCGGGTACATCTCCTCCAGCGACGGCATGAACACGACATCGACGCCTTCGGCGCGGAGCATCGCGAGGTCGCGCTCGGGATCGCGGGGATAGCGGGCATAGTCCTCGGTCGGGCCGAACTGGGTGGGGTTCACGAAGATGCTGACGACCACGTGGTCGTTTTCGGCCCTGGCGCGCCGCACCAGCGCCAGGTGACCGTCGTGGAGATAGCCCATCGTGGGAACGGCGCCCACCGTTCCCGTCATGGTCGCACGGAGCCGGCGATAGTCCTCAATGGTGGTGGCTACCTGCACGGGACGCTCCCTGGCGGGGCGCCGGCGGCGCGGCCTTCTGACGCGGAGGAGGGCCATGCTGCCTCGCCCGCCTCCACGCCAGAAGGCGCGTCCGTCGTCTGACGGACCGGGGGTTCCCGATCCGCGGTTCCCTCCGCCGGAGCGGAAGCCCCCATCCATGGGCTACGGGCCACTCGCGCGATGGCGAATGACAGACGGTCCTTTGCGGGAAGGACCGAGAACACGTCGTCCTCAGCGGCTCGCTCGAGCGAGCTCCTCCAGCGCCTCCGGCTTCATCTGGAAGCTCTGCTCGGCCGTCGGGAAGCGGCGATTGCGCACATCCGCGACGTAGTCCGCGACGGCCCGGCGAATGACGTCGCCGACGTCGGCGTAACGGCGGGCGTGCTTGGGCGTGAACGCCGTGAACAGACCCAGGAGATCGTGGAAGACCTGCACCTGCCCGTCGGTGTCCGGCCCGGCACCGATACCGATGGTGGGCACGCTGACCCGCTCGGTGATGAGCTTCGCGAGCGGAGCCGGAATCGTCTCGAGCACGATGGCGAACGCTCCCGCCTCCTCGAGGGCATGGGCGTCGTTGAGCAGCTTCACCGCAGCGGCGGGCGTCTTCCCCTGGACCTTGAACCCGCTGAGCTGGTGAACGCTCTGCGGCGTGAGGCCGATGTGACCCATCACCGGGATGCCGACCTCGACCAGGCGCTTCACGGTCGGCGCCATGTGCACGCCGCCTTCGAGCTTGACCGCCTGACAGCCGGCCTCCTGCAGGAAGCGGCCAGCATTCCGCAGCGCCTCCTCCGGACTCACCTGATAGCTCATGAAGGGCATGTCGCCCACGACCAGCGCCCGCTGCGAGCCCCTCACGACCGCCTTCGTGTGGTGGATCATGTCCTCCATGGTGACGGGGATCGTGGTGTCGTACCCCAGCACCACCATGCCGAGGGTGTCGCCCACGAGGACAATGTCGGCGCCGGCTTCGTCCACCAGCCGCGCGGACGGATAGTCGTAGGCGGTGATCATGGCGATCTTCTCGCCGTCCCGCTTCTTCCGCTTGAGGTCGTCGATGGTCAGGCGTGGCATGCCGCCCTCCTCACGCTGTCGCCGGCGCGATCTCGTGCCCGATCCGCACGATCTCGTTCCGTTCGTTCACATAGACCAGGTTGGGCCGATGGCGTCGCGCCTCCTCTTCCGGAAGCGTCACGTACGCCAGGATGATGACGATGTCGCCCACCGACACGAGACGGGCGGCGGCCCCGTTGATACAGATCTGCCCGCTGTGCGGCTGGCCGGGGATGGCGTAGGTGACCAGGCGGTTCCCGTTGTTCACGTCGAGGACGTGGACCTGCTCGAACGGAAGGATGTCGGCCGCCTCCATCAGCGCCGCGTCGATGGTGATGGACCCTTCGTAATCGAGGTTGGCGTCCGTGACGGTCGCCCGGTGGATTTTCGCCTTCAGCAGCGTCCGCACCGTCTCCTCCGTCGCCCGCGCCCTTCCCGGGCGCCCGCAAACACAAAGAACCCTCCCGGCGCGCGCCGGGAGGGCATGGAGTCACGCTCACATGGTTCCGTCTCGGCCGCGACCGGTCCAAGCGGATGTAGCGAATCCCGTTGTCTGTTCGGCGGCCCGAAGGCCACCGGCGGGGCTCACCGCCCTCCCCTCGGAGGGTCGGTTGCACCCGCAGTATACCGGGGAGCCGGAAGCTGTCAAGCGAAGTGAGCGCGGCTCACTTCGGCGCAGCCGCCAACGCGCGGTCGAGGTCGGCCGCGCTCGTGAGGTTCCGGACCGCGCGCAGGAACGCGCCCACGTCTGGGTACGCCGCCCGGAGCGCCTCGAGCTTCGGTCCGATGGGGTCGATGGACGCGGGCGTGTCCGCGTACCGCCCGTGGAACGCGAAGAACGCCTGGTTGATCTTTCTGAAGTAGTAGCCGTGGTCGGCCAGCTCCCGGCGGCGCTGCTCCATGAGCCGTTCCGCGTCGTCGATGCGCCCCGCGGCGAGCAGCGCCTCGACGTCGATCCGGAGCTGCCGCAACGTCCGCGTGAGGTCGATCGCGCCGTCAGGGCGGGGCGCCGGGCTGGCCGGCGAGCCGGTCGTCCGCAGGGGATAGCGCTGCGCCACGAGCGTCCCGATCTCTCGTCCGGCGATGTTGGCGACGGTCTCGTTCAAGGTCTTGAGCTCGCCAGACTCGAAGTAGCGCCGACCGAGCGGCGAGAAGAAGAGATAGTGATGGAGCCATTCGTGGACGACCGACTGAAGGGTGGCCTCGTAATCATCCTCGGGCTCGACGAGCGCGGGATACGTCCCGATACCCCGCACGCCCGCCACCAGCGCCGAGAGGTTCTTCGGCCGGAAGCTCTCCTCGAGAGCGTCCATCTCCTCGACCGTCATGTCGCCCCGCACCAGCCGCTCCGAGGCCACTTCGATGCGGTCGCGGGGCGAGACGACGAGCACCCCGGGCGGCCGGTCGAACTCGAAGTCGACCGGTGGCCAGACGAGCTCCGGCCCCGGCGGCCCGAGCGGATGCGCAGCGAGCCCGAGGTCCTCCAAGACAGCGGTCACGCGCCCTTCCAGCGCGTCCTCCACGCTGTTCTCGAGCCGGTCGCGCTCGTCGCGCAGGCCGGCGAGCCGCTCGTCGGCGGCGCGCCGCTCGGCGCCGGACGTGCGCGGATCCGCGACGACGCGCTCGGCGGCAGCGATCTCTGCGTTCAGCTCGAAGAACCGGGCGATGCGGCGATCCTTCTCGTCTTCGGAGAGGTCGCCGCGCAGGAGCGTTCCCGCCTTGTACAGCCACTTGTCCGGCAGGTGCCGCAGCGTCCACCCGGCGGCGTTGTAGTTGCGCAGGGCGTCGAGGTCGAGGGCCATCGCCGCGCCGGACGACAGCGCGAACGAAGCCGCCACGAGGGCTCCGGCGAGGAGCCAGGGCCAGATTCGCCACCATCGCGCGCCGAGGCCTCCCATGTCTTCACGGTAGCACGGCCAGGCGCGCGCCGATGCATGGTATAATCGCCGCGATTCCGCCCATGACGGCTGACGCCACCATCGCCCTTCCCACCGCGCGGGCATCCGCTCCCGGCGCCAGCCTCCGCGCCCGCCTGGCGGGCTACGTGGTCGATCTCGTCATCCAGGCGGCGTTCCTGATGGTGGTCTTCGTGATCGCGGGGTTTCAGCTCCTCGCGTCCAGCGACTTCGGCGAGCAAGACCCGCCGGAAGCCGGCTACTGGGCGTTCGTGTCGATCCTGATGGGCACGATCCTGTTCTGGTCGGTGTTCACGCTCGCCATCGTATGGTGGCGAGGCCAGACGGCAGGGCAGTACGTCGCCGGCCTGCGCATCCAGAGGCTCGACGGTGGGAAGCCGACCTTCGGCCAGCTCTTACGCTGGTGGTTCGGGCTCAACCCGCTGTTCTTCAACCCGCTCATGATGATTCCGTGGCTGCTCCTCGCGGGCGTCGCGATCACCCGGGCGCTGAACGTCGCGGCGCTCGCGACCACCGGAGGCCTCGCGCTGCTCTGCCTGCTCGTGCCTCTCGTCGCGCTGGTCACGGCGCTCACTGGCGAGCGGCGGCCGCTCCACGACCGCCTGTCCGGCACCACGGTGGTGGCGGCGGAATGAGCGCGTTCCCGTTCGCCCAGGACACGGAGCCCTCGCCCGGAGTCTGGCGCACCGTCGCCAAGCTCGCCATCGGAGCGCTGCTCACGCTGTCCACGTTTCTGCTCCTCCTCTCGTTGAGTGCGATGCAGCTCACGCAGCGGGGGCCGGCGGAGCGGGTTCTGCGGCAAGCGCTCCTCATCGTTACCGAGGCCGACGCCCTCCTCGACCTGCACTACGACGAGCTGCGCGCGCAGGCGGAAGCCGGCGAGTCCGGGCCCTTGCGGCTCCCCAACTACCCTCTCGACATCACGTTCACCGCCGACGACGTGCGGACCATGACCCGCGAGCAGTTCCGCGACGCCCTGCTGGATCGGTCAGCCGCGCTGGTGTACCGGTCTGGGGCTGCGGCCCTGCGAGCCGATCCGACGAGCCCCGAGCCCGCCGTCTTTTCGACGCCGGGCGCCGTCCGGGTGACCCTCGACGCCCTCAATCGGGACACGTTCGAAATTCTCCGCGTCACCACCTTCTCGCTGGGCGTCGCGTCGGCTATACTCGCGGCTGCCCTGGCGCTCGTGACGCGCGGCTACGGCCGTCTGGCCGCCATCGGCCTGGCGACGGCGCTCGCGGCCATCCCGTTCATGCTGGCCGCCGTCGCCGTGCGGTACGGACTGCGCGTCGGAACGGACGCAGAAGAGGAATACCTCGTTCGGACGTTCCTCAATCTGGGCGCCGAGGTGTCCTGGGTCGCCATCAGGAACGGCATCGCCTTCAGCGTGCTGACCGCCGCATTCCTGCTGGTGGGTCTGGCGCTCGCGATGTGGTCCGACGCCCGGGGCGACGCCCTCGCGCCCTCGACGCGGCCCGCCTGACGTCCCGTTCGTTCCGTTTCGACCGCTCGAAAGGAATCGCCGTATCCTCAGCGTCGCCGGCCGCCGCTTCCTGAATCTCGCCGTCGCCGCCACTGCGGCGCTGGTGAGCTACGCCCTGCTGCTCCAGGCGCGGGCTGGCGGCCTTCCGGCGCCGGCGTCGGACCTGGCGCCGAGCGAAGCCCGCGTGTCCACGGCCCTGCCCGCCGCGCCTTCTCCTGACCAGCGCCTGCGCTTGACGAGCGCGTCCTCGCTCCTTGCGTCCAACCAGGTCGTGTCGCTCTATGGCAATCCGCTGTCGCCCGACATGGGCATCCTCGGTCAGCACGACCCCGAGACGCTGGCGGAGCTCCTTCGCGCGCTCCGCGACCGCATCGACGAGCGCAACGGCGACCTCGGCGCCGTCGGCGCGTTCCACATCGTGGCGACCGTCGCGCAGTCCACGCCGGGCCCCGACGGCCGGTACCGGTACCGGCTCGACGCCGAAACCATCGAGCCGTACCTGCGGCTGGCCCGCGAGCGCGGCTTTCTCGTCATCCTCGACCTGCAGGTGGGACGAAGCGACGTCATCGCCGAGGTGGCCCACGCGCTGCCGCTCTTGCGGCGGCGGGGCGTCCATCTGGCCCTCGACCCGGAATTCGCCGTGGGACCTGACGGGGTCCCGGGCGAACGCATCGGGAGCCTGACCGCCGACGAGATCAACGCGGCGCAGTGGCTGCTCTCGAGACTGGCGGAGGGCATGGCGGAACGAAAGATGCTCATCGTCCACCAGTTCCGCGCCGACATGATCGCGAATCCGGAGTCGCTCCGGCGGTTTGTGGGCGTGGACCTCGTGATCGACATGGATGGCTTCGGCCCGGCGGCGGTCAAGCGCGCGCAGTACGAGGCGTTCGCCGGAGCGGACTACGCCCCCTTCCCCGGGATCAAGCTCTTTCTTGAGCACGACCCCGACCTCATGAGCGATGAGGACCTTCTGAACCTGGCGCCACGCCCCGCCCTCGTTGTATATCAGTGACCGGAGGTGCCGATGGACCCTGTACTGCTGAAGGAAATCGAGCCGGCCGCGGGGATTCTGGGCGTCGCGCTCATCGCGACCGGCCTGTTCGGACTGTTTCTCTGGGCGCTGGCGCTCCGGCCCTGAGCGGTCGGGCCAGCGTACGCCGCGCATTCGCCCTCACGTCGCCCCTTCGGCGGCGTGATCGTATGTAGCGCCCCCGTCCGGCCGCTGCGCGAGGATGCGCCTCAGCGCTTCCGGCGACTCCGGGAGCAGTCCGAGAGGCGCGAGGCGCGGCACGAGCTCGGCCCACTGCGGCCCCCGCGCGAACACCTCCCGCAGCATCGGCAACGCTTGCGCTTCCTCGCCCACACGGAACAGCGTGAGCGCGGCCCAGAACCGCAATTCGTCGTTCTCCGGCGCCAGGGTCAGCGCTTCCTCCAGGCGCGCGCGGGCCGCCGCGTAGTCGCCCGCGGCGAGCAGCTCGTCGCTCTCATCGGCGAGCCGGTACGCGCGCCGCAGGCGCACCAGGCGCCGCAGTTCCGCCAGGGGTTCCGGGTGATCCTCGACCCGGAGGTCGAACACCCGCCCCCGCCAGGGTTCGGGCGACCGCTCACCCGAGACGACGAGCATCGCCGCCGATTGCTGCCCGCGGATGTCGCCGCCCGCCGCCTGGCCCGCGTCCAGCGCCGCCAGCAAGCGCTCCGCGAGGTCGCCGCGCGACTCCTCGAACGCGCGCTTCATCGCAGGCCAGACCGAGTCATCGACCATCAGATTGGCTTGCGCCGAGAAGCCGTCACCCTCGACGTGGCCCGCCGCAGGGATGCAGCGCGACCCCGTGTGCGCGGCGACGGTTCCGCGCGCGTCCACCATCGCCACCTGACGCACGTCGCGGCCGGGGTCGTTCGCCAGTAGCGCGTCGAGCGCCTGCCGGGCGCTCAGCCCCTCCCGCATCAGCGCGAGGCCGCGCGGCCCGTAATCCACGAGCGCGACGGACTGTGTGGCGACCGCGCCCACGCCAGCCTCGGCCCACGAGACGATGGAGCCCACCGAAAAATAGTGACTCTGTACCGCCACGCCGAGCTGTCCGGTCTCGGCGTCGCGCGCGACGATGGAGTACGTGTGGACCGGCGGATACGTCCGTCCGAGGGAGGCCGTCACCTGCGCCGCCTCGCTAGGCCGTCGCCGGCTGCGGCAGCGAGACCGGCCGCGGATTCACGACGTGTCGATCCAGGAACAACGCCATGATCTCCGCGCACTGCCGTCCGAAGTCCGGGAGCGCATCGAACGCGTGCGGCGCGCCTTCGTACGCGTGCAGCTCGACCGGTGCGCCGGCGTCCCGCAGCACCTCGAACATGCGCAGGCTCTCGCTCACCGGCACGAGTTCGTCCTTCGTTCCGTGGAAGAGCTGGGTTGGAGGGAACTCGCGACGGGCGTACGTGACCGGGCTCGCCCGCAGGACGTCGTCATGCGTCGCGCCCGGCCCCATGAGGGCCGCCACCGGCCCGCTGAGCGGCAGCCCCGACGCGCCGAGCAGCGCCGGCGCGTAGAACGCGATGACCGCCGCGACCTCGGTGCCCACCCCGGGGTTTCCGCCGTCGCCCTCGAACTCGGGCGCGTTTTGCGTCGCGGCCAGCATCAGCGCGAGGTGCCCGCCGGCGGAGTTACCCTCCACCGCGATCTTCTCGGGGTCGATGGCGAGCGTGCGGGCGTTGGCCCGCATCCACCGGAGCGCCGCCTTCACATCATGAAGCTGAGCCGGCCACTTCGCCTCGCCGCTGAGCCGGTACTCGCAGGCCACGCACGTGTAGCCCTTGCGTCCCAGCAGGATGCCGTAGCCTCGCAGCTGCGTGCGGTCGCCCTGCATCCAGCCGCCGCCGTGGATGAGGAGCACCCCGCAGCCGTTCGACGTCCCTTCGGGGGGCCGGTAGACATCGCATCTGAGGTCGCGTCCGCCGCCGGTCCCGAAGACCACGCCGGTTTCGATAGTGACCCGCCCCGATTGGCGCTCCAGCATCGCTCTCACCTCCTGTCGTCTGGCGCTCCCGTCGCGAAGGCGAAGGTACGCCGGTTCGGCCCGCGACGCAAGGGGTGGAGGGAACG
>JBBING010000049.1:0-7647 GCA_037444005.1 Chloroflexota bacterium
CAGAGCCCCGAGACGCCCCGTTTCACCCCCGAACTCGAGCGGCTGCTGGAAGAAGGGAAGCAGAAGCCTCGATTTACCGGCGAGATGCTCGGGATCTACATCGCGCCGTCGGCTGATCAGTGGCCAGAGGACTACAAGCGATGGCGAAATGAACTGCTGGCCGGCGGTTGTGTACCCGCGCCGGCGCACCAACGGGCGACCCTCGACTTTCCGCGACCTCTGACCCTGCCGGAAGGCTACACGCTCCAGCCGGATCAGCCAGAAGTCGTGGCTTGCAGTGGGACGGTCACCAGCGTGAACTGGAACTACACCTTCGCAGCGCCGAACGGCCTTACCGCCAATATCCTCATCAGTCGGTCGCTTGCAAAGGCCTTCGACTTCGACGTGGCGGCAGACCGCGTTTCCCAGACCACCATCGGGGGCAGAGACGCCATCGTCGTTCGACCGGTCACACCGGACGGCGTGGCCCAGAGGTCAGCCGTCGTCTTTCCAGAGCCGTTCGGTACGACCTCGATTCAGGCAGCGTACCTCCCCGAGGCCGAACTGCTGGCGGTTGCCGAAGCGGTCGCCAAGGCCACTCATTGAAAGGGCATCGAAATGCGTTGGATTACCCTTGCGTCCGTGATACTTGGTTTCGCGGCAGGGATCGCGGCCCCCTTGGTCGCCAGGGGCAGTGGGCCCACCGGGCAGACTATCGTTGGATACATGAACCCTCCTACCCTGTCATCGGGCTCTTCTTCGTGGCTCAACTGCGGTTGGCATAGCGACAGCACGGGGTGCGTTAGTCCTTGGAACTCGGGGCGCGCGTTGGACTGGGATGATGAGAACACCAGCTATAACAATCCGGTGTATTTCAGAGGGTTCTTCGCACGCACAAACACACCGACTGCGACCCTCAGCCTTGATGGCCAACCCGTCGTCAACCAGACAGGCGCTGACGTTTGCGAGATCCGGGACGTGTGGATCATCGAGCGTCACAGCGGCGAACTGCGCGCTGTGCCCAGATACCTGCACGTCACCTTCACCAACTCGAACCGCTTCGGGATTTACACGTACACGCTCGGACAATACATCAACAGACAGATGATGAAAACGATTGACGACACCGGCATTAGCTGCGCGTTCACCGGGAGCCACGTCCATGAGACCGACGTGAGCGTATCAGGGGATGTGAGTACGAGCTGGAATACCGGCTTGTACCCGAGCGCCGTCGCGTGCCATTCAGCTCACTGTGCCAGCTATCGCAACGACCTCATCGACAACTGGACCCGGAAGTTCCAGTGGGCCGAGGGGAGCTAGTATTTCACGCCCATGGGTGCAGCGCCGCCGGTCTCCCGGGGGTAGAGGGCGTGTCATGATCACAAGATGATTCCATCCGGCAAGATGATTCCGCCGGCGCGTCTTATTAGACCGTGCGACGTCGTCGGTCGTTGAGACCGGTACGCTAGGTCACGCCGCTGCGTACACTGGACCGGGAGGTCCACCAGAAGGAGGGAGCGCTACATGCGAGCGAGACGCATCCTCGGCGTCCTGGCGCTGATCGCGATCTTCGGCGGGGTCGGCTTCGGCGCCGCGCGATTCTTCCTCGACCGGGGCGGCACTGAGGCCCAGAGCCCCGAGACGCCCCGTTTCACCCCCGAACTCGAGCGGCTGCTGGAAGAAGAGAAGCAGAAGCCTCGATTCGCCGGCGAGATGCTCGGGATCTACATCGCGCCGCAGGAAGGCCAGATTCCCCCGGAGTACCTCCCCGCAAAGGCGCTCTGCGCCAGCGGCTCCACGGTGCTTCCTTGGGAAGATGGAAAGGCGATGGACTTTCCGCGGACCCTAGTTCTGCCACCCGAATATGAGCAAGTGGAAGGGCCGAGTTCGGGAGTCTTCTCATGCAACGGCGTGGTTACGCACGTCAACCGTGAATACCTCTTTCGAGGAGTGAGCGGACTCCCCGCCAACATCATCATCGGGCGCACCATCAACCGGGGAGAAAAGATCGATGCCGCCGCCGAGCGCATCTCGGTGGCGGTAATCGGTGGGCGCCGGGCCATCGTCGTGAAACCGGTCACGGCCGACGCCACGGCGCAGACCGCCGAGATCATCTTCCCCGAACCCTCCGGGATGACGTTCATTCAGGCAGCATACCTGCCCGAACGCGACCTGTTCGCGCTCGCTGAGGCGGTGGCTCAAGCCAGCAAATGAGTTCTCCATCATGATGCGACTACTTGCGGCAACCTCTCTGATCGCGGGTTTCACCGCCGGTCTCCTGCCTCTTCACTGGTTGGAAAGCACAGGTCCCACCGGACAAACGCTCGTTCCGATTCTCACCCCGCCAGCACGCCCGACGGGAGGGTCGCCACTACTCACATGTGGGTGGCACACGGCTTGCGTGTCTCCGTACGATTTTGGAACCGGACTGGATTGGGACGACTACCCGGAGCCCAGCAATCGGGAAGTGTATTTCCGAGGCTACTTCCAAAGAACCAACACTCCGAACCCCATCAAGAGCCTTAGGGGGCAACCGCTGTCGAACTCCGGGGGTCCCAACACCTGCGAGAGGCAGGATGTATGGATTATAGAGGTCCACAGCGGCAAGCTGAGGGCCGTTCCCAGATACGTACACATGGATTTGACGTGGACTACGCCTTTCGACATTTGGACATCGACGTACGGAAAGTACCAGAGTGTGAGAATCGGAGTGATGAGTCTAGACGACCGCGGCGGTTGCCAATGGACCGCTATGCACGTGCATGAGGAACACGCATATGTGGGCAGCGGTGTCACAGTCACCTTGAACACGAGCCGTTACGTCACGGCCGCACAGTGCCACTCAAGTTGCGACACCTACCGTAACGACCTCATCGACAACTGGACCCGGAAGTTCCAGTGGGCCGAGGGGAGCTAGTATCTCACGCCCATGGGTGAAGCGCCGCCGGTCCCTCGGGACCGGCGGCGCTGCGTCGTCCTCAGAACCGGACGCGGCCGATGGCCACCATCACCGCGATGACGACGGCGATAAGCGCGGCGACGTCGTTCCGGGGCAGCAGTTCGCCGAGCGCGAGGTTGCGCACGAAAAACGCCAGCACGACCCCGCCGCCGGCCATGAGCTGTAGGGGCGGGCCCGCCTTCCGGTTCGTCGCGAGGCTCACCGCCTCGCCTACCAGATAGCCCACCGCGAGCCCCATGGGCGCGCCGAAGAAGAAGCTCGTCAGGGGGTCGAAGAGCCACCACCCGCCGCCCGCCACGGCGCCCGCGACGAGCGCCGCCGCGGCGCCCCGGAGCAGGAACGCCGCCGGGATGTGGTACGTCGGGATGCGTCGAAGCCGCGCGCACTCGCGGCACCGAGCGCCCACCGGCGTCTGCACCAGACAGCGCGGGCAGATGTACTTCCCGCACCTCCCGCACTGCAGCGCCGTCTCCACGTCTGGATGCGTGGCGCAGTACGCGGTCTCGGCCTCCGAGGCCACCGCGCGCCCCGGTTCGTCAGCCATGCCACCTCGACCTTCTGCGGACCGCCCGCCGTCTCACAACCAGCCTATCGCATCAGGAGGAAAGAAACGCGAGGAGCTCGCGGTTGACGGCGTCGGGTCGCTCCCGGTGCATGAAGTGACCGCAGCCCTCCATCTTTTTCAGTGTCACGTTGGTGAACACCTGGCCAAGGTTGTCGGACCACTCGAACGGCAGAATGGGGTCCCGGTCACCCCAGAGCACCAGCGTCGGATGGTCGATGGTGGCGGAGCCGGCGCCGAAGCCCGCGCCGCGGTACATGGCGCGATAGCAGTTGAATCCGCCCCGAAGCGCCCCGGGCTGCGAGTACGCTCTCACGGTTTCGGCGATATCGTCCTCGGTCCACGCCGACGGGTCGGCCGACCAGTGCGTCAGGAAGTGCCGGAGGTAGATCTCCGTCGCCTTCGGGCTCGACCCCACGAGGTCCTCGGCCCAGGGCTGTTGGTGGAAAATCTGGTACCACGACTCGAACGCCTGCGGGAGCTGGAACCATCGCATCCCGACGCCCGGATACGGCGGGTCGAACAGTACGAGCTTCCGGAGCCGCCGGCCGTACTCGCGCGCGAACGCCTGCGCCCACGCGGCTCCGAAATCGTGCGCCACGATGTCGACCCGCTCGAAGCTCAAGGCGTCGGCGAGCGCCGCGAGGTCGCTGGCCATGGCCGAGGGGGTGTACCCTTGCTCGGGCGGGAGGTCCGGCTTGTCGGTGTAGGCGAATCCACGCATGTCCGGCGCGACGACGTCGAACCGCTCGGCCAGCGCCGGGATGGTGCGGGTCCACTCGTACCAGAAGCCCGGCCACCCGTGGACCAAGAAGACGGGGTCGCCGGCGCCGTGACGAACGTAGTGATAGCGCAGGCCGTTGACCTGGGCGTACCGATGGTTCCAGTCGGACATGGCTCCTCCCGGTGCAGGACTCAGCGCTGAGGCTCGAGGCGGGTGATCCCGCCCATGAAGGGATGCAGCGCCTCGGGGATGTCGACGCTGCCGTCGGGGCGCTGGAAGTTCTCGAGGATAGCGGCGACCACGCGCGGGAGCGCTGTCCCCGAGCCGTTCAGCGTGTGCACGAACTCCGGCCTCGCGCCGGGCTCTCGGCGGAAGCGGATGTTCGCCCGCCGCGCCTGGAAGTCGGTGCAGTTCGAGACGCTGGAAACTTCGTACCACTCGCCCGTGGCAGGCGACCACACCTCGAGGTCGTACGACTTCGCGGCGTTGAACCCGAGGTCGCCCGTGCAGATCTGCACGACGCGGGACACGAGGCCTAGGCCGCTCACCACGGCCTCGGCGTGCGTCAGCATGTCTTGTAGCGCGGCCTCCGAGTCCTCCGGGCGGGTGAACTTGTACAGCTCGACCTTGTCGAACTGGTGGCCCCGCTTGATCCCGCGCACGTCCCGCCCCGCGCTCATCTTCTCGCGCCGGAAGCACGGCGTGTACGCCACGTACGAGATGGGCAGGGCGTCGCCGTCGAGGATCTCGTCGCGATGGATGTTCGTGAGCGGCACTTCGGCCGTCGGCACGAGCCAGATGTCGTCCTCGACGTCGTGGTACAGGTTGTCCCGAAACTTCGGGAGCTGACCGGACGCCCACATGCACTCCTCTTTGACCACCGCCGGCAGGTACAGCTCGGTGTAGCCGTGGCGAGAGATGTGCAGGTCCAGCATCCACCAGATGAGCGCGCGCTCGAGCCGGGCGCCCACGCCCCGAAGCACGTAGAAGCGCGAACCCGCGAGCCGCACCCCGCGGTCGAAGTCGATGATCCCCAGCGCCTCGCCCAGCTCCCAGTGCGGGCGCGCGGGAAAGTCCAGCGCCCGTGGCTCGCCCGACTGCCGCACGACAACGTTGTCGGACTCGTCCGCACCGCGGGGCACCGACGGATCGGGCAGGTTGGGAATCTCCAGGAGCCGCGCTTCCAGTCGCTCTTCGACGTCCTTCAAGGCAGGCTCGAGCTCGGCGATGCGGGCCGACACGCCTTTCATCGCGTCGATGAGTCGCTGGCGCTCCGCCGGGTCCTTCGTGGAGCCGATGCGCTTCCCGGCGGCGTTCTGCTCGGCCCTCAGGTTCTCGACCTCGAGGAGCAGCCGCCGCCGCTCCGCGTCGAGGGCGAGGACCTCGTCCAGCGGCGCTTCGGTGTGGCGGGCCGCCAGCGCCTCCCGCACGACGTCGGGATGCTCCCGGATGAACTGCAGACTCAGCATGGGGACAGGTCACCCCGCAGGAGCTCGATCCCTCGCAGCGCCAGCAGGCGCACGTCCGCCGGCACGCGAATGTCGACGCCGCACGACCCCAGGGGCAACGGATCGTCGCGCCGGAGCTGCTCCTCGGTCACCCACGCCAGCGCGTCGCCGGGCGACGCCGTGACCTGAGGATCGGGGTCGCGCGGACGCAGGAAGTAGATCAGGTCGATGTGCTGATGCGGCCCCTCGGGAATGTCCTCGATGAGGATGGTGTACGGCGGGGGCAATTGCGCCGGCCTGGCGAACGGTAGCGGCCCGCCGTTGTGGTTGACGATCTCCGCTTCCAGCCCCGTCTCCTCCTTCACCTCACGCAGGACCGCCTGCGCCGGGTCCTCGCCCGGCTCGATGTGTCCGCCCGGGGGGAGCCACATCTGATTCTTCCGGTGCCAGCGCAGCAGCGTCCGCCAGGGCCGGCCTGCCGAGGCGTCGCCGGCCGAGATGACGAAGCCTGTGACGGTGAAGTGGCGCTCCACGCTGGATGGAATCTCCGTGGCTCGCCCGATTCTATCAGCCCCGCTCCGAAGCCGTCGAGTGAACCGCCATCCGTTGACACAGGAGCCGAGGCGGGGCAAGGTAAGCATGCCGCGGGAGGCGTTCTGGGAGTGGTCACGATTATCGTCAACGGCGAACCTCGGCAGGCGTCGCGCCCGGGCCGCAATCTGCTGAGCTTCCTGCGCTTCGACCTCGGCCTCACGGGGACGAAGTACGGATGCGGCGAGGGGCTCTGCGGCGCATGCACCGTGCTCGTCGACGGCCAGCCCATCCGCGCCTGCCTGACGACGGTCGGCGCCGTCGCCGGCGGGTCCATCGTCACGATCGAAGGGCTGGCTCACGACGGCGTCCTCCACCCAGTGCAGCAGGCGTTCGTCGACGAGACCGCCATGCAGTGCGGGTACTGCACGCCCGGCTTCATCATGGCGGCCGTCGCCCTGCTTCAGCGAGCGCCCAGCCCGTCCCGCGAGCAGGTGCGAGAGGCGCTCGGCGAGCATCTCTGCCGGTGCGGCGTGTACCAGCGCATCGAGCGGGCGGTACTGCGCGCCGGTCGCTCCCTCGGACACGCGAACGACGGGAGGCCCGCAACTCCATGAGCGAGGCTCCCGCGCCGGAAGGCCTCGCCATTGTGGGCGACATCACGCCGATCGCGCCGCCGCGACCCGGCTACGCCGCCACGGCGTACGGCGGCGTCGCTCCCGAGCCGGTCCGAGCCACGTGGCTGCATGTCCGCCCCGATGGCGGCGTCACCGCCTTCGCAGGGAAGGTCGAGTACGGGCAAGGCATCCGCAGCGGCCTCGCGGTGGAGGTGGCCGACGAGCTTCGCGTGCCCCTCGAGCGCGTGGACGTCGTGCTGGGGGACACCGACCGCACGCCCTGGGACATGGGGACGTTCGGGAGCATGTCGACGGCCCGCACAGGCCTGATGCTGCGCAAGGCCGCGGCCACAGCGCGGCGCGCCCTCCTGGAGCTGGCCGCGGGCCGGCTCGACCTCCCGATCGACGAGCTGGTCTGCGGCGACGGCTACGTCGCCTCGCGGCGCGATCCGCGGCACCGCGTCTCCTACGGCGAACTCGTCGCCGGGCGAGGGCTCACTCGCGAGCTCAGGGACGACGCCCCGCTCCTCACGCCGGCTGAGTTCGCCGTCATGGGACGCCCGCAGCCTCGCATCGACGCCGTCGAGCGGGTGACCGGGAAGGCGCAGTACTCGCAGGACATCCGTCTGCCCGGCATGCTCTTCGCGAAGGTGCTACGTCCGCCATCGTTCGGCGCCGAACTCGTCGATGCCGACACCTCCGCCGCGGAGCGTCTGCCCGGCGTCGTGGCGGTGGTGCGCGAGGACGACCTGCTCGCCGTGCTCGCCGAAAGCGACGAGGAGGCCGAATTCGCGGCCCAGACGGTACAGGCTCGCTGGCAGGAGCGG
>JBBING010000049.1:7688-16612 GCA_037444005.1 Chloroflexota bacterium
AGTCCGCTCGCGATCCGTACAACACGCAAGAGCGCGGCGACCTCGCCGAAGGGTTCCGTAGGGCCGACAGCATCCTCGAGGCGACGTACTACGTCCCGTACATCTCGAATCAGCCCATGGAGCCGAAGGCGGCGGTGGCCGAGTGGCGGGATGGGAAGCTCACGGTCTGGGCCGGCTCCCAGCGTCCGTTCGGGGTGCGGGCGGAGCTCGCGCGGCACTTCGGCCTCGACGAACGAGACGTCCGGGTCATCGCCCCGGAGATCGGCGGCGGATTCGGCAGCAAGAGCTATTACCCCGTCGCCCTCGAAGCGGCGCGCCTCGCGGAGCTTGTCGGGAGGCCGGTGCGGGTGGCGTACACGCGCTCCGAGGAGATGATCTGGTCGACGTTCCGGCCGGCCGCGCTCATCAAGATTCGCAGCGGGTTCCTGTCGAACGGCGCCATCGTCGCGTGGGAGTGCCAGGCCTATCATGCCGGCCCGACGCCGTACATCGGCCGGCGCGGCTCCGAGACGCCGTATGACATCCCGAACGTGGTCGTGACGGTGGCGTGCGCCGACTCCCCGCTCCGCGCGGGGTCGTTCCGTTCACTCGGCGGGGCCGTGAACCACTTCGCGCGCGAGTCCCACATGGACGAAATCGCCGCGGCCGTCGGGATCGACCCCGTGGAGCTCCGGCTGCGGAATCTCTCCCATCCCCGGTTCCGCCGCGTGCTCGAGGCCGCGGCGGAGGGTTTCGGATGGAAGACCTCCCCTGCGCCGTCGCGGCGGGGACACGGCGTCGCTCTGGGACTCGATGTGGGCAGTTATGTTGCGTGCTGCGTTCGCGCGGCCGTCCGGGCTGGCGAGGTGCGGGTGGAGCGCGTCGTCGCGGCCCTCGATTGCGGGCTCACGGTCAATCCCGAGGGCGCCCGCAACCAGGTCGAGGGCTCGCTCGTGATGGGCATGGGCGCGGCCCTGTACGAGGCCGTCGAATTCGCCGACGGACGGCTCTCGACGGCGTCCCTGGCTCGCTACCGCATGCCGCGCATCACCGACAGTCCCGAGATCGACGTGCTGCTGGTGGGCGACCCCAGCGAGCCTTCGACGGGCGCAGGCGAGCCCGCCATCGTGGTCATCGCGCCGGCCATCGCGGGCGCGGTCTTCGACCTGACGGGGACGCGCGTGCGTGAGCTGCCGCTCCAGCGACAGCTTCGGTGAGCCCGCGGCCGCGTTGATGCGGGTCCGGGGCTTTGCTAGCATGACGGTAGCCCGTGGGCGGTTAGCTCAGTTGGTTAGAGCGCTGCGTTGACATCGCAGAGGTCACTGGTTCGAATCCAGTATCGCCCACCATTGTGCCGCGACCTCCGGCCTCCCGCTCGGGAGGCCGTTTCCGTAAGCGGCAGCCGCGGGTTGAGGCCGCCCGCCGGCCCGTGGTAGGCTTCGACGACGAAGGTCCCGTCGGGGCCGGAAACGGCGACGACCAGGACGAGTAGCGGCGCTCGGGCGCCCCAGAGAGGCCCGCCCGTCCGCGAGGACGGCGCTGGGAGCGGGCCGGCGCAGACGCCGTGAAGACCGCCTGCGAGCCTGGCTCCGAACGCTCGCCTCGCGGCGGGCCAGTAGACAGCCACGGAAGGCCCCGTTATCGGCCAGAACGAGTCCGCCGCCGCGCGTCTCCGCGGCTGCGGAGAAGCAGGGTGGAACCACGGGCGCTTCCCGTCCCTCGGGATGGGAAGCGCGTTCGCATTTCTGGAGGGTCAGATGCCCGCGCTCGCCGATCTACCGAAGGAAGAGCGATTGCTTCGCATGCGCCATTCCGCGGCGCACGTCATGGCCGAAGCCGTCCTCGAGCTGTTCCCCGGCGCCAAGTTCGCCATCGGCCCGGCCATCGACAACGGCTTCTACTACGACTTCGACCTTCCCCGTTCGCTGACCCCCGAGGATCTCGATGCCATCGAACGGCGGATGCGCCGCAGTATCGACGCCAACTACGAATTTATCCGCGGGGAGATGACGAAGGAGGAGGCGAAACGCTTCTTCGCTGACCAGCCCTACAAGCTCGAGATCATCGACGGCATCGACGCGCCGACGGTCTCGACCTACCGCCACGGCGACTTCGTCGACCTCTGTGAGGGCCCGCACGTCGAGCGCACGGGCCAGATCGGCGCGTTCAAGCTCCATCACGTCGCGGGCGCCTACTGGCGGGGCGACGAGCGCCGCCCGATGCTGCAACGTATCTATGGGCTCCTGTTCGAGACGGAGGAGGAGCTGCGCGACTACGAGGCCCGCCTCGCCGAGGCGGAGCGCCGGGACCACCGGCGACTGGGCCGCGAGCTGGAGCTCTTCACGACGAACGAGCTCATCGGCGCGGGGCTGCCCCTGTGGCTCCCCAAAGGGGCCACGGTCCGGCGGCTCCTCGAGGAGTACATCCTGCGGCAGGAGCGCGAGGCCGGGTACCAGCACGTCTACACGCCGAACATCGCCAAGCGCGAGCTCTACGAGGTCTCGGGGCACTGGGAGCACTACCGCGACAGCATGTTCCCGCCGATGGACCTCGACCACGAGCAGATGGTGCTGCGGCCCATGAACTGCCCGCACCACATCCTCATCTACGCTTCGAAGCTCCGCAGCTATCGCGACCTGCCGGTGCGCATCGCTGAGCTCGGGACGATGTACCGCTACGAGAAATCGGGCGTCGTGGGCGGACTCAGCCGCGTGCGGGCCATGACGCTGAACGACGCGCATATCTTCTGCACGCCGGAACAGGTGAAACAGGAGTTCACCAACGTCATGCGGCTAGTCGAGCGCGCGTACGCCACCCTGGGCATCACCGATTACGGATACCGGCTCTCGCTGCGCGACCCCGCCGACCGGGAGAAGTACGTCCAGAACGACGCGATGTGGGAGATGGGAGAGCGCGTCCTGCGCGAAGCGATGCAGGCGCTGGGGCTGCCGTTCACCGAAGCCCCCGGTGAAGCGGCGTTCTACGGTCCCAAGCTCGACATCCAGGTCCGCGACGTGCTGGGCCGCGAGGAGACCATCTCCACGATCCAGATCGACTTCCACCTGCCCGAGAAGTTCGACCTCAAGTACATCGCCGAGGACGGGCAGGAGCGTCGGCCCGTCATCATCCACCGCGGCGTCGTGAGCACCATGGAGCGCATGGTGGCGTACCTCATCGAGCTGTACGCAGGCGCCTTCCCGCTCTGGCTCGCGCCCGTGCAGGCCGTCGTCGTCCCCATCGCCGACCGGCATCTCGAATACGCCCGCAACGTGGCCGACGACCTGCGCGCGGCGGGCTTCCGGGTGGAGGTGGACGAGCGGAACGAGCGGATGAACGCCAAGGTCCGCGACGCGCAGCTCCAGAAGGTGCCCTACATGCTCATCGTCGGCGACCGCGAACGCGAGGCCGGCGCCGTGGCGGTCAGGACGCGAGCGGGAGACGACCTCGGGCCGATGCCGGTGTTCCAGCTCATCGACCGGCTGAGGGACGAAGTGGCCACGCAGATGAACCCTGAGGAGGCCGGGCCCGACGTGGAGGGCTCCGTGGAGCGCATGGCGCCATGACGGCTGCACCCGCGACGAACGTCGCCGGCGTCGTCTTCGGCGTGATCGTCCGAGGCCGAACGTACCTGCGGCTGCTCTACCTCCTGCTGGCGTTTCCGCTGGGGTTGGGCTACTTCCTAGTGCTCGTGATCGGCCTCTCCCTGGGCATCGGCCTCATCGTAACCATCGTCGGGGTGCCGCTCCTCGTGCTCATGATGGAGGCGTGGCGCGGCCTCGGCTTCTGGGAGGCGCGGCTCGCGTCGGCGCTGCTCGGCGCGCGTATTGCGCGGGGCAACCCGCCCGTCCGCCGGGGAAGCGGATGGTTCTGGCGGCGGCTGGTCTCGGAGGTGCAGGAGCCCCGAACCTGGACGAGCCTGCTGTATCTCTTCCTGATGCTGCCCCTGGGAACGATCTACTTCGCCGCCACGGTGGCGCTGCTGTCGAGCTCCCTCTGGGCGGTGGCGGCGCCGGTGGTCTGGCCGGGTGCGCACACGCTCTTCCTCAGCGGTCCGGGCGGGTGGCGCGTCGAGTTCCCCTTCTGGTCGACGTTCCCCCTGGCCCTCGGAGGCATTGTCTCTCTGTTCATCAGTCTCCACGTCGTGAATCTGCTCGGCTGGCTCCACGGCCGCCTGGCGGAAACGCTGCTCACGCTCTAGCGCCGTCCGCGGGGCGCAGCGCTCGCAGCGCCATGCGGAGGTCGTCGGGCAGGGGCGACTCGAACTCCAGGCGGCGCCCGCTCGAAGGATGGACGAAAGCGAGGCCCGCGGCGTGCAGGAACTGCCGCCCCACCAGGGCCGAGCGCCGCCCGTACAGGGCGTCGCCCACGAGCGGATGCTTCAGCGATGCGAAGTGCACCCGAATCTGGTGGGTCCGCCCCGTCACCGGTCTCGCCTCGACCAGCGTGTACCGTGGCTCCCCGGAACCGGGGCCGATGAAGCGCTGGAGGACCCGCCAGCGCGTGATGGCCTCGCGGCCTCCGGGGACGACGGCCATCCGCTTGCGGTACCGCGGGTCGCGGGCGATGGGGGCATCGATGACGCCCTCGTCAGGCCTGAGGTCGCCGCGCACCAGCGCCACGTATCGCTTTTCGACGGCGCGCTCCTTGAGCTGGCGCTGGAGCGCCTGATGGGTGCGGTCGTTCTTGGCGACGATGATCAGGCCTGAGGTGTCTTTGTCGAGCCGGTGCACGATGCCCGGCCGGAGCGCGCCCCCGACACCCGACAGGTCGGGGCAGTGCGCCAGGACGGCGTTGACAAGCGTCCCCGAAAGGTGCCCGGGGCCGGGATGCACAGGCATGCCCGCGGGCTTGTCGACCACCAGCAGGTCCGCGTCCTCGTACAGGATGCGCAGCGGGAGCGCCTCGGGCTCCAGCGTCACCGGCTCCGGCGGCGGCACGACGACCCGCACACGCTCGCCAGGGTTCAGCCGTCGCGACGGCTTCGCCGCCCGCCCCTCCACGGTTACCAGCCCCTCGTCGATGAGGCGCTGCACGCGAGCGCGGCTCAACTCGGGAACCGCGCGCGCCACGAACTGATCGAGCCGCTCGCGAGGCCTGTCGGCCCGGAGCTCAATCTCCTGCAGTGCCTCGCGCAATCGTCTCCCGGGCCTCGCTCAGCGAAAAAAACGCGATGATGGACACGACGCCGATGGTGATGGCGGAGTCGGCGACGTTGAACGCGGGGAAGTGCCGGAAGTCGACGAAGTCGGTGACCTCGCCCCGGAGCACGCGGTCGATGAGATTTCCGATGGCGCCTCCGAGCTGCAGCCCGAGAGCGGCCCGCAGGATGCCGTGCTCCATCGGCGGGTAGAGGTAATAGAGGACGATGGCGGCCAGGCCCAACAGGCTCGTCACGATGAGAAACGTGGTCTGACCCTGCAACACGCCGAACGCCGCCCCGCTGTTGGTGACGTGGGTAAACTTCACGAACCAGTCCGGGTCCGGCCACGATTCGCCCAGCAGCAGCCGGTCGCGGACGACCTTCTTCGTGAGCTGGTCCGCGAGCACGATGACGGCGGCGAGCAAGAAG
Source organism: Chloroflexota bacterium (assembly GCA_037444005.1). Taxonomy (GTDB): domain Bacteria; phylum Chloroflexota; class Dehalococcoidia; order DSTF01; family JACRBR01; genus DATLZC01. The sequence goes on from JBBING010000049.1 coordinate 13,237, forward strand.
AACGGCGCGTCCGTGCGCAACCGGCGGGCCAGCGCGCGTTCGGGACGGCGAGCAGTCGTGGTGCTGGCTTCCCTCACGCGCTCAGCTTAGCATCGAGCCGGGCCCGCAGCACGGACCGCGCGATTGACCCCGGTGACCGCGGGGGCTAGCATGGTTTCGAAAGCGAGGAGTGGAGAAATGGCGTTGGACCTCTTTCGTCGACGGGCCGAAGAGGAGCGGCAGGCGTACGGCGACCGCCTCCCGCCAGGTCAGAAGCTGACGAACGGCTGGCCGGTGCTCCACTACGGCAGCATTCCGCGCATTGATCTCGCCACGTGGCGCTTCGACATGGTGGGCCTCGTCGAGGAGGAGGTCGGGTTCACCTGGGACGAATTCATGGCGCTCCCGCAGACGACCGTCGTCTCGGACATCCACTGCGTCACCCATTGGTCCAAGTTCGACAACGAGTGGCAGGGCGTGGCCATCAAGGAGCTGCTGAAGCATGTGCGCCTCAAGCCGAACGCCCGCCATGTGATGGTCCACTCGTACGGCGGATACACCACCAACATCCCGCTGGCCGACCTCGTCGACGACGACGTCTTGCTGGCGCACAGCCACAACGGCCAGCCTCTCACGCCCGAGCACGGATGGCCGCTCCGCCTGGTCGTCCCCAAGCTGTACTTCTGGAAGAGCGCCAAGTGGGTGCGCGGCTTCGTGTTCATGGAAGAGGAGCGCCCCGGCTTCTGGGAGCAGTACGGGTACCACATCCACGGCGACCCCTGGAAAGAAGAGCGATACTCCTAACGCCGAGGGGCCATCCGGCTGCTGGCGCGAGCGCCTGCCGCGCGTTACCTTGTGATGCGAATGGCCGAACTGGACCTGATCGACCGGCGCCTGCTGAATCTGCTCCAGGGCGCGTTTCCCCTCGTGGAGCGGCCGTTCGCGGCACTCGCGAGCGAGCTCGGCGTCACTGAGGACGAAGTCCTTGAGCGCGCCCGCCGGCTCCACGACGCCGGCGTCATCCGGCACCTCAGCGCGATCTTCGACGTCTATCGTGTGGGGTATCGCAGCGCCCTCGTTGCCTGCGTGGTGCCGCCCGAGCGCCTCGACGACGCGGCCGCGGTGATTTCGGCGCATCCCGGCGTGAGCCATAACTACAGCCGCGAACACCGCTTCAACCTCTGGTTCGTGATGGCCGTCCCCAGCGATCAGGACTTCGACGCCGCTGTCGACGCGCTCGTCCGCGAGGCGGGCGTCGAGACGTACCACGTCCTGCCCGCGAAGCGGCTCTTCAAGATCGCGGTCGAGTACGACATGGTGGGCGGCGCCGCGGCCGCCCGCAAGCGAGAGAACGGACATCGCAAGGCGCCGCGCCGCCCCCTCACGGAAGAAGAGAAGCGCATCGTGCGTCTCACCCAGGAGGACTTGCCCATCGTGCCGCGACCCTTCGCGCCTGCGGCGGAGGCGCTGGGGATGACCGAGGCCGAGCTGCTGCGCCGTCTGCAGGCGCTACAGGAAGAGGGCATCATGCGGCGGTTCGCCGCAGTGCTCCGTCACCAGGAGGCGGGCTTCGAGTCCAACGGGATGGTCTGCTGGCGCCCCCCGGACGACCGCATCGAAGCGACGGGCGAGGCGCTCGCCGCAGACCCGCGCGTCTCCCACTGCTACTGGCGTCCCACGTTCGACGACTGGCCGTACCCCGTCTTCTCGATGATTCACGCCCGGGAGCGCGAGGAGGTCGAACGCATCGCCCGGGAGCTCTCCGAGAAGATCGGCGTCGCCGACTACGCCATCCTGTTCAGCGTGCGGGAGTACAAGAAGGAACGCGTCAAGTATTTCGTGGAATCCCCCGCGGGCGCGCGGTAACTGCGCCGTTCCGCGCCCCATCGAGGAGTCGCCCGTGACTACTCGCACTGTGAACCCCGAGGCCATCAAGCCGTATCTGCGCGCCATCGGTCAGGGACCCACGCAAGGCCGGGCGCTCTCCCGCGACGAGGCCCGCGAAGCGCTCGCGGCCATCCTCGACGGGCTGGCCACGCCGGCCCAGGCGGGAGGATTTCTTCTCTTGCAGCGGTACAAAGGTGAGACGCCCGACGAGCTGCTCGGCTTCGTCGACGCCGTGCGCGACCGCGCTGAGCTTATCGCGCCCACGGTGGAGGGCCTCGTCGACATCGGCAGCCCCTACGACGGGCGCGACCGGCACCTGGTCGTCTCGCCGGCGGCGTCCATCGTCGCGGCCGCGGCGGGCGCGCCGCAGGCGCTGCACGGCGAACCGGGCATCGGCCCGAAAGCAGGGCTCACGGTCGGCGCGGTGCTGGAGGCGCTGGGCGTCCCGGTGGACCAACCGCCGGCCGAGGCGCAGCGCTGCCTCGAGACGCTGGGTATCGCATATCTGCGGCAATCGCGCTTCGTGCCCGCCCTCGCCGCTCTCAAGCCGCTGCGGAACGAGATCGGCCTTCGCACGCCGCTCAACACGGTCGAGAAAATCTACAACCTGGCGGACGCGCCCTATCACCTCATCGGGCTCACGCATTTGCCCTACCTCGACAAGGTCGGCGGAGCGCTCACCGGTCTCGGTTTCGTGAAGACGCTCCTCGTGCAGGGAATCGAGGGGAACGAGGACTGCCGGACCAACCGGCCGACGCGGATCATCGAGGTCACCGCCGAGGGGACCACGGAATGGCGGCTGGACCCCGCCCAGTACGGCATGACGCCGGCCGGCGAAGCGGACCTTGCGTTCCGGGACGCCGCCGGATGCGCCCGCTTCACGGAGGAGACGCTGTCCGGCGACGCGCCCCCGGCCCATCGAGACCTCGTCGCGCTCAACGCGGGGCTGCGGCTCTATTTGGGAAACCGGGCGCGCGACGTCGCCGAGGGCGTCGTTCTGGCGCGAGAGGCGATGGCTTCGGGCGCCGCCCGGGCGCTGCTCGAACGCTGGCGGGCGATGGCGTAGCCGCCTACGACGGCTGCGGAAGCGCCAGCGCCTTGATCTTCCACACGCCCCCGAAGTCAGCCCAGATGGCCGTCACCGTGAACTCCTGACTTCCCGTGAACTTCACGGTGAAGATGTGGTCGTCGCCCTCCTGACGCCGGTCCAAAACCTCGTACCCCGTGAGTTGCGGCATGGCACCCATGTTACCGCCGCCGGCGGCCATCATCTGCGCCATCGCTTCCGGACTCAGGTCCGTCATCACCTTCATGAGGTCGCCGGCGATGAGGGCCTGGCAGTTGGCCTTGACGGCGTCTTCGACCGAGATATCGGGCATGTCGCGACTCCTCCGGAACGCTGATGCGGAACGACGGGCGCCATTGTAGGTTCGGGCCGCCCCGAGCGACAAGGGCTCGATCTGCCTCATTGAAAGGGTTACCGAACGGGGAGCGTTGCCTCAGAATCAGG
>JBBING010000050.1:0-16274 GCA_037444005.1 Chloroflexota bacterium
CATCGACCTCGAGGACGTGGTCGCGCGATTCAAGGCCGGCCTGTCGGTCGAAGTCGGCGATTCGGTACCTTCGGCCGCGTACGTGAAGATGGCGAAAGAGATCGACGGCATGGAGCGCGCCATCGAGCGGCTCACGCCGCAGTGCCCCGGCGAGATCGCAGCGGGCGTGGAGCTGGTGCTGGAGGGCCTGCATCTCAACAAGCGTCTGAACAAGGACCGCATCGGGGGCAAAGCCCAGTACCGAGGCTGACCCGCTCGCGCCGGAGCGCCCTCCCGCGGGAGGGCGCTCGCGCCTTCGAGGGCGCTTCGCCGCAGTAAGATAGAGGCAGGCCCAACGAGAGGAACGCCATGGTCTTGTACCGCTACTCCGAGTGGGACGGGTCGCAAGAGATCCCGAAGCTCGACGCCGACGACATCCTCGAGTCGTTGACCGACGACCTGATGAACTTCGGCGACCTGCAGCACGCGTTGCGGAACCTGTTGCAGCGGGGGATGCGCAATCCGCTGGGGCAGCGGCTGCAGGGCTTGCGGGACCTGCTCCAGCAGTTGCGTCAGCAGCGGCGCAACACGCTCGACCGCTACAACCTCGCGTCGGTCATGGACGACATCAAAAACCGGCTGGACGACATCTTGCGGCGTGAGCGCGAGACGATCGAGCGCCGTCTGCAGGCGGCGCTGAGCGCCGCGGGCGAGTCGCCAGAGCCGGGCGCCGCCCAGACCGCCGCCGCAGACCAGGGGGAAACGGGCGACGCCTCCGGAGCCTCGGAGCGAGGTGAGGCGGGCGGCGATCAGCAAGGCGGCGGCGAGCGTCGGCAGTTCGCCGAGATGCTCAAGAACATCGCGAGCCGCAAGAAGAACTTCCTCGACAACCTGCCGGAGGACCCGGGAGGCCGCATCAAGGAGCTCCAGAACTACGAGTTCATGGACCCCGAGGCGCAGCATCAGTTCCAGGAGCTCATGGAGATGCTGCGGAAGGCGATGCTCGAGACCTTCTTCAAGGACCTGCATCGCCAGATCGCGGAGATGACGCCGGAGCAGCTCCAGCGTCTGAAGGAGATGGTCCGCGACCTGAACCAGATGCTGTCGGAGCGGATGGCCGGCGGCGAGCCGGATTTCCAGCGGTTCATGCAGCAGTACGGCGACCTGTTCGGGCCGAATCCGCCGCAGAGCCTCGACGAGCTGGTCGCGCAGATGCAGCACCAGATCGCGCAGATGCAGAACCTGCTCGACAGCCTGCCGCCCGACATGCGGCGTCAGCTCCAGGACCTGTTAATGGACAAGATCGGCGACCCCGAGCTGCAGGCGGAGCTGTCGGAGCTGGCGGCGAACCTCGAGTTCATGTACCCGATGCGCGACCTGCGGAACCAGTATCCGTTCCGGGGTGACGAAGAGCTCGACCTGGGTGAAGCGATGCGCCTCATGGCCCGTATGCAGGACATGGACGAGCTCGAACGCCAGCTCGAGCGCACGCAGTACGGCGGCGAGATCGACGAGATCGACGTCGAAAAGCTGCGCGAGATTCTGGGCGACGAGGCGGCGGAGACGCTGAACCAGCTCAAGCAGTTCCTCGAGATCCTCGAGGAGGCCGGCTACATCCGCCGTAAGGGGAGCACGTGGGAGCTCACGCCCCGCGGCACGCGCAAGATCGGACAGAAGGCTCTGGGCGAAATCTACGCGCAGCTCAGGAAGGACGCCGTCGGCAAGCACGCCACGCGCGAGCGCGGCGTCGGCGGGGAACGCGCCGACGACACCAAGCGGTACGAGTTCGGCGACCCGTTCCACCTCGCCCTGGACAAGACGATTATGAACTCGCTGCAGCGCGAGGGGCCGGGCGTACCCGTCCGCCTGGACAAGGACGACTTCGAGGTCTACCGGTCGGAGCAGCTCACTCAGACGGCCACCGTCATGATGGTGGACCTGTCATGGTCGATGGCGCTGCGGGGGTCGTTCCAGGCGGCGAAGAAGGTGGCGCTGGCGCTGAACAACCTGATCCGCACGCAGTTCACGCGCGACAGCCTGTACATCATCGGCTTCTCGGCCTACGCGCGGGAGCTGAAGGCGGAGCAGCTTCCGTATGTGCGGTGGGACGAAAGCGTTCTGGGCACGAACATGCATCACGCCTTCATGCTCGCTCAGCAGCTCCTGTCGAAGCATAAGACCGGAACGCGGCAGATCATCATGATCTCCGACGGCGAACCGACCGCGCACCTGGAGCGCGGGCGATCGTACTTCGCCTATCCGCCGAGCCCCATCACGATCCGGGAAACGCTGAAGGAAGTGAAGCGCTGCACCCAGAAGGGCATCACCATCAACATCTTCATGCTGGACCGGAACTACTACCTGAAGGAGTTCGTGAACCAGGTCGCCAAGATCAACAAGGGCCGGGTCTTTTACACCACGCCGGACCGGCTCGGCGAGTACATCCTGGTGGACTACGTCCGGCACAAGCGCAAGAACATTCGCGGGGCGGCGTAGCGGCAGCTTCTACCGATGCCGCTCGGGCAGGGCGACGCCCAGGCGCGGGGCGAGCAGCTCCTTGAGCTCGCGGGGCTCCGGAAAGCGGCCCGCTTCCTTGTTCGAAAAGACCGTCTCGCCATCCAGGGCGACGGCGAAGACGCCGCCCGAGGATGGGCGGAGCTCGATGCACTCGACGTGAGGCTCGAAGGCGTTCAGCAGCTCGTGGGCGATCCAGAGAGCCCGCGCCGTGAACCGGCACGCCGTGCAATACTCGATGACCACGCGCCTTCGGCGTTGTGTCACGACGGCTCCTCCCCGGCGGGCTCGGGCGGGGGTGCGACGATGGGCGCCGGCGCCGAGACCCGCGCGACGATGATGCGTGGAAAGACGAGGTCGATGCGCTCGCGCTCGAACCGTCGCTCGATGCGCGAGCGCAGCTCGACGACCGCCTCCCACTGACGGGCCGGGCTCAGGTCGGCGGGAAACGTCACGCGGATCGAGAGGTCCTGTGGCCGCGCCGCCTCGATGCTGGCCGGAGGCGCCAGCATGAGCTTCCCGAAGTAGGGATCGCGGCTCATCTCCTGTCCCACGTCGTCGATGACCGCGGCGGCCTTCTTCAGGTCCACCTTCCGGGTAGCCGCGAGGCGCGCAGAGAGCCGGGTCAGGTTGCTCGCCACGCCCACCTGGCTGTTCGGGATGTAATGCACCGCGCCGTCGAGGTCGCGCAGCACGGTCCGGCGTAGATTGACGTCCTCCACCATGCCTTCCTTGCCCGCGATGACGACGGCGTCGCCAATGGCGTACTGATTCTCGAGTAGGATGAACATCCCGTTGATGGCGTCGCGCACGAGGCTCTGTGCCCCGAAGCCGATGGCGAGCCCCACGATGCCCGCGCTGGCCAGGAGCGGGCCGATGTTGACGCCGAACTCCGAAAGCGCCGTAACGAACCCGATGGCGATGATGACGGTCCAGGCGGTCCTGCGGATGACCGTCGTGACCGTTCGGATTCGCAGCTCCTCCTCGGCGGGCAGGCCGAGGGACGTGCGCCGCATGACGGCGCGAATCGCGGGCGTGAACAGACGGTCGATGAGCAAGAGAGCGATAGCGACGACGATGACGACGCCCAGCACCCTGCCGCCGCGGATGCCTACGGTTCGCGAGATCTCATCCCAGTCGACGAGCAGAAGCCACGTCACGCCGCCAGACGCCTCAACTCCCGGGCTGGAAGACCATCAAGTACAGGATACCGATGAGCGCCAGGCCCAACAGATTGCCGACCACGATAGGGGCCGGTTTGCGAAGGTCGGAGCGGAGGTCGTCGGGGATGCCCCCGTCGGCGGGCAGGGTATCGGCCCGGCGCGCCATGCGCAGGTAGAACGGCCGGAGGTACACGAGCGCGATGGCCAGCCCGACGAAGTACAGCATCTGGGCGATGGAGAGCCACGTCTCCCCCAGGCTGATGTCCGCGCGCCAGGCTGTCAGCCATCCGAACACGGGGATCGCGATGGCCGAAGGCAGGATCAGCGCGTTCTCCGCGAAGCGGACCATCGATAGGTGCGCACGCAGCTCATGGGGATGACGGGACCGCGCGGCGAAGGCCAGGTTGGGGATTTCGAGCCCCTGGCCAGCGAAGAACACGAGGACGGCGAGCACATGCAAGAACTTGAATGTGAGGATCTGGTCGTGAAGGTCCAAGAGCGGCTCCTTCCAGCTAGCGCCCGAGGTCGGGTTCGACGAACGGCATGCCCAGCGCGTCGGCGACCGGCCGCTGGGTGAGAGCGCCGCGATACGTCGACAACCCCGCCCGCAGGGCGGGATCACGACGGAGGGCGTCGTCCACGCCTCGGGCCAGGGCGAGGACGTACGGGAGCGTGGCTGCGGTGAGCGCGGACGTCGCCGTGTAGGGCACAGCGCCCGGCATATTGGCGACGCAGTAGTGCACGACGCCGTCCTCGACATAAATCGGGTCGCGGTGCGTGGTGGGCCGCGCGCCTTCGACCGATCCGCCCTGGTCGATGTCGACCACCACCGCGACGGCGCCGGGTCCCATCGAGCGGACCATGTCGCGGGTCACCACCTGGGGCGCCCTGCCGCCGAAGACGTGGGCTGCCGTAATGAGCACATCGGCCCCGTCGAGCGTCGCCCGCAGCGAAGCGGCGTTGGACATGAGCGTCGCGACGCGGCCGGGCCACCGGTCGGCGAGCTGACGCAAGCGCACGGCGTCGATCCCCAGGACGGTGACGCGCGCTCCCAGCGCCACGGCCACCATGGCCGCGTTGGTGGCGACCGTGCCGGTACCCAGGATGACGACGTGTGCCGGCGGAGCGCCCGGAAGGCCGGAGAGCAGCTTCCCCCGCCCCGGGCCGGGCTTGCGCAGGTACTGGGCGCCGATCTCCGTCGCCATCCGCCCCGCGATCTGGCTCATGGGGATGAGCAGCGGGAGCGTGCCGTCGGGCAACCTGACCGTCTCGTACGCGATGGCGGTGACGCCTGCGTCGAGCAGCGCGCGGGCCACGTCCGGGGACGCCGCGAGATGCAGGTAGGCGAATAACGTCAGGCCCGGCCGCAGCCATCGGAATTCGTCCGGCTGCGGCTCCTTGACCTTCACCACGAGCTCGGCTGTCGACCAGACCGCCTCGGCCGTGGGCACGACCTCTGCGCCGGCGGACGCATACGCTTCGTCGGGGAAGCCTGCGTCTGCGCCAGCCCCGGCCTCGACGAGGACGCGGTGTCCTTCAGAGACGAGCGCCCGAGCGCCTTCGGGCGTGAGACCGACGCGGTGCTCTTCGACCTTGCGCTCTCGGACCGTGCCGACGATCATGACCGCCCTCCTCTCGCGGCCATTGTCGGCGCTCCGAGCGTGGAGGCCAAGGCGTCAGCGCTGGCAGGGGCAATGGCGCCCACGAATACGCTCGGCCGTCACTCTGTGGGCACGCCGAGCTCGGCCGCGACGTCCCGTTGGCCGGCCTCCACCGATCGCACGCCCGGAACCTGACGGATGACCTCCTCCATATGCGCGGCGCCCGGGCCCTGGGGGGCGAGCCAGCTCACGCGGACGTGGCCGTGTTCGATCTTGACCTGCACGCGTTCGCCGCGGGTTCGTTCGTCGCCGGCGAGGGCCGCGCCCACCGCCAGCTCGAGGTCCGAGTCGGCGACCACGCGCGCTTCGACGGAGCGAACGCCCCGACAGGACTTTGCGGCTGTCTCGAGGAGCTCCGCGATGCGGGGGGCGCGCACGTTGCCCAGCAGCGTCACCGTCCCGTTCTCGACCAGAATCTCGACGTGCGTGAGGTCGCCCGGTCCCAGACCTACCTCGCGCGCCGCCTCGAGGATGGCGTCGCGGAGCTCGTCGTCGGGAACGAAGGGCTCGGGTGGCGTCTCGTCGATGTTGACCCAGACCCACGACGGCTGCTGCCACGTGGCTCGCGCGGTGCTGAGACGAACGAGGTCTCGGCCGATGCGGGCTGTGTTCCCGATGAGGTGCGTGATAGCGCCGTCCTCGGCGACGGCGAAGCCCACGAGCGTGGCGTATCGGCCCCACATGCCCGTCGCCTCCGCGAGGGCGATGCGGGTGTGCCGGTCGGCCCAGTGAACGCCCGCTGGCGCGTCGTGACCGTCGGGCGCGACCCGCGGATAGTCACCCTGGGCCTTGACCGCGACGACGCGGCCGTCGCCGAACGTGACGTCCGACCGTGGCACGCGCCACGCCCGGGTCCGGAGGATCCCCGCGGCGACGATCAGGGAGTCGAGCGTCCACGAGTCACCGGACATCTCGAAGCCGTGCAGCCATCCTTCCGCGCCGTCGGCGAAGGCCGCGGGCGTGCCGAACATGAGTACGCGCTCGGGCATGCGCTCTCCTCCGTATGGCGTCGTGCGTGGCGCCTCGGCGGCGCCTCCCGAGCGCGATTATAGAAGCCGGCTGCACTGTCGAGACAGGGGCGTTCGGCCTCGGCGGGCTGGGTGGCGCTACGCCTCGTCGTGTCGCTCACCCTTCGTCGCGGGGCCGCACCCTCAGGACGCCCGACATCCCCGCATTCGCATGAATCGTGCAGTGGAAGATGTAGGTGCCCGGCCTGTTGAAGGTGAGGGCGTAGGTCATTCGCGGATTGGTAACCCCCATCATCCCCGAGCTGATGTATGTCCGGTCGTCGAAGTCCGGGGGTGGGTCCACCGGCTCGACGGACTCGGGGTTGAGGATGATATCCAGGCCCCGACCGTCGGCGCGGGCGCGAACGAGGACGAAGTCGGGCGGCTTGCGCCCCCCGGGGAAGACCACGTTGTGAAAGTTGCGCTCGTCGTTCTGAAAGATGACCGTGTCGCCTGCCGTGATCTCGAAGTTGTTGCTCACGAACTGCGTGATTTGCACGCGTGGTGTCACGAGGCCCACGTTGACCCGCCACGTCATCGGGCCGCCCGGCGGCCCGATGGGCTGGAACCGCCGTGGCGCCTCTACCAGCAGGTCTTCGGCCTCCCGGACGTGAGCGGCCAATTCTTCCTGGCCTTTCGCCTCGACCGCTTCGGGTGAGGGAACGGGCGTACCGGGATCCGTGACGACGACCACGCCATGCATGTGCAAGGGGTGCACCATGCACACGTACGGGTATGTGCCGGGCTTGCCGAATTCGAGTTGGAACTCGCCCGGCTGAGGAATGCCGATGAACCCGGAATTGAAATAGCCTTCGCCCCTATAGACGTCGGAGGGTTTACTCGGGAGGGCGAACTCGGGATTGAACATGCGCCGGGATGGGTCTTCGGGGTCGGGCACGAGATATCCGGCCGCGGGCAACATGTCCCGTCCCTCTAGGAACGTCACCGTGTGGCCTTCGTATCCCTCGGACGTCCAGCGGATGCGGTCGCCAACGCGGATGACGATCGTTTCCGGCATGAACGCCTCTACGTCGAATGAGCCGACCACCGCGCCTGCGATGACATGAAATGTGGCGGGTTCGGGGTCTGCGACGCCGGGGGTAGGTGAGGCGCTAGCGAACGGCGATGGCGCGACATGCTCCGCTGGAGGTCGCTCGTCGGACCCGCCGCCGCAAGCGGCCGTCAGCGCCACGAACGCCACTGCGAGGCGAACATACCTGAGGGAAATCACGGAGGCCCTCCGGCAACGCGCGGCTCTCGGGATGCGGGTGGTCGGCGCAACGATGCCAGAAACGATCGCGAGCGTCAATCCGCGAGCGCACGCGCGCGAGGGGAGTATGAGACGGGGGTCGAAGGCTCGGACGAGGCCCGGCGTCGGGTTACGGTTTGCCGTGAGTCCGGCGGGTTGGCTTGCGGCCGCGCTGCTTGCCCCGCCCTTCGCCGCTCAGCGGCCCGCTCTCGGTCATCCAGGACGGCTTCTTGCGGGGCGGGAGCGCCCCAGTCTCGGGGGCCCTGCTGGCCGCCACAGGGCGGTATCGCCCGGAGAGGCCCGCGGCGCGCATCGCCGCCTGTCCAGCCTGCCACGTGGGTCCGCCGGAGCGGAAGGGTGACATCATCGACGAGGCCCGAGGGCCTGGCGCCCCCTTGCTCTTCGGCGTCGTGAGGCTCGCCCGGCGCAGGGCGCCCGTGGCGCCGTGAAGCGTTGCGCGCTTCATCACCAGGTCCGTCGGCTTCTGGGGCTTACTGCGCTTTCCCTTTCGGGATGCGCCGTTGCGCTGCGGTTGATTCACGCTTGTCCTTCTCGACTCTCTAGACGAACGGGCTCCGCCATCGTGGTGCGCTCAGACTCCGCGACGCAGGACCTGTCCGGCGGGGACGCCGGTGTGCCGCCTTCGGTCCACGACGACGCGTCCGTTGACGATCACGTATTCGATTCCCCTCGGGTACCGGCGCGGATCTTCGTACGTTGCAGTATCGGCGATCGTGTCCGGATCGAACACGATCACGTCTGCCCAGAATCCTTCGCGCAGCTCGCCGCGGTCCTTCAGGCGAAATTTCCGCGCCGGCAGGGCCGACAACTTGCGTACGGCCGCCTCGATCGGCACCAGTCGTTCTTCCCGAACGTAGCGCGCGAGAAGACGAGGGAACGTGCCGTACAGCCGTGGGTGGGGCTTACCGGTCCGGGAGGGGATGCCGTCGCTGCCACCCATGCAGGTCTCGTGGGCGAAGACCCTTCGGAGATCATTCTCGTCCATAATGAACAAAATTGCAACTACCCCGCCCCCTTCCATCTCGACGAGGCGCCTTCCCGCCTCGTACGGCGTCAGCCCCATCTCCGCAGCGATGTCGCTGAGCCGTTGGCCCTCGTACTCGTGGTGGGTCTCGACCGACGCGATCATCCAGTCCTGCGCCATCTCCGGCGTCAGGCCTTCGAAGAGGTAAGCCGCCAGCGGACCGCTCGACCCGGTGTAGGGATACATGTCGATGTGGGCGTCGATGCCCTCCGCGCGACGCTGGTCGAGCAATGCCAGCGATTCACGGGTGCGCCCGAAGTTGTGCCGCAGCGCGGCTTTGTGATGCGAGATCTGGACGGGCACGCCGGCCTCGCGGCCGATGCGGAACGCCTCCTCCATCGCCTCGAGCACCCCGTCGGCCTCGTTCCGGATGTGGCTCGCGTAGACGCCGTCGTACCCCGCGACGACCCGGGCGAGGGAGATGAGCTCGTCCGTCGCCGCGTACCGTCCCGGAGCGTAGATGAGCCCCGTCGAGAGCCCCAGCGCGCCCGCGCGCATCGCCTCGTCCAAGCGGCGTCGCATGTCGGCCAGCTCCTCGGCGGTGGGCGCGCGGCGTTCCGCCCCCATGGCGACGAACCGCAACACGCCGTGGGGGACGAGGAACGCCGCGTTGACGCTGATACCCGCCTGCGCGACGGCGTCGTAGAACTCGCCGCAGGTCTCCCAGCGCCAGTCGTCTACCGAGCCGCCGAGCACTGCAGCCCAGCCCCGTTCGAACGCCTGGCGGAAGCGCTCATTGACCGGAGCTGCGCCCGCGCCACAGTTGCCTGCGATGCAGGTCGTCACGCCCTGCATCACCTTGAAGTCCATCGCCGGGTTCGTGAGGAACGCCACGTCGTCGTGGGTGTGGACGTCGATGAATCCGGGCGCGACGACCAGGCCGGCCGCGTCGATCTCGCGGGCGCCGTCCACGGGCTCGGGAGGTCGATCCGCCTTCGCCCGCTCGACGATACGGGCCACGCGCCCGTCGGCGATGACGACGTCTGCCGGGCGGGCAGGGGCTCCCGTGCCGTCGATGAGCGTGCCGTTGCGGATGACGATATCGGCGTTCACGCGACGGTCGATATGATAAATGAGACTAGCGCTTCATCCAAGAGGTCGCCTCGTGGCGCCGGTCGACCGCCCGGTAGCGCCCCGCGCGCAGCTCGTCGAGGAATTCGCGCTCGGTGCGGACCGGGCGCTCGAACAGGGTCGCCGCCGTCCCGACTTCGCGCACGGCGTGCGCGTCGCTGCCGCCTGTCCCCGGCAGCGCGAGGCCACGCGCCAGCCGCGCCGCGGTCTCGTTCTGGAGCCGGCCTTCGGTGCCGTTCTCGACCTCGAACGTGTGAAACCAGCGGGCGGGATCGGCCTCGGGCAAAGCGCCGTACCGGCGGGACGGGTGCGCGAGCACGAGGATGGCGCCCTCGGCGTCCGCGATGGCCTTCAGGCGCTCGATGCGGGCCATCTCCGGGACGTAGCGCTCGAGGCCGAAGGCCAGCACATGGCCAACATCGGTCGTGATCTCGATGCCGCGCAGGACGACGAGGCCGAAGTCGCGCGACAGGGCTTCGACCTCGCTCCTCTGCCACAGCGTGTCGTGCTCGGTGAGGCAGACGCCGTCCAGGCCCGCCGCGAGCGCCGCCCGCGCCAGGGCGTCGGGCGTGAGCGCGCTGCACGGCGAATGGACCCGGGTGTGACAGTGCAGGTCGATCAGCAACGAACCGCCAGGCTCACTCCCAGCCCTTGCGCGCGCCGGCCACCATTTCGAGCGGACCGGCCGGCCAGTTGAAGCCGTACCGCATCGCCTTATTGATGTCCTCGGCTGTGGCGATGCCCTCTTCCAGGACCTTCCGGGCCTCGGCCACCATAGCGAAGTAGATGCGATTGGCTACGAAGCCGTACTTACCCGGCGCGTCTTTGACCCGGATGGTCACCTTTCCAAGCTTCGCGCCGAGCTCCTCCATCACCCGGATGACCTCCTCTGAGGTGTCGGGCGTGTACACGATCTCGATGAGCTTCATGACGGGCGCCGGGCTGAACCAGTGGTAGCCGACGAAGCGGTCTTTGCGCGAGACGGCCTGGTTGAGATCGGAGATGGCGAAGCCCGATGTGTTGCTGGCGAAGATGGCCGAGGGCTTCACAATCTGGTCGAGCTCCGCCCAGACCTTCTTCTTGAGCTCGAGGTCCTCGGGCACCGCCTCGATGATGAGATCGGCGTCGCGGAGGTCTTCGACCTTCGTGGTGAACGACAGGATCTGCTGCGCGCGCTCGAGTTGCTCCGGCGTGTTCTTGCCCAGCTCCACGCCTCGCTTGATGCCGAAGCGGCCTTCGAAGATGTTGTGCCGGGTGCGCTCGAGCAGTTCGTCAGTCAGGTCGCGGACGCGCGTTGGGATGCCGGCGAGCGCGCAGACCTGGGCGATGCCGCCTCCCATGACGCCCCCGCCCATCACGCCGATGAGCTTGATGTCTTCGACCTTCATCGTCGTCTCCTCTGGTTGATTCGCCGTCATGCTACCGCCGCCCTCGCGGGCGGACCAGAGCGAGACGGCCCTCAGCAGGCCATCCGTTGGACGACCGCGAACATGACCTGACAGCCGAGGCGCACGTTCTCGATGGAGATGCGCTCGTTGTGCCCGTGCACGGTCGCCGCCTCTCTCCCGTCCAGCAGCACCGGCGTCAGGCCGTACGCCACGGCGCCACGGCGCCGGAAGACACGTGAGTCGGTGAAACCGGTCGCCACGCCGGGAACGACCACGGCGTCTTCGACGTACTCCCGCAGCACCTCCTCCATCACCCGGAAGAGCTCGGTGTCGTGTGGCGAGGGCGGGGCGTGCGACTCCATCACCTGCTCGATCTGGACCTTCGGGTCGTCGATGACTCGCTCGAGCTCCCTGATGAATTCCTGAGGGTCGGTTCCGGGGAGGAGCCGGCAGTCGAGGCTGGCCTCCGCTACCCCCGGGATCACGTTGTGCTTGACGCCTGCGCGGGCCATGGTCACGCTGATGGAGTCAGTGAGCGTGGAGCGCATCACGTCGTCTTCGGCGGCGAGCCTTCGGAGCGTCTCTTCGCTGGCGTCGGGGATGAAGCCGGCGCGTTCCAGGCGCGCGAAGTACTCCACGTGCGCGGGCGTGAGCCGGATGGGGCGCTCCCATTCGAGAATCCGGTTCAGGGCCCGCACGATGCGGTCCAGCGGGTTGTTCCGGTGGGGGACGGAGCCGTGCCCGGGCCGCCCTTCGGCGCGCAGGGTGAGCCAGAGCGGCCCCTTCTCGGCGACGCCACACAGAAACGCCGGCCTCCGGACGCCCAAAAGCTCCGTGTGCCCGCGTCCGCCCTCGTTGATGACGTACTCGGCCTCCAACGCCTCGGGATGATGCCGGTCGAGCCAGTCGACGCCGTACGCGCTGCCCGCTTCTTCGTCGGCGCACGCGAGGAACACGAGGTCGCGCTTGAGGGGAAGGCCGAGGCGCTTTACCAAGAGGAACGCCATCAGCTCCATGATGGCGAGCGACTTCATGTCGAGAGCGCCCCGTCCCCAGATGTAGCCGTCCACGACGGCGCCGCTGAACGGCGGCACTTGCCAGTACTGCGCCTCCACCGGAACGACGTCCGTGTGGTTGAGGAGGATGAGCGGGCGTTTCGAACCATCTCCCGGAAGGCGGGCGCGGAGGTTCATGCGGCCCTGGCTCTGGGCGTCGGACGCGTCGTACAGCTCGATGGCGTCGACGCCCTCGGCGCGAAGGACGCTCTCGAGAAAGCGGCAGGCGGCCTCTTCGTTGCCGGGCGGGTTCGAAGTGTCGATCTGGATGTAGCGCGACAAGAGGTCGGTCGCCTCAGCCGTCACGCGGTCCCAGTCGATGGGCATGCGCTCGCTCATCGGTCGAGCTCCGTGAACATCCACGAACGCGGCCCCAAGGATAGCCGAGACGCGCGCGGATTCGCTACCGGCGCTTCACGCTGGGGGCGCTGAGCTGCCATACGGCCACGAGCCCCACCGCCGCCACCGAGGCCGCGAAGACGCCGTTGGCGAGCCATCCCTCCAACGGCCAGCGCCAGATCGAGTGGCCGCCCTCGCCTTCGGGGTCTCCGATGCGCACATCGAAGGCGTGCTGGAGCCGCTGGCCGTCCGCGAACTCGACCTCCACCTGGACGGTCCAGTCGCCCGGCCTGGTGAGCGTCGAATCGAATCCGACGAACGAGGCCTGCGGGGTGGACTGCGTCGTCTTCGACAGGTCCAGCGTTCCTGCCTCTTTGTCGCCCCGGAGGAACCGCAGGCGAGCCGCCGCGATCTCTGGCACCGACGCGAATTCGGAGCCGATGCCGACGTTGAACGTGTTCTCGCCGGGCGCGCCGGGGTCGACGCTGAGAAAGAGCTGAAGCGCGTCGATCTCGGCCGCCTGGCTCAGGCCGCCAGCGCGTCGCGAAACGGCTGGCGCTTCACTCTGGGACACCGCGGCGCTCGCGGGCGACTGAAGCTGCGTCAGGACCGCGACGGCGGCGAGCACGGCGACGCCCAGCGCCGCCTCGATGCGGACGGTGGCGGCGAGCCGCCGATGCAGGCTGCGAACGGCCTCACTCGCGCCGAGCCCCGGCTCGCGGGCGACTCGGCCGGGGCTTTCGAACCGCAGGGCGGCGTGGACGACACGCGGCCGCAGGATGTACGCGTTGTACGCGCCGGCCAGCAGCGCCAGGCATGCCACGGCGAGCTTGCCTGCGAGCGCGCGCCCCCAGTTGGTCGACCACAGATCGCTCGGAGTCTCGAACTGGATGAACGCCGAGAGGGTCCCGCTCGCCAGGAGCAATGTCACGGAGACAGCGGCGAGCATCGAAAAGCGGCGGAACGCTTCCGCGGCGAGCACGGTCCGGGGTCCCGCTCGAAGGGCGTCGAGCCAGCGGGGAAACGTGACGCCTACCACGACAAGCGACCCGATCCATGTGGCGGTGCCGAGCGCGTGCAGGAAGTCCACGGCCGTGGACCATACGGCTCCGTCGCTCGCGGCGGCATGGCTGACCAGGGACGACGTGAGCAGCAACGCGACGCCGACGGGAAGCAGCGCCGCGATGGACCACGTGGACCAGCGTGGCCCCGACGCGCGCCAGGCGACGACGAGGAGGAGTAGACCCGCAGCCGCGATGCCCTGGCGCGCGAGCAGATAATTCCCGAACCGCGTCTGCGTCAGTAGATCGTCGGCCCGCCCCAGGTCGCCCAACCGGTCGGCCTGCACGAGGAGTTGGAGGAGCGCGCCTTCGAACGCCAGGGCCACGGCGATGGCGCCGATGCCCAGCGTGACCCAACGGGTCGTCCGCCACATCCGCTCGCGGTCGCCCGCGCTCAGAAGGCTGGACGCCGGACGGGCCACGAAGAGCGCGAAGGCGACGCCGCCCGTGAGCGCAGTCCCCGCCAGCGTCACGATCCAGCGCGCGGCGCTATCGAGCGCGGACGGCCGGTCCGACGACGCCGCGCCGCCAGCGATGACCGCAGCCATGCCTCCCGGAACGCCGCCTCCCGGGAGGAGGACCGTAAACACGAACGACCCTTGCCACGTGTGGGCGTCGACGGTGGAAAGGTTGCGCCAGACGACGGTGTAGTGTCCGGGCGAAAGTTCCTGGGGAACCTGCGCTTCCAGCGTGTCCGGGCGCGGGAACGACACCGGGCCTAGCGGGATTTCCCGTGCGTTCTGGTCCCAGAGCTGGACAGTGGTCACCGAAGGCTCGATAGGCTCGGTGAAGGTGATCGTGATCGTGTGCGGCGGCTCGCGGAGCTGCGCTCCGGGCGCGGGTTCGGACGACGCCTGCGTAGCGTGCGCGAGCGCGGGGTGCGCGGGCGCGAGCCACGCGGCGCACAGGACGGCGACAACGGATGCGAGCAGTACGCGTTTCATGTGCCTGGAATGGCGAACCGCCCATGGCTGCGGGCGGTGGCGCCAGTGTATGCGGGCCGGCCGTTTCGGAGCAACCTCAGACTACGCCTCGTTCCTTCAGGAACGTCACCGCGGCGGCCAGGCTCTCCTCCGGCTGGCGCTGGTCGATCTCGAACACGCGGAGCGCCGCCGGAGGAAGCCCCTCGGCGATGTAGCGCCAGTCCACCGTCCCGCGCCCCGGCGCGCGGTGGTCCGCGAGGCCGTCCACATCGTGCATGTGCGCGCCGATGGTGCGCTGGCCGTGCAGCCGCAGCCACGACCGACAGTCCACGAGCCCGAGCCGGCTCTGCACCTCGGCGTGGCCCACGTCGTGCCAGTACCCGGCGGCTTCCAAGGGGTATGGCTCCAGCAGGTCCGCCACCTCGTCCACCTGCGGGATTTCGTGGTAGTGCAGGCGGTTCTCGAGCCCGATCGCGACCCCTCTCGCGGAGGCGTACGTAACGAGCTCGTCCAGCGTACGACGCGCTCGCTCGAGATACGGAGCCGCCATGGCGGCGCGCCGTTCGACGCACGCCCGCCGCAGCGCGGCGACCTCGTCGCCCTCGCGCACCCCCGAGTCGTAGAGGCGCCGGAGACGGCGTTCTTCTTCGAACATGTCGCCGCCCACGGCGCCCAGGTGCACGACCACGTACCTCGCGCCCGCGTCGGCCGCGTGGTCGACGCTGCGCTTGGCATGCGTTAGGGCGAGCGCGCGTTCCTCTTCGTCGAGGGACGCGAGGTTCAGCGAGCTGTTGCGCCTTCCGTTGCCGTCGACCGTCAATGGCGCCGGCGCATGGATGCTCGACAGGCGCACGCCCGGCGTCTTCAGGAGCGCATCGAACGGCGCCTCCGGCGTCGCGTGGCTCACCTCGATGGCGTCGTAGCCCGCCGCGCGAGCGATCTCGACGAAGTGCGCCATGTCGCGCTCGAATCGCTCTTGCTGAGCCCACATGGTCGAGAGGGAGAGCGTGCGCGTCACGCTCCAGTTGTACCAGACGAAGGCCCCGAGGGCTCGGTGTCGGGGCCACCCTCGTCAGGGGATGGTATCCGCGGGGGCTGTACGACTTCGGCGTGGGGTATCTCCGATGGACGCTGCGGGTGCGGGCGTACCTGCCGCTCATGCGGGACGAATATCCGCCGGTCCGGCTGAATCGGCGAGAGGCGGTCCGAGCCGCTTCTCGTACCAGGCGACGTCCCAGTAACGCCCGAACTTCCGTCCGACCTCGTGGGTGACGCCCGCCAGCGTGAAGCCGAACCGCTCGTGCAGGGACACCGACGCCGGATTGGGCAAGGTGATGGCCGCAATGGCGAGCCGCAGGTCTTCGTCTGCGATGGCGTCGAACAGCGCTCGGTACAGGAGCGTGCCGATTCCCTGGCCGACGGCGTCGGGCGCGCAGTAGATCGTCGTCTCCACGGTCGTGTCGTAGGCCCGCTTCGCCCGGAACGGAAGGGTCCCCGCGTACGCCAGCACCATACCGTCGCGTTCGGCGACGAGGAGCCGATACGGCCCGGTCGAACGGAATTGCGCCAGCCACGCGCGCCGGTCGTCGGGCAACACGGGCTCGAGGTCGAAGGTGACGGCGGTGCGGAGGACGTAGTGGTTGTAGATCTCCGCGAGGCGCGGGGCGTCGTCGGCCCGAGCGTAGCGGATCGAGACGTCAGCCGCCGGGCCGCGAGATGGGGCGATGCCGGCCATGTGCGGACGCCGCCGTCAGCGCGGCACTTCCTCCAGGGGGATGACGGCGTCGTCGAGGTGAGGGGCGCCGTTGGCGTCGGCGGC
>JBBING010000051.1:0-16213 GCA_037444005.1 Chloroflexota bacterium
CCTACCCCGCCTCATCTCTAGTGTGGTGTACGGGATCTATCTGGACCAGCTCAGTTGCGACGCCTGCTACGGATGCGGGTTCAGGGCCCGGAGGTCCTCCTCGAGCAGGCGCCGGTCGAGCTCGGTGAGGCGGGCCCGAGCCAGAAGGTCGGCCCGCCGCAGCGCAGTGCGCAACACGCTCTGTCGGCGTCGCCAGCGCGCGATCTCCCCGTGATGCCCCGAGCGCAGCACCTCGGGGATGGTCCATCCGCGGAAGGTCGGCGGGCGCGTGTACTGGGGATATTCGAGAAGCCCCTGGGCGTGGGACTCCTCCGTCGCCGACGTCTCGGCGCCCAGCGCGCCGGGAATGAGGCGGACGACGGCGTCGGTGAGCGCGATCGCCGCCGGCTCGCCCCCGGACAGCACGTAGTCGCCGACGCTGACCTCAATGTCGGCCAAATGCTCCCGCACCCGCTCATCGAAGCCTTCATAGTGCCCGCAGAGGAGCAGCAGCCGCGGCCGGCGAGCGAGCTCCCGGACCAGCGCCTGCGTCAGCGTGCGGCCCTGGGGGGTGAGCAGGACCACATCGCCCGGCGGGCTCGCCATGGCGCGGACGGCCTCGACCGCCGCGAAGATGGGCTCGGGCTTGAGGACCATACCCGGCCCGCCGCCGTAGGGATAGTCGTCGACCACTTTGTGGCGGTCCGGGGCCCAGTCCCGGATGTTGTGGATGGCGATTTCGACGAGACCTTCCTGTCGCGCGCGCCCCACGATGGAGTGGTCGAAGGGGCCGGCGAACATCTCAGGGAACAGCGTGAGGATGTCGACGCGCACGGCCCGGTTCACCCTCCCTCGGACGGATGCTCCGTCCGTCCCCTCAGGAGCTCGACCGCGTGCGGAAGCGCCGGAAGAATCGCCGAGAGGCTCTCCCGCGCGCCCTTCTCGCTCCCGGGCAGGTTCACGATCAGGCACCGGCCGCGCACGCCCGCCGTCGCCCGGCTCAACATGGCCATCGGCGTATGGCGCATCCCCTCGGCGCGCATCGCCTCGGCGATGCCCGGCGCCTCCCGGTCGATGGCGTCCCGCGTGGCTTCGGGCGTGACGTCGCGCGCCGCGAGCCCGGTGCCGCCGGTGGTGAGGATGAGGTCCACCTCGCCCGAGTCCGCCCAGGCGCAGAGGCGGTCGGCGATGACCTCGCGGTCGTCCGGCACCACCTGATAGCGGACGACCTGAGCCCCGATCCCGTCGAGGAGCTCACGGATCGCGACGGCGCTGGTGTCCTGGCGTTCGCCCCGGCTGCCGCGGTCGCTGGTGGTGAGGATGCCCGCCCGGATGGCCATCGTCTGCATGATAGCGCCCGCGCGCGGACTCCGCGGGGCCGATGCCGGGGCGCGAGTGGGGAAGGGACGCGGCGTCTCCAACGGGACGATAGGGGCGAAATGGGAAATTTGTGGGGAAACGCCACGAGCGCGCCCGCGAGCGCCGCGACCAGCGCGCCGAGACGATGGGGGCGAAATGGGAAATTTGTGGGGAAACCCCCTTGACAGTGGTAGGCCTAATGGTAAGCTATGGGAGCTTGTGGGGGAAAGTGGCGGGTTCGTGGGTCAGCGTCCACGGAAAGATGGTGAGCGGTCCGGATGTCCTTTCTCGGGACGTTCGAGTATTCGATGGACGACCGAGGCCGGGTGCCCATCCCGCCCCGGTATCGCGACGCATTCCGTCAGGGCGTCGTGCTGTCACAGGGGTCGCCGGATCCATGCGTGAAGGTCTTCACACTTACAGCGTTCGAGGAGCAGGCGCGCCTCTACCTGAGCGAGCCGCCGACGCGGCACAAGGGGCGGCTCGTCCGGCGTGCCATGTTCTCACGTTCGCACCAGACCGAGATGGACGCGCAGGGGCGAATCCTCATCCCGCCGACGATGCGCCGGTTCGCCGGCCTGGAACGCGATGTCGTCGTGATCGGCGCCGGGGAAGCGCTCGAAATCTGGGCGCCCGAGCAGCTCGAGGCCTACCTCGAAGAAGCGGACCGGACGCTGGAGCCGACGCTCGAAACGCTCGATTTCAGGCAATGATGGCGACGATGCCTGCCCTGCATATCCCGGTGATGGTTCAGGAGACGCTGCAGGCGTTGAACGTGCAGCCGGGCGGGCGATACGTCGACTGCACCGTGGGAACCGGGGGCCACGCCGAAGCCATCCTCCGGGCGTCCCAGCCCGGAGGCGTGCTGGTCGGCATCGACATCGATCGCGAGGCGCTGGAGATCGCGGCGGAGCGTCTGCGCGAGTTCGGCGACAGCGTTCGCTTGGTCGAAGGCAACTACACCGACGTCGCGACGATCTGCCGGGAGCTGGACTTCGTGCCGGTGCACGGCGTGCTGTTCGACCTCGGGTTGTCCACGCACCAAATCGAGGAGGCGCGCCGCGGGTTCAGTTTCCGGAAGGAAGGGCCGCTGGACATGCGGTTCAGCCCGGAGCAGCGGCTCACCGCTGCGGACATCGTGAACACGTGGGACGAACGGGAGCTCACGGAGCTCCTGTGGCGATACGGTGAGGAGCCTGCGGCGCGGCGCATCGCGCGCGCGATCGTCGCCGCGCGTCCGCTTCACACCACCACCCAACTCGCCAAAGCCGTCGAGCAGGCCGTGGGAAGGAGAGCCGGAAGCCATATCCACCCCGCCACCAGAACGTTTCAGGCTCTCCGCATTGCGGTAAACCAAGAGCTAGAGAATCTAGCTACCGCGCTTCCTCAGGCCCACGGCCTGCTCGGCTTTGGGTCCCGGCTGGTGGTTATCAGTTACCACTCGCTCGAGGACCGCGTCGTCAAGCAGTACATCCAGCGGGAGTCCCGCGATTGCATCTGCCCGCCGGGTCTTCCCGTCTGTACCTGCGGCCACGTCCGAACCCTGAGGCCCGTAGCCCGCGGACCCATTACTCCCCGCCCGGAGGAAGTGGCCGCAAATCCGCGCGCGCGCAGCGCCAAGCTGCGCGCGGCAGAAGTCATCGCGCTGCGGGCCGGACCGTAGCCCGCGGAGGGGGTCCGGCCCGTGGCGTCCATCTCCCGCCCGCTTCCCGGCATCGCACGAATCCCTGTCGTCGGCCCGCGCTTGCGGTTCCGCACGGTCGCCGCAGGCGCCGCCGCCCTTCTGGTCCTGGCCAGCCTGTGGCAGGTCCTCCAGACCAGCGACGCGACGACGACCGGGTTCACGATCCAGCGGCTCGAGCGGCAGCGCGAGGCTTTGCAGGCGGAAGTGCACGGCCTGGAGGCGGAGGTGGCGGAGCTCTCGTCCCTGGACCGCATCGACCGGGAGGCGCGCGAGCGGCTCGGGCTCGTGCCTCCGGCGCGCACGGTGTACCTGAAGCTGGACCGGCCTGTGCCGGAACGCCAGGGCATCCCCACGCGCTACCAGCCCGCCCCGGTGGACGACGTCGCGCCGGAGCCGCCGCGGGAGCCGTGGTGGCGCGGAGCGCTGCGCGCCCTCCTTCCGTTCTACTGACCGCCGCCACGAGGCGCCCCTCGAGGCGCCGACGAGGAGGAACACGGGATGGCGAGGAACGGTCACCGGCTGAACTGGCGCCTCGCGGCCCTGGCGCTCGCGTTGGCCGTCGGGACCGCCGGCGTCGTCGCGCGCCTCGCCCAGATCCAGCTCGTCGACCACGGGCAGTACCGGGCCGAGGCCCGCGACGAGCACTTCGGCCTCGTCCAGGTGCGCGCGCCCCGCGGGGCCATCCTCGACCGCAACGGCTACCCGCTGGCCACGACCATCGACGCCTTCGACGTGTACGTCGACCGCGCGACCTGGCAGGACGAGGCCGTCGCCCGCCGCGCCGCGGCCATCCTCGAACCCTACGTCGGCAAGCCCGCCGACGCCATCGTCGCTGAGGTGCGGAAGGAGACGAAGGGCGACTACCTCCTGCTGCGGGCGTTCGACTACGACAAGACGCTGGAGCTGCTGGACCGCCAGCCGCCCGGCGTGAAGGCGGTCCAGACGTCGAAGCGCTTCTATCCCGAAGGCGACCTCGCGTCGGCGCTGCTCGGGTTCATCGGGAAGGACAACGTCGGCCTCACCGGCGTCGAGGCGGACCACGACCGCGAGCTCGGCGGCGTGCCCGGCACGCTGTCGTTCGAGCGGGACAGCCTGGGCAACCCGATCCCCTTCGGCCGGCGGACGGGGCAGGACCCCATCCCCGGCGGCGATGTGCGGCTGACCATCGACCGGTACATCCAGCGGCTGGTGGAAGAAGAGCTCGACCGGCAGGTGGCGGCGCATGGCGCCACCGGCGGCTCGATCATCGTCATGGACCCGAACACGGGCGAGGTGCTCGCGATGGCGAGCCGTCCGTCGTTCCGGCTCTCGACGCTGAACCTGGAGGGCGACGTCGACCAGTCCCTCTTCCGCAACCGGGCGGTGACGGACCTCTACGAGCCCGGCTCGGTGATGAAGACGGTGACGGCGGCCATCGCGCTCGACCTGGGGCGGGTGACGCCCGAGAGCACCTACGTCGACACCGGCGTCGTGTACGTGGGCGGGCACCGCATCGCCAACTGGGACTTCAGCGCCAACGGCGTCACGTCGGTCCGTCAGCTCCTCCAGCGGAGCCTGAACACGGGCGCCGTGTGGCTGGCTGTCGACCTCATCGGGCCGCATGACTTCTACGCGTACCTCAAGCGGTTCGGCTTCGGCGATCCGTTGAACTCCGGGTTGAGCGGCGAGGCGCTCGCCCTCTACCGGACGCATCAGGACGAAGGCTGGTCCGAGTCGGACCTGGCGACCAACAGCTTCGGGCAGGGGATCGCGGTTACGCCGCTTCAGATGATCACCGTCATCGCGTCGCTCGTCAACGGCGGCAACCTCATGCAGCCGCACGTGGTCAAGGAGGTGCACGGCCCGGACGGCGACCGGGTGTTCGAGCCGGTGGTGGTGCGCCGGGTAATCAGCGAGAGCACATCACGCGTGATGCGGCAGCTCATGAACGACGTGGTGGAGGGCGTGCCGTACCACCTGGCCCGGGTCGACGGGTACCACGTCGGCGGAAAAACGGGGACGACGCTGGTGTCGATTCCGACGGGCTACGCGCTCGATTCGACCATCGCGTCGTTCGTTGGCTTCGCGCCGGCGGACGCGCCCCGTATGATTATGTTGATCAAGCTGGATCAGCCGAAGGACAGCGAGTTCGGGGGCACCGTGGCGGCGCCCATCTTCGCCGACCTGGCGCCGCGCATCCTCTCGTACCTCGGGGTCGAGCCGGACGCGCCGCGCTTCGCGCAGGCGGGGCAGGGGCGCTGAAGCGCCGCGCGGACGCTTGACATGGGTAATGAGCAAGTGATATGACACTTGATCGAGATTCTCTGGCGGGGAAGCGGGTGACCGTTCTCGGGCTCGGGATCGAGGGGGTCGACCTCGTGCGGTTCCTCGTGGCGCACGGGGCCGACGTCACGGCGTCGGACGCCAAAACGGCCGACCGCCTCCAACCCGCCCTCCAGCGTCTCGAGGGGCTTCCGGTCCGGTACTCGCTCGGGGCCAACCGGCCCGAGGACGTCGCGTCCGCGAACCTGCTGTTCGTCTCCCAGAGCGTCCCGCTGGACATCCCCGCGGTGCAGGAGGCGCGCCGCCGGGGTATCCCCATCAGCAGCATGACGCGGCTGTTTATGGAGCTCTGCCCGGCGCCCATCGTCGGCATCACAGGCAGCAGCGGCAAGACGACTACGACCTCGCTCGTCGGCGCCATGTTCGCCGCGGCGGGTCGTCCTCACGTCGTCGGCGGGAACATCGGCGTCGGGCTCCTGGACCTGCTCGACCGCATCACACCGGAGATGACGGTGGTGCTCGAGATCAGCCACACGCAGCTCCAGCTCACCGACCGGAGCCCGCACGTCGCGTGTGTCCTGAACGTCACGCCGAACCACCTCGACCGCTTCTCGTGGGACGAGTATCGCCAGCTCAAGCGCAACATCCTCGGGTACCAGGGCCCCGGCGACATCGCCGTGCTCAACCGTGACGACGCGGAGTCGTCGGCGATGGCGTCCCTCGCGAAGGGCGCGGTGTGGTGGTTCAGCGCGCGCGAGAGCATCGAGAAGGACGGCGCGTACATTCGCGACGGCGTCGTGACCGTGCGGCGCGGCGGCGTCGAGGAGCCGGTGGTGGCCGTGAGCGCTATCCCCCTGCGTGGCGAGCACAACGTCGCGAATGTCGTCGCGGCGGCGGCTGTGGGCGCGGCGTGCGGCCTGCCCGCTGACGCCATGGGACAGGCGGTACGCACATTCCAGCCGGTCCCTCACCGGCTCGAATTCGTCGCCGAAATCGACGGCGTGGAGTACTACAACGACAGCATCGCGACGACGCCCGAGCGAACCCGCGCGGGCATGCGCTCGTTCGAGGAGCCGCTGGTCCTGCTCCTGGGCGGACGCGAGAAGCACTTACCGCTGGATGACCTGGTGCGCGACGCCCTCGAACGCTGCCACGCGGTGGTCCTGTTCGGCGAGGCGGCGCCGCTCCTGGAGGCGGCTTTCGAGGCGCGGGCCGCTGAGGTCGCGTACGAGGAGCGGCCGGCCATCCGGCGGGTGACGACGCTGGAGGAGGCCGTCCGGGCGGCCCGCGACGAAGCCTGCCCGGGCGACGTCGTGCTGCTGTCGCCCGCCTGCACCAGCTTCGACGCCTACGACAATTTCGAGCAGCGCGGCGACCACTTCCGCCGTCTGGTGCGCGAGCTCGCAGGGCAGGAGGCGTGACCATGGCGATTCGCACCGCCCGCGCGCACGCCGGAACGCCGGACCTGTGGGTGATAGGGGCTGTCGGTGCCCTGCTCGTCGTCGGGCTGCTCGTGGTCTACTCCTCGAGCTTCGCCACGGGCCTGCTGGAGTTCAACGACGCGAACTACTTCATCGTCAGGCAGGTCATCTGGGCCGTGCTGGGACTCGGCCTCATGGTGGCCTTGATGCGGACCGATTACCACCTGCTGCGCATCATGAGCCCGTTGCTCATGTTCGTGGCGTTGGTGGGGTTGATCCTCGTCCTGGTGCCGGGCATCGGCGTCGAGCGCCACGGCGCGCAGCGATGGATCGCCATCGGACCGCTTCCGGCGGTGCAGCCCAGCGAGTTCGCGAAGCTGGCGCTGATCATCTACGTCTCGGCGTGGCTGGCGGGCAAGCGCCACACCATCCAGAGCCTCGCCCTCAGCACGATCCCGTTCGTGGTGCTCGTCGGGTTCGTGGCGGCGCTCATTCTGCTCCAGCCCGACACAGGGACCGCCGCCATCATCGTGCTCACGACGCTCACGCTGTTCTTCCTGGCGGGCGCATCGCTGAGCCATATCGGGGCCCTCGTGGCCATCGGCTCCGTGACGGCGGCGGTGCTCCTCCTCGCCGGAGGCGGGTACCGCATGGAGCGCATCTTTGCGTTTACGTCCGCGGAGCAGGACCCGGCGGGGCGCGGCTATCAGACGCTGCAGCTTCTCATCGCGCTCGGCAGCGGTGGCGTGAGCGGCCTCGGCCTCGGCGCGAGCCGCCAGAAATTCTTCTACCTGCCCGGCGCCCATACCGACGGCGCGTTCGCCATCCTCGGCGAGGAGCTCGGCTTCATCGGCGCGCTGGCCGTGGTCTTCCTGTTCGCGCTGCTCCTGGCCCGCGGCTTTCGCATCGTCCTGCGCGCGCGAGACGACTTCGGAGCGCTGCTGGCCGCGGGCATCGTGACCTGGTTCGGCTTCCAAACGCTGATCAACCTGGGCGGCGTCACCCGGTCGATCCCGCTGACCGGCATCCCGGTGCCGTTCCTGAGCTACGGAGGCTCGGCGCTGGCGGCCACGCTCGCGGGCGTCGGCGTGCTGCTCAGCGTGTCCCGATACGCGAC
Source organism: Chloroflexota bacterium (assembly GCA_037444005.1). Lineage (GTDB taxonomy): Bacteria > Chloroflexota > Dehalococcoidia > DSTF01 > JACRBR01 > DATLZC01. The sequence continues at coordinate 7,823 of JBBING010000051.1, forward strand.
CGGCGCGCCGCCCAGGAAGGAGACGCCGAAGATCGAGCCGTTCCGGCCGAGCCGCGCGACGTCGTCGCGCACGCAACCGCCGCGACCGGCCGGGCGGAGAGGAGCGGGTTGAAGGTGGCGCTTTCGGGTGGCGGCACTGGCGGGCACGTCTACCCCGGCCTCGCCGTCGGACGGGCCCTCCAGCGGAAGGCCCCCGAGCCGGTGGAGTTGCTGTACATCGGCGTGAAGGGCCGCATGGACGAACGCATCGTCCCCGCTGAAGGCGTGCCGTTCCGCGCGGTCGCGGGCGGCCAGGTGCGCGTCGGGCTCCTCGGCGGACTCTTCGGGCTGGCCCGGCTGGCGCTCGGGTCGATCCAGGCGCTCCTCATTCTGAGACGGGAGCGCCCGAATGTCGTCTTCGCGACGGGCGGCTACGCGAGCGTCCCGGTCGGCGTCGCCGCGCGCCTCCTCCGGCTGCCGCTCGTGGTGTTCTTGCCCGACGTTCGGCCGGGTTGGGCCGTGCGGCTGCTCGCCCGCCTCGCCAACCGGATGGCGACGGCGTCGCAGGCGGCGCTCGCCCATCTCCCGCGAGACAAGACGCGAGTGGTCGGCTATCCCGTGCGGGACGACTTCTGGTCGGTCGAGCGTGAGGAGGCGCGCCGGCGTCTCGGCTTACCCGCCGACGCGAAGGTCCTGTTGGTCTACGGGGGCAGTCTCGGCGCGCACGCCATCAACGAGGCCGTCTTCGCGCAACTGCGGCCGCTCGTGGAGCGCGCCGTCGTGGCGCACGTGACCGGGCAGGCGGACGAGGCGTCGGCCCTTCGGGCACGCGATGCGCTTCCCGAAGGGCTGCGCGAACGGTATCGGCCCGCGGCGTACCTGCGGGAGCTGCCGGCCGCGATGAAGGCGGCCGACCTCGCGGTGACTCGGGCCGGCGCCGCTGTGCTCGGGGAGCTTCCCGCTGCGGGCCTGCCCGCCATCCTCGTGCCCGGCGTGTTCGACGGGCACGACCAGACGCCCAACGCCGAATATCTGGCGTCGAAGGGCGCCGCGGTCGTTCTTCCACAGCCGCGGCTGGGCGAACTGTCGCAGCTCGCGATCGCGCTTCTGGACGATCCGCCGCGGTTGCAGGCCATGGCGGCGGCGGCCCGCGCACTCGCGCGCCCCGACGCTGCGGAGCGGATCGCGGAGCTCTTGATGGAGGTGGCCGCGTGAGCGGAGCCATACCCAAGCGGGTGCACCTCGTCGGCGTGGGCGGCGCGCACATGTCCGCCATCGCCCGCATCCTGCTGGCCCGAGGCCACCAGGTGAGCGGCTCCGACCTCAAGCGCTCGCCCGTCATCGACGCCCTCCAGTCATTGGGGCTCGCGGCGTATCTGGGTCACGCGCCGGAGCACGTCGGCGACGCCGAGCTGGTGGTCGCCACGTCGGCGGCGAAGGACGACAACCCGGAGATCGCCGAAGCCCGGCGGCGGGGCATCCCGGTCCTCAAGCGGGCCGAGATGGTGGCGCGCCTCATGGAGGGCCGCATCGGCGTCGCCGTGGCGGGTACCCACGGGAAGACGACGACGACCGGCCTCGTGGCGTACATGCTGGTGCGGGCGCATCTGGCGCCGACGTATCTGGTCGGCGGCGAGGTGCGCGACCTCGGCTCCAACGCCGCGCCCGGCGAAGGCCCTCATATCGTCGTCGAGGCCGATGAGTACGACTCGGCCTTCCTGGCGTATCGCCCGGACGTCGCCATCGTCACCAACATCGAGCCCGACCACCTCGAGTACTTCGGGACGTTCGAGCGCTTGGTCGACGAATTCGCGCAGTTTATGGCAGCGGTGCCCGAACGCGGCTGCCTGATTCCGTGCGTCGACAGCCCCGCGGTCGAGCGGCTCGTGACTGCGGGTGGCGCTCCCGGGCATCCGCTTCGGGCGCAGCGCATCGAGACGTACGGGCTGCGCGCGCAGGCGACGTGGTCGGCGCGCGCCCTGGAGCCCAATGCGGAGGGAGGCTTCGACTTCCGAGTGGCGCGCGACGGCGTGGAGGTGGGGCCGTTCCGCACGCGGATCCCCGGCGAGCACAACGTGAGCAACGCCCTCGCGGCCATCGTGGCGGGACTGGCGCTGGGCCTGACGGTGGACCAGGTCCGCGACGCCGTCGCGGCGTACCGGGGCGTGCACCGGCGGTTCGAACTCGTGGGCGAGGCGGGCGGCGTCGCCGTCGTCGACGACTTCGCGCACCACCCGACGGAAATCCGCGCGACCGTCGCCGCCGCGCGCGTGCGGTTCCCCGGGCGCCGCATCGTCGCGGTGTTCCAGCCCCACACGTACACGCGCACGCGGTATCTGCTGGACGAGTTTCGGGGGTGCTTCGGAGACGTCGACCGCCTGTTCATCCTCGAAACGTACGCCGCGCGGGAGCGGCCGGACGAGGGCCTGACAGGCCGGGACCTCGCGGAGGCCGTCACCGAACCGCCAGCGACCTACGTGGCGACGTTCGACGAGGCCGCTGAGCGCATCGCGTCGGAGCTGCGCGCGGGCGACGTCTTCATGACCATCGGGGCCGGCGATGTTGACCTCGTTGGGCCGATGGTGCTAGAGCGGCTTCGCTCCATGGCGGGAGCGGGGAATCACGGATGAGCGGGTACGAACGGGTCGCGGCGACGCTCGAACGGCTGGGCCTGGAGGTGCGCCGGGACGAGCCGCTGAGCCGGCACACCACGTTCGGCATCGGCGGCCCCGCCGACGTGTTCGTGATTGCGCGTTCGGCAGAGGACCTGCGGCGTGTCGTGGTGGCGGCGCGCGACGCCGGCGCGCCCTGCTTCGTGCTCGGATCCGGCTCCAACGTCCTCGTAGGCGACGGAGGGGTCCGCGGCGTAACTGTCGCGAACGCGGCGCGGCGCGTGGGCCAGCCGCAGCCGCTGGGAGAGGGACGCGTGGCCGTCACCGCCGAATCGGGCGTGAGCTTCGCCGCGCTGGCTCGCGGCATGGCGCGGCTGGGGCTCGCCGGCATCGAGTGGGCGAGCGGCATCCCCGGCACCCTCGGGGGCGCCGTCGTCTACAACGCGGGCGCCTACGGGGGATGCCTGGCCGACGCCCTGCGGGAGGTCACGCTGGTCAATGGCTCCGACCGCGCCGAACGGGTGCCGGCGGAGGACCTCGACCTCGTCTACCGGGGGAGCGCCCTCACGCGCGGGATCTTTCGGGACAAGGTCGTGCTGGACGCGACGCTCGTGCTCTGGGAAGGGGACGCCCGCGCGCTCGATCAGCGGATCGCCGAGCTCGACGCGAAGCGGCTAGCGGCGCAGCCGCGCGGGCGGAACGCGGGGTCTGTGTTCAAGAATCCGCCGGACCGGCCTGCCTGGAGGCTCATCGACGCCGTTGGGCTTCGGGGCCACCGGATCGGAGACGCCCAGATCTCCGAGAAGCACTGCAACTTCTTCGTGAACGTGGGCCAGGCTCGGGCCGCCGACGTGTTCGCGCTGATCCAACTCGCCCGCGAGCGCGTGCGGGAGCGCTTCGGCGTCGAGCTAGAGCTCGAGGTGACGCTGGTGGGGGAGGGCTTCGATGGCTGAGGCGCGCCGCGTCCGTCGCCCCGTCGCGCCGACCTACGGCACGTACGCCCGCGCGACCACGGGCCGCCGTGGCGCCGCCAGGGCCCCGAAGGAGGGCGCCTGGCGCATCCCGCTACCGGGACTGCGCGGAGCGCTGCTGATCGCTACGCTGGCCGGGGTCGCGGGCGCGGCCGTGTGGCTCCTCCACTCGCCGTACTTCACTGTCACCGAGGTGCGGGTGGTCGGGGCGAAATCGCTGGACCCGCAGGCCGTGCGCGAGGCTTCGGGGCTGCTCGGCCAGAACGTCTTCGACCTCGACCTCGCGGGGGCGCGGGCGCGGGTGGTGGCGCTCCCCAATGTGGCGGACGCGCAGGCGCAGCGCGTGGGACTCAACGCGGTCCGCATCCGGGTCGTCGAGCGTGAGGCGTGGGCGCTGTGGCAGGTGCAGGGGCGCCGGTACGCCATCGACGCGAACGGCTACGTGCTCGACCGCACCCTGCCGGACGAAGGGGCGCCCGTGATCGTCAACACCGACGCCGTCGAGGCGCCGAAGCCGGGAGACCGCGTGGACCCCGGCGCGGTCGAGCTGGTGCGCACGCTGACCGAGCGCGCCGACGCCCTCGGGGCGCGCATCCAACGCTGGGAGTACCGCCAGCGCGACGGGCTGACCGCGGTGCTGGACGGCGGCCTGCGCGTGACCTTCGGCGACTCGCGGGACATGGACTACAAGCTGGCGGCGCTGGAGGCGCTGCTGGCCCAAGCGGACCGGGAAGGGCTGCGGGTCCAGGCCGTGGACCTTCGGTTCGGCGACAGACTGTCGTTCCGGTGAGAGGAGGTCGGACCGCGTGAAGGGTGGTACGTACGCGGCGATCGATGTGGGCACGACGAAGGTGGTCACGGTCGTCGGCGAGGTGACGGGCGACGCCGAGCTGCGCATCCTCGGCGTCGGCATCGCGACGTCCGCCGGCCTCAGCAAGGGCATGGTGGAGAACATCCGCGACGCCACCGACGCCATCCGCGTCTCCGTCGAGAAGGCCCAGCGGTCGTCGGGGACGCGTATCTTGTCCGCTCACGTCGGGATCGCGGGGAGCCACATCGGCTGTCTGAACAACCGCGGCATCGTCGCGATTCCGGACCGCGCGCGGCCCATCACCGCCGACGACATCGCGCGGGCCATCGACGGCGCCCGCATCGTGAGCATTCCGACGAACCGCCAGATCCTGCACGTCGTGCCCCGCTATTACGTCGTTGACGGCCAGGACCACGTGACCGACCCGCTCGGCATGTACGGGCAGCGGTTGGATGTCGAGACGCACATCGTGACCGGACTCGAGACCGCGATGCAGAACCTGACGCAGTGCGTGGAGAACGTCGGCGTGCAGGTGGACGGGCTCGTCCTGGAGCCGCTGGCGGCGGCCGAGGCTGTCCTCCAACAGGAGGAGAAGGAAGAAGGCGTCGTTTTGGTCGACATCGGCGGCGGCACCACCGACATCGCCCTGTTCCTCGAGGGCAGCGTCTACCACGTCGCGGTGCTGCCGGTCGGCGGCACGCACATCACCCGCGACCTGGTGGTCGGCCTGCGCTGCCCGTACCAGTCGGCGGAGGTGGCGAAGGAGCGGTTCGGACACTGTCTTCCCAGCTCGGTCGATCCGGAAGAGGAGGTCGAGCTGGCAGCGTTCGGGAGCGAGTCCCAGAAAAAGGTGTCCCGCCGCCGGATCTGCGAGGTCATCCAGGCGCGGGTGGAGGAGATCATCGAGATGGTCATGACCGAGGTCAAGCGAGCAGTGCACGACGACATCGTGTCCGCAGGCCTCGTGTTGACGGGAGGGACAGCGAAGCTCGCCGGCATCGAGAAGCTCGCCGAGCAGGTGACGGGGCTGCCGGCGCGCATCGGCGTGCCCCGGAACCTGCACGGGCTGACCGACGCGCTGACGGACCCGGCGTACGCGACCAGCGTCGGCCTGCTGCAGTGGATCGTGCGCGAAGAAGAGGCGATGGCCTGGTCGAGCCGGCGCCGGCCCGCCTTCATGGCGAGCGGCTGGTGGCGCCGGTTCAGCAACTGGGCGCGCATCCTCTTGCCCGAGTGAGGCGAGGGCCGAGATGAAGCGGGAACCCGGAACAAGGACGGTGGTGGGATGGCGGACGGGCGCGGCCTGCGCCCGCACTCCGCACGAGGCGGATTCCCTGTTCCAGTCGTCTTGTTCCTCAATCTCGAGAAGGAGGAACGTATGACGCAGCGGAAGGACGGCACAGACGGACTGCCCCCGATCAAGGTCGTGGGCGTCGGCGGGGGCGGATGTAACGCCGTGAACCGCATGATCGCCGAGCACATCGCCGGCGTCGAGTTCGTGGCGGTGAACACGGACCTGCAGGCCCTGGCCCACTGCGAAGCCGACGTCCGGATTCGCATCGGCGACCGGCTCACCCGTGGGCTCGGCGTCGGCGGCGACCCGCAAAAGGGCGAGCGCGCCGCCGAGGAGAACCGCGAGGAGCTGCTCGAGGCGGTGCGTGGGGCCGAGATGGTGTTCGTCACCGCCGGCATGGGCGGCGGTACCGGCACCGGAGCTTCGCCCATCGTCGCCGAGGTCGCCCGGGAGGTCGGCGCGCTGACCATCGGGGTGGTCACGAAGCCGTTCAGCTTCGAAGGCGCCAAGCGCCGGCGTCAGGCCGAGGAAGGCATCCAGCGGCTCCAGGAGAAGGTCGACACGCTCATCGTCATCCCGAACGACCGGCTCCTCGCCCTGTGCGACCCCTCGGTCACGGTCGAGCAGGCGTTTCGCATGGCCGACGACATCCTGCTGCAGGGGATTCGGGGTATCTCGGACATCATCACGCTGCCGGGCGAGATCAACCTCGACTTCGCGGATGTGCGGAAGATTATGAGCTGCGCGGGGCCCGCGCTGCTGGCCATCGGCCGCGGGCGAGGCGAGCGCCGCGCCGCGGAGGCCGCCCGCGCCGCGATCCAGAGCCCGCTGCTGGACGTGAACATCGCCGGCGCCAAGGGCGTGCTGTTCAACGTGACGGGCGCCAAGAACCTCACGCTGCAGGAGCTCAATGAGGCGGCGCAGGCCATCTACGAGGTCGTAGACCCGGAGGCGGAGATCATCTTCGGCACGGCCGTGGATCCCGAGCTCGGCGATGAGGTGAAGGTGACGGTGATCGCAACGGGGTTCGCCCGGCCGCAGCTCGTGACGGCGCAGGAGGACGACCACGTCGTCCACACGCGGCCGCTGGCAGGGGACGCCATCGAGCGGCTCCCCGACCCGCACGACACGGAGCTGCCCACCTTCCTGAGGCGCACGGTGGCCGCGCGCTGAAGGAAGCGACGGCAAATCTGAACGGAAAGGAGGTGCCTGTCTAGCCGAACGCGTCCTTCCCGGCCGGGAAGGACAACCCCGCCACGGGGACAGTGGTCGCGGGCGGCGTGTGGGAGATGGCGCCGCCCGCGGCCCAACACAAAGGGCCCGACCCGGTGACTCATCTGTGGGCAGTCCAGACGAGGCCTCCGGGAGCCTAGGCCCTCGCCGCTTAGGATACCATAATCCTCGCGACTGTCCAGAACCCCGCCCAGGAGCGTGCCACTGGAGGTGACCCGTGCAGCACGAGCCCGCAGTCCTCTACCGCGTCGACGGGCCCATCGCCCGCCTCATCCTCAACCGCCCGGAGCGGCTCAACGCCATCAACGGGCGGATGATCGCCGACCTCGAAGACGGCGTTCGAAGGGCCAACGACGACCCCGCGGTGCGCGTGATCGTCCTCGCGGGCGCGGGCCGGGCGTTCTGCGCGGGATACGACCTCGAGACCGGCACGCGCGCCGAGGCGCAGGTGGAGGAGCGCCGCGGCGGGCTGTGGGACCCGGTGGAGGACTACCGCATGATGTCCCGCAACGTGCGCGCGTTCATGAGCCTGTGGCAGAGCCCGAAGCCCGTCATCTCCCAGGTCCACGGTTGGTGCGTGGGCGGAGGTACGGACATGGCGCTTTGCTCCGACCTCATCTTCATGGCGGAGGACGCCTACATCGGTTACCCGCCCGCGCGCATCTGGGGAACCCCCACCACGGTCATGTGGGTGTACCGTCTCGGCCTCGAGCACGCCAAGCGGTATATGCTGACCGGCGACGCCATCGACGCGCGCACAGCGGAGCGCATCGGGCTCGTGAGCGCGGCGGTGCCGGCGGGCAGCCTGGATCGGGAAGTCGACACCTTCGCGCGCCGGCTCGCCGAAATCCCGGAGAACCAGCTCGTCATGAACAAGCTGCTGGTCAATCAAGCCTACGAGAACATGGGCCTGCGGACGTCGCAAATCCTGGGTACGGTGTTCGACGGCATCGCCCGGCACACGCCGGAAGGCATCGCCTGGCGAGATCTGGCGATGCGCGAGGGCTTCCGTGAGGCGGTGCGGCGCCGCGACCGTCCCCACGGCGACTACGGAGAGCGTCCGGGAGGCTCCTCCTCCCGCCGCACGTAGAGCGTGACCGCCCGGCGGAGCGCCGCCGCCATCGACGCGCTCCACTCGCGAATGCGGTACGACCGTTCGTCCACGATAAAGACTTCGGCGGGCGCCGGCGACGCCGCCTCGATGGCGCGCACCAGGTCCGCCTCGGCCGTTCGGTCGCGACGCGCGAGGACGGCCAGCCACTGCCGGACTTCGGAGGATTCGGTCTCGGAGGCGCCGGGATTCAGAAGCAGCAGCCGGGTCACGAGGGGATGCGCCGCGGCGAGGCCAGCGGCGACGTCGCGAAGGCGCTCGATCTCCGAGGGCGCGGTCACGGACACATCGTACCGCCTCGCGTGGGCGTTGCGCCGCGGTTCGATTGAGCTGGTCCAGATAGATCCCGTACACCACACTAGAGATGAGGCGGGGTAGGT
>JBBING010000052.1:0-16110 GCA_037444005.1 Chloroflexota bacterium
CTCGCAATCTCGCCACCAACCTCGCAACCCGCCCACCAACGCGGATCAAGACACTGAGGCGTTCGCATCCTTGACGGGCCGATCGGGGCGATGTTAGCCTTGCGGCCAGGAAAGGAGGTGATGCGGATGGCATATGACAGTTGCGACGGCCGTCGGCCTCGCCCATTCCGCACCTCCCTGGAGGTTCTTCCGTAACCTGAGGGAGAGGGTTCGGCCAGGCTACGGCCGAGCAACGTGAAGCGTGCGAGCCGCCTTCCGATTCGGAGGGCGGCTCGCCTTCGTGTCGGAAGGCTACTCCACGTCGATCGTGCGGCGGCGCGAGCGACCCGCGCCGTCAGTCTCCTCCAGCGCTGTCAGAGCGGCGTCGATAAGGTGGCGGACGCTCATCAGGGCATCGTGCCGGGCGTCCAGCAGCCGCTCGCGCACCTCGGGTCGAAGGAAGCGCAGAGCAGGACGCCGCAGTCGCACCACGAGCTCGTCGTCTTCGCATTCCACCTCGAGCAGCTTCTCCGCCATGATTCGCACCTCCTAGGCGGGCGTGGGCTCCGGTCGCCGGAATGATATCACCAGGCGCTGACCATCGAGCCGCGCGCCATCGCTCTCCGCCCCGGCGAGCGAGCGCGGCAGAATGACGTTGCGCTTGCGCGCGCCCACGTGGATGACGAGCTCGTCGCCTACCTGCTGCAACCGAACGTCTTCCTTCGAGGCGAACGGAAGGAGGATGGACAGCTCGAAGTGTCCGTCGCGCTCGACCACCTCCTGCACGTGGCCCCGGTACAACACCGACGTGGGGTCGAGGTCCCCGAACAGCGCCTCGCCGAACCGCTCGAGCATCGGAATGCCGACGACCTCCCGCTCGAAGAGCGGGGCGTCCAGGATGGGGAGCGGAGCGAACGCCTCGGACGCCTGCTCGCGGTAGCGATCCTGCGCGCGCTGCCAGGTCGCGAAGTAGGCGCTGCGCACGTCGCGCGGGAGCACTCGGTTGCAGACGATGAGATCGCTCGCGTAGCCGTAGAGGCTCAGGTAGGTGTAGGCCCGCTGCGCCTCCTTAATCACCATCTTCTCGGGGTTGAGGACGAGCCGGACCGTCGAGCGCTCACCATCGGTGAGCACGTCCCGCGTGCGCTCCAGTCGTGTGAACAGCTCCTTCACCGCCGAGAAGACCTCGTCGTCGGGAAGCGGTAGGTCGGTGACCCGCCGGAGGACCGGCCGGGTGATTTTCGCGGCGATGCGCTGGAGCGGAAACACATGGCGGAGCCACCACTGCATGACGTCGGGAAGGCTCAGCAGGCGAAGCGTCTCCCCCGTGGGTGCGGTGTCCACCACGACCACGTCGTATTCGCCCGATTGTTCGTAGTTCAGGAGATAGAGGAGCCCTGCGATCTCCTCCATGCCTGGGAGCACTGCCATCTCTTCGGCGAGGAGGTCGTCGACGCCCCGCCAGGCCATGAGCACGCGGAGCCACTCCTGTAGCGTGCCCCAGTGGCGGTCGACCTCGCGGGTGACGTCGAGCTCCTGAGCCCAGAGGTTCTCCGCGACCCGCGTCGGCTCTCCCGAGAGCGCGAGGTCGAGCGAATCGCCGAGTGAGTGGGCGGGGTCCGTCGACATCACGAGCGTCCGGTAGCCGAGCCGCGCGGCGCGAACGGCGGTCGCGGCCGACACCGTCGTCTTTCCGACGCCGCCCTTGCCGGTGTACAGGATGCTGCGCATCGCGGTCATTCTACCGTGCCCTCAGCCTCTGGCAGGGCTACGCGCGCGGCGCGCCAGAGGTACCACGTCGCGACTGAACGGTAGGGACGCCACCGCTCGGCGATCTCTCTCGCCTCGGCGGGTGTCGGTACCTTCGGAAGCCCGCGGAGACGTCGCACGGCCTTGCGCAACCCGAGGTCGTCCGCTGGGAACACATCGGCGCGGCCGAGGCAGAACATGAGCAGCATCTCCGCCGTCCACCGGCCGATGCCTTGGATCGCCGTCACCTCGCGGATGACCTCTTCGTCGGGGAGCGACGCGAGGTCGGCGCGGATGGCCCCCTCCACGAACTTGAGCGCCAGGTCTCGGAGATACCGGAGTTTCTGTCGCGAGAGACCGGCCGCGCGGAGGCGGGCCTCGTCGGCGTCGAGCAGCTCCCGTGGCGTCGGGATGCGTCCGCCGAAGAGCGCGAGGACGCGTCGTTCGATGGCGCGGGCGGCCGGGCCCGCGAGCTGTTGATACAGGATCGCCCTGAACAAGGATTCGTATGGCGTGCCCTGGGGCCGAAGCTCGAACGGACCGACGGCGTCGATGAGGCGCCCCAGGTCGGGGTCTGCCGCCCGGAGGCGCTCGATGGCGTGTCGAGGATCGTAGGTGAGGCGTCCCGCGGGCTCGCGCTCGGAGGTCATGGTCACGCCCGCAGGTGGTACGGCACGTCGACCACGACTGTGTTCGGGCGTCCGATGAGCGCTTTCTTGAGCCGGACGGAGAGCTGGTTGTGGAGCAGCCGTTGCCACGGCCACCGGACCACGAATTCCGGCAGCACGACCGTGACCATCTGGTCGGGCTGGGTGCGGTCCAGCGCGTCGACATACGCGAGCACAGGAGCCACCAGCGAGCGATAAGGAGACTCGACGATGACCAGCGGGACGTCCGGGACGATCTCCTCCCAGCGCCGTCGCAACGCCTCGGCCTCCTCGCGGTCGTCGGTGACGTGGAGGGCGGTTACGTTGTCGGAGATGGTGCGCGCGTACGCCACCGTTCGCAGCACAGCGCGGTTGATCTCGTCGACCGGGACGAGCACGGCCTGCGAGCGGGAGACGGCGGCCCTGAACGAGCGTTCCGTCGGCGGCTCCGTCGCGGGAACGGGGGCGAGCTCCGCCTTGACGGCGAGGTAGTGCCTGCGCACCCGCCAGAGAGCGAGCACCATGAGGGCCATGACGCCCATGGAGAGCCACGCGCCATCCACGAACTTCGTCGTGCCGACAATCACGGCGACCACTGCGGTGGCGGCGGCGCCGATGGCATTGACGACGAGGGCGTTCCGCCAGCCCGGCTCCCGAGCGCGCCACCAGTGCATGACCATCCCCGCCTGGGACAGCGTGAAGGCGGTGAACACGCCGAAGGCGTACAGGGGGATGAGACGGTGCGTCTCGGCGCGGAAGATGATGAGGAGCAGGGACGACGCCACGCCGAGCACGATGATGCCGTTGGAGAACGCTAGTCGATCGCCCCGGAAGGCGAACTGCCGGGGCATCACGTCGTCTTTGGCCATGACCGAAGCGAGCGCCGGCAGGCCCGCGAAGCTCGTGTTGGCCGCGAGCACCAGAATGAGCGCTGTCGCCGCCTGCGCCATGTAGAACAGCGGCGAATCGCCGAACACCGTATTCGCGATCTGCGCCACGACGGTCTTGGTCTCCGAGGGAACGACGCCGAACTGGTGGGCCAGCACCGTCGTTCCTACGAAGAACGTCGCAAGAATGGCCGCCATCCAGGTGAGCGTGATGGATGCGTTCCTGGCTTCGGGCGGCTTGAAATACGGGACGCCGTTCGCGATCGCCTCGATACCGGTCAGGGCCGCCGAGCCCGATGCGAACGCCCGAAGCAGCAAGAACAGGGTCAAGCCGTGGACGCCGGGCTCGATGGGATTCGGCGGCGGCGCGGCCTCCAGGTCTTGCCCAAGAAGGAGCCGCACTGCGCCCGTGGCCAGCATCCCGCCGAAGGTGAAGATGAAGAAGTACGTCGGGATGGCGAAGATCGTGCCTGACTCGCGGATGCCGCGCAGGTTACCCAGCGTGAGCAACGCCACGAAGCCGACGGCGATCTCGATCCGGAGGTCGTGCAGCGCCGGGACGGCGGACGTGACCGCGGCGACGCCGGCCGCGGTGGACACAGCCACCGTCAGGATGTAGTCCACGAAGAGCGCCGCACCCGCCACGAGGCTCGCCGGTACGCCGAGGTTCTCCTTTGCGACGACGTACGCGCCTCCGCCGTTCGGGTAGGCGCGAATCGTCTGCCGGTACGAGGTCGCCACGATGGCCGCCAGCGTGGCGATGGCGAGCGCGATAGGGACGGAGTGGGCCAGGGCTCCCGTTCCCGCCAGGATCAAGACGAGCAGGATTTCTTCGGTGGCGTACGCGGAGGACGAAAGGTTGTCCGACGAGAAGATGGCCAGGGCCTTGAGCTTGCTGAGGCGCTCGTGGGGGAGCTCGGCCGTGGCCAACGGCTCGCCGATGAGGACGCGCCGGATCTGGAACCAGATACGCCCCAGGCGCGTCGTCGGGCGCAGCACCGCCCGGGTCGCCTCGAATTCGCCGGGCGCGATGCGCCGCAGCTTCTGCTGGCGGCTCGGGGTCAGCCGATAGTAGCGTGAACCCGGCTTCGCGCCACGGTGGATCTCGTGGAGCTCGACTTCGGGCTCGAGCGCGCCCGCGCCGGGACGGGGCACGCGGTACCGTCCATATCGCTCCAGGTCGTTGCCCTTCAGAGGGGCGCCGTCCCCGGTGCGGCGTTCGTCGTCAGTCATCCCCCACCCGCATTCGCGGGGTACGCCTCACTGGTGGTGGTCGAGTCCCGCCGTGGGGTACCCGCCATGTTCTATCGGAAGTGTTCCTTCCACGTATATCGGGAACATCTCCACTGTCAAGGCTCGGCCGTCGGTGTGGGCGTAGCCTCGTCGTCGTCCCTCCCGCCCCGCTTGATCCGAAGGCCGACGAAGGTCGAGAGCTCCCCGCGTTCGCGGTCTTCGAGCACCAGCCGCAGGGTGTAAGCGCCGGGTGGCAGGTCGGACGTGTCCCACACCCCGAGCACGCCATCGGCCACGGGCGTTTCCGATCGGCTGATGAGCGTCCAGCCGAACCGGTTCGGCGGGTCGCCGGTGGTGAATTCGAGGCGGTACGCGACGAATCCATCGGATTGGGCGCGGCCCACGATGGTGACCTCGCCCCGAACGGTGGAGCCGTGAGCGGGACTGCGGATGTCGACCGGGATGAGTCCGCCGCTGGGTTCAGGCGGCGCGGTGAGCGCGGCGCTTCCGAGGACGCGCGCCCATTCCTCCGCCTGCGACTTCCAGAAGGGCGGCAGGTTGTCGGGGATCACCAGGCCGAAGCGCTCCTGGATGAAGCGGGGCGGAGTCTGGTCCGTTGCCCGCAATCCGGTCCGGATGTCGATCTTCACGCTCCTCCACCAGGTGTCGTCTTCTTTGGGCAGATTCTGGCGCGCCATCAGGTCCGGCGGAGACTTCTTGCCGCACTCCTTGTCCACCTTCATGCCCGACGGCACACAGACCTCGACGTTCTCGACGATGCCCTCGGGGCGGGTGAACGGCGTCGGCGGGAACGCCTTCTCCACCTCGATGACCATGTCACGCGCGGTTCGATACGAGATGGACGTGCTCGTGATGTTGTACATCGGGCTGTTGTCGGCGTTCCCCGCCCAGGCGCCGACCACGATGTGCGGCGTGTAGGCGTACGTCCAGGTGTCGCCGATGGCCCGGCTGTTCTCGTACGGCTCGCTGGTGCCCGTCTTCACCGCCATCGGCCGGTCGATGGTCAGGGCGCCGCAGCCGTAGGTCAAGCAGTGCGCGTTCGGGTCGGACAGGATGCTCGTGATGAGGTAGGCGTTCTGGGGATCGAGCACCTGCCGCTCGGTGAGCCGCACCTGGTGGTCTTCCGTCACCGGCCAGATGACTTCACCGGAGCTGTTTTCGATCCGCAGGATGGACACAGGCTCCAGGCGGCCCGATGGCGTCGCGACGCCACGAAGCTTGCCGAGGTTGGGGAACACGGTATATGCGAACGTCACGTCCGCAAGCCGGACGTCTACACCTCCGATGGTGAGCGAGGGCCCCAGCGCCTGGTTGGGTGGAAAGCGGATGCCCATCTTCTCCATCTGCTCCACCACCCGGTCGACGCCGACGTACAGGATGGTCTTGAACGCGGGCACGTTGAGCGAGTTGCCGAGCGCGTTTCGAACGGTGATGGGACCCTGGAAGTTCCCCGCCGGGTTGCGAGGCGTGAACATCCGGCCGTCGACGTCCGGGTAGCTGATGGGGGTGTCGAGGATCATCGTCCCCGGCCCCCACTTCAGCTCCTGGAACGCTGTGGCGTAGGTGAAGGGCTTCAGGCTCGACCCCGGAGAGTTCCACGCCTGTGCGTTGTCGTTCTGGCCCTGAATCTCTTCGTTGAAGTAGTCCCGGCTGCCGACGTAGGCAAGAATCTCCATCGTGTTCGGATCGATGGCGACTAGCGCGCCGTTGTGACCACCGGACGAGGCTTCGAATTCGGAGACCCACTTGTTCACGATCTCCTCGGCCTTGCGCTGCAGGTCGAGGTCGAGGGTCGTATAGATCTGCAGGCCGCCGCGGTACAGCGCTTCCTCGCCGTACAGCTCCTCGACCCGCGGCTTGATGTACTCGAAGACCCAGTGCGGGGCCAGCACCGGGAAGCTCCGCCTGCTCACGTTCAGCGGAGAGACCGCCGACAGGTAGACCTGCTCCGGCGTGATGGTGATGTACTCGTCCGGGCCGACCTGGATGCGCGGGCCGTGCTCGAGCATCAGCGTGAGCACCTGATTGCGACGCTCGATAGCCGCCTGCGGATTAGTGACGGGGTCATAGCAGCTCGGACAGGCGGGGATGCCGGCGAGCAGCGCCGCCTCCGCGAGGTCGAGGTCCTTGGCGTGCTTGCCGAAGTAGCCGAGCGACGCCGCCTCCACACCGTTGTAAATCCCGCCGTACGAGATCTGATTGACGTACCACTCGAGAATCTGCGCTTTGTCGTATTTGCGCGTCAGCTCGAGGGCGTACACGGTCTCGCGCAGCTTGCGGTCGATGGACCGCTTAGTGCGCTCCTCGGGAGGGATGTACACGTTCTTGACGAGCTGCTGCGTGATGGAGCTGCCTCCCGACCCCTGGAGGAACCCCAGATGGCCCGGGAAGAAGTTCTCCCACGCCGCGCGCGCCAGCCCCCGGACGTTGACGCCCGGGTTGGTCCAGAAGCTCGCGTCTTCAGTGGAGATGGTGGCGGCGATGAACCAGGGCGACACTTCCGAGAGCGGCACGGGCTGCCGAAGGCCCGAGAGGTCGTCCACGAACTCGTACAGCAGCTTGCCGTTGCGGTCGTAGATCTTGGCGCCGCCGGACGGAAGCTGGTTGATGGCTTCTTCTGGAGGCACGAGGTCGTCGGCGTAGCTCTGGTAGACGACCACGCCGACGGAGGCCATGACCGCGCCTCCGATGGCGGCGGCCGCCAGCGCCGCCATCGCGAACATGAGCCAGAGGGGCCGGCCGCTCCCGTTGCGGCGGAGCGCTCGATGCCGCCGGCGCGCGTATCCGCTAGCGGTCATGGCCCGTCCCCTCCACCACGGACGCCCGTCGCCGGAGCACGACGAAGTGCGAAAGCCCGAACGTGCGGAACCACGTCCGCTCGGCGCGGTAACAGACCGCGCGGTACAGGCGTCCCAGCCACCGCCGTCGCGCGGTGATGTTGTCGAAACCTGGATAGATCCGCGTGCGTTCGATCACGTCCGCGTGCAGGCCGCGCAGCAGCCGTTGGATTCCTGCGCCCGTGTAGACACGGGCGTGGGGCACCAACCGGTCTCGTAAAGGATTCGGGAGATAGTTCACCAGCGGGATGTTCCCGAAGATGAACCGCTTGCCCAGGTACACGCCGTGGGTCTCGAACGGGAACCAGCGGTTCGGCGCGAAGATCACGATGTGGCCCCCCGGCCGCGTGACGCGGACCGCCTCCTCCAGCGTTCGTCGGTCGTCCCGAACATGTTCGATGACCTCGTTCAGGAGGACCATATCGAATACGCCGTCGGGGAACGGGAGCGATTCGCTGACCGCGAGCAGCAGCCCCGGCGTCTCGCGCGCTCCGTTGCGCAGGCGTACGGGGTCGATGTCGACGCCTAGGACGTAGGGCGTGAACTCGCGGAACTTGCGCACATAGGCGCCGACGCCGCAGCCGATGTCGAGAATCCGCGCGTGTTCCAGGGGGACGAAGTTCCGGATGAGGGTCAGGCGGCGGTCCTGTCCGAAGCGCCAGACGTAACTCGGATTCCCCAGGGCGACCTGCGCCCGGTCGGGGGCGTGCACCATCGATCCTCACCACCTACCCCGCCCGCCTACTGTAACAGAGGCGTCCACGAGGGTACAAACGGCTGAGGACGCCCCGAGGTGAACGCTGGTGGGCGCTGCCCTCGTGTAGCGCGATCGCCCGTCGCGTGCGCGTTCTGGCGGAAACAGAGCCTCACAGATGCGTCGTCAGGCCGCCGTCGACGAACAGCATCTGTCCCGAGATGTACCCGCTCACGTCCGACGCCAGATAGACGGCCAGGGGCGCGATGTCCTCCGGCAGGCCGGGGCGCTTCATGGGGACGAATCGGATCGTTTTGCCGGCCTCCGGGTCGTCCTCGCGGAGAGCGGGGTTGTCGGCCATCCATCCCTTCGCGATGCAGTTCACGGTGATGCCGTGCGGGCCCCACTCCTGGGCGAGCGCGCGTGTGAGGTTGTACACGCCCCCGTGGGCCGCCGCGTACGCGGCCACGTTGGCCGTCGCCCGCTCGCCCAACACCGATGTGACGTTGATGATGCGTCCCCCTCGGCCCCGGCGAATCATCTCTTTGCCGGCCGCGCGGGCGGTGAAGAACACCGAACTCAGGTTCATGGCCAACACCTTCGCCCACTCCGCGTCCGAGGTCTTTTCGGCGGGCCGGGCGAAGAACAGGTCCTGCGCATTCACCAGCGCGTCGATGCGGCCCGCGTCCTTCACCACCTGGCGCACCATGACCTGAGCGCCGGTTCCGAGAGAGACATCGGCGGCTACGGCGGTGGCGCGCCGCCCGAGCGCCTCGAGTTCGCGCGCGAGCTTCTTGACGGCGAACATCTCGTCGCCGCCGGGCGATGACGCCGCCAGTGTCACGTCGGCCCCCGCCTCGGCCAGCGCCATCGCGATGGCGCGTCCGGTGGGATTCTCGGCGCCCACGACCAGCGCATGCTTGCCCGCCAGGTCGAACGCGTCCAGCCCCAGTTTGGCGCCCTTCCACTCCGCCATCAGCCCACCTCCGGAGCGAACCCGACGGGCGCGAGCCCTCCGGCGAGGCCGCCGCCGTCGATAACGAAGCCCTGACCCGTCACGTATCGGGAGGCGTCGGACGCCAGATACACCGCCAGCGGCCCCAGCTCCCACGCCTCGCCGAGACGCTGCACCGGCAGGTAGCGCCCGCGCGCGCCGAGGAACTGAACCGCTTCGGGCGTTTCCGGCGGAGCCTGGAGCACGAACCCCGGGATGATGCAGTTGACGCGGATGCCGTGCCGGACCAGCATCCAGGCGAGGGACTTGGTGAGCGCGATGACGCCGGCTTTGGCCGCGCCGTAGGCGAAGCTCTGAGGATACGCCCGGAGCGCGGTGCCGGACGCTACGTTGATGATGACCCCGCCGGAACCCTGGTCCACCATGCGCCGGGCGGCCGCGCGGGCGCAGTAGAAGGCGCTGGACAGGTTGACGTCGAGCGTGTCGTGCCAGTCGTCGTCGCTCACGTCCCACACCTCGGCGTTCGCGCCCCGCATGTCACCGATGCCCGCGTTGGAAAGCTGAATGTCGATCTTGCCGAACTCGTCGACGCAGCGCTGCACGAGCGCGTCGCACTGGGCGGAATCGCGAACGTCGGTGACCTGCGCGACCGCGCGGCGTCCGAGCTGCCGGATAAGCTCGGCCGTCTCTTCGATCTGCGCCTTCGTCCGCGCCGCGCACACCACGTCCGCTCCCGCATGGGCGAGGGCGAGCGCCATCTGGCGGCCGAGACCTCGCCCCGCGCCGGTCACGACCGCCGCCTTGCCATCGAGACGAAATCGTTCCAGGATCATCCGCGTCTCCTCGAGTCGCTTCGAGCGGGGGCGATCATAGCACGCACCTCTGGCAGCTGATACATCCGAAGCATAGGATCAGGCCAATGAAGGTCAGTCTGCCTTTCGGCCGCGGCACCATCGAGGTCGACCTGCCGGACGACGCGACGACGCTGCGCCCCCGCCATGCGGTTCCCCTCGACGATCCGGAGCGCGCGGTCCGCGAGGCCCTCGCGGACCCCCTGGAATCGGCGCCGCTGGAAGTCCTCGCCCGCGGCGCGCGGCGGGCGATCGTCGTGATCTCCGATGTCACCCGCCCCGTGCCCAACCGTCTGCTCCTGCCGGCAATTCTCGATGCGCTGGAACGCGGGGGCATCGCGCGGCGCGATGTGACCGTGCTCATCGGGACGGGGCTCCACCGGGCTGCGACGCCGCGAGAGCTTCACGATCTCGTGGGCCCGGACGTCCTCGCCACGTGCCGGGTCGTGAGTCACGACGCCCGCGATCCCTCGGTTCTCGTTCCGCTCGCCCGGGACGCGAGCGGCTCGCAGGTGCTCATGCATCGGGCTTATGCGGAGGCGGACCTGCGCATCCTCACGGGCTTCGTCGAGCCGCATCTCTTCGCGGGGTTTTCGGGCGGCGGCAAGGCGGTCCTTCCCGCTATCGCCGACGCGCAGGCCATTATGCGAAACCACTCGGCCCGCAAGTTGGCGCATCCCCGAGCGACCTGGTGTGTCACCGACGGCAATCCGGTGTTCGAGGAGATGCGCGATGTCGCGCTGCAGACCGGGCCTTCGTTCATCGTCAACGTCACGCTCGACGAGGCGCGCCGGCTCACGGGCGTGTTCGCCGGCGACCTCGTCGCGGCGCACGACGCCGCCGTACGGCAGGCCGCCCGACAGGCGCTATGCCCTGTCCCGCACGAATTCGACGTCGTGCTCGTGACTAACATGGGCTATCCCGCGGATTTGAACCTGTACCAGTCGGTGAAAGGGCTGTCGGTAGCGGCGCTGGCGGTTCGTCCCGGCGGGACGATCATCCTCGTCGCGGAGTGCGCGGAAGGTCTCGGCGGCCCTGAGTACGCCGCGCTGCTCTGCGGCGAGCGGTCGCCGGAAGCGGTTCTCGAGCGCGTGCTCAGCGATGAGCAGGCTGTCATCGATCAGTGGCAGGCGCAGATTCAGGCGATGGCGCAGGCGAAGGCGCGCGTCTATCTCCACTCCTCGTTGCCGGACGACACCGTCCGGAGGGCGCACCTCGCGCCCTGCGCGGACGTGCAGGCGACGCTAACGTCCGAAGTCGAGCGTGTCGAGCGGGAGGAGGGGCGTCCTGCCCGCGTCCTGGCGATCCCCTACGGCCAACTGACGGTGCCGCAGCTCGAGTAACTCATTCGCATCTCTCAGGAACGGTTCCCGGTTTTTCTGATGCAGTTGGTACGAGTGGCCTATCCCTCCTGTGCCTTTCGGTTCCTGCGGTTCTGGGGCATTTGCCGTAGGGTGCAGCCAGAGGCGTGCTGGGAGGGTGACATGTCGGACTGGAAGGAAATCTTGCGAACGCTCGCCGCGTCGGCGGACGGCGTGTACGCCGTAGACAAGAAGCAGCGGGTGGTGTTCTGGAGCGAAGCTGCGGAGCAGATCACGGGATTATCGGCCGCCGAGGTGCTGGGGCGTCCCTGCTATGAGGTGATGCAGGGCAAAGATTACGAGGAGAACACGTTCTGCCGGAGAAACTGCCCGACGATGGTGGCCGTTCGCCGAGGCTCCAGCGTCCCCAACTACGATCTCGAATCGAGGACCAAGGACGGGAAGGCGATCTGGCTCAACATGAGCATCATTCCCGTGCGGCGGCGCCGCCGGGAGGGGCCGCTGGCCGTCCACATGTTTCGCGACGTGACGGCGCGCCGGCGAGCGGAGCGGCTTGCCCGCGAGACCCTGACCACTGTCGAGCGCTTCGCGAGCGAGGGGCGTGAGCAGATCATCGAAGCCACGCCGTCGCCTGCGCCCAGTCCGACCCTGACCCCTCGCGAGCTCGAAGTCCTGCGGCTCTTGGCGGACGGCGTGGGCACAAAGGAGATGGCGGAGCGTCTCAGCCTCAGCATCGCGACCGTGCGCAACCACATCGAACGTATCCTCGGGAAGCTCGGCGTTCACAGCCGGCTCGAGGCAGTGCTGTATGCGGCCCAGCACAACCTGATCTAAACGACCCCTTGGCGCAGCCCCCAGCGCTGCGGCTCTGCGGGAACGCAGAGCCGTCGCTTTTCTTTTGACAGGCGGGCCCTCCGGCGCGCAGAATCTGTGCGAACGTTCGATCGGGGGAGGCCGATGATCCCCGAGATCGACACCAAGACCGCGCTCCCTCCGCTGCGCCCCGGGGTCATCCGGCGGCAGCGGCTGCTCGCCCTCCTCGACGCCCAGATCGGACGCCGGGCTTCCTTCGTCGCGGCGCCGTCCGGCTATGGTAAGACGACGCTGCTCGCCGACTGGGCCAGCACGCAGGAGAACGCGGTGTGCTGGCTCTCGCTCGATCCCTGGGATGCCGAGGCGCCCGTCTTCTTCCGCGCCGTGCGCCACGCCTTCGGCCGAGCGTTCCCCGAATCATCCCTGGGACGCGGGTCCGTCGCCGAGCGCCCGCTCGACGAAGCCGCCGCCGTCATCGCGGAGGTCTCGCGTCTGCCCGAGTACGTCATTCTGGTGCTGGACGATTTTCACCTCGTGCAGGAGACGCCCGAGATCGCGGAGTACGTCGGGGTCCTCGTGGGAAGGGCGCCTTCCAATCTTCACGTGGCCATCGCCTCGCGGCTTCGTCCCAACTTCCCGGGCAGCGCACGGCTGGTGGCGCAGGGGGAGGCGCTGCTGTTGGGACCTGCCGACCTGGCGTTCACCGCAGACGAGGCGCGCGAGCTGTTCCGCGCACGCGGTCACGAGATCGAAGAGGGGGAGCTGTCGGACGTGCTCCGGCAGACGGAGGGATGGGGCGCCGCCCTGGCTCTGGCCTCGTCCACCTGGCGAAAGACGGGGCGAACTGCGCTCTCGCGGGACGACCTGTTCGAGTACCTCGCCGCGGAGGCGCTCACCGGCCTCGACGAACGTGATCGAGCTTTCCTGCGAGAGAGCTCGGTGCTGCCGGTGCTCACGCCCGCCCTGTGCGACGCGCTCCTGGGCCGCGATGACGCGGCCGCGACGCTCGCCCGTCTCGAGCCGCGGGCGCTGTTCCTCGAGCGCGTGACCGCGGACCCGCCGACGTACCGCCTGCACCAGCTCTTCCGCGACTACCTGGTCGAAAGCCTCAAAACGGAGGACCCGGCGCGGTTCGAGG
Source organism: Chloroflexota bacterium (assembly GCA_037444005.1). Taxonomy (GTDB): domain Bacteria; phylum Chloroflexota; class Dehalococcoidia; order DSTF01; family JACRBR01; genus DATLZC01. The sequence goes on from JBBING010000052.1 coordinate 13,127, forward strand.
AGCTCGCTACTGCGGCGGTCCGGCTGCTGATCGACAGCGGCCGGCTCAACGAGGCGCTCGAGCTGGCGTGGAGCGTCGGGCCGGGCCATGCCGCCAGCGTGCTCGACAGCGTCGCCCAGCGGCTTCTCTGGCGGGGCGATCATCGCACGGTTCTCGAATGGCTCGAGCGGCTCCCGGAGACGGCCGTCGCATCGGCGCCGAGGCTCCGCATCTGGAACGCTCGAGCCCTGGCGGCGGTCCATCGGGCCGACGACGCCCTCGCGGAGATCGCCGCTGCCCTGGGGGCGCTCGGGCCCGATGCCGACCCCCATCTGCTGGCGGAGGCGCATCTGGCGCGGGCGGGGGCGCTTCGGTTCAAGGGCGAGCTCGCGGGGGCGATGGAAGCCTGCGAGGCGGCCGTGTCCCTCCTTCGGCGTTCCGGGAGACCGAACGAGGCGCTGGAGGCCGAGGCCATCGAGTCCATGGCGTACCTGCATGGCGAAGCGGGCGAATTCAAGAAGGCGCTGGCCGGATTTCAGCGGGCGCTGCATCTGGTGGAACGCATGGGGCTCGCGGGCAGAGCAGCGAAGCTGTACGACAGCGTCGCCCGGTGTCACGCAGAGCTGGGGAATCTGCCTCAGGCGATCCGGGCCCTGGAACGCGCCCGCGCCGCGTACGAGCGCGTAGGGAATCTGTACGACCTGGCGATCACGCTGAACAACACCGGCATGCTGCACTACATGGCGGGGCAGTTCGAGGAGAGCCTCACGTACTATGCGCGCGCGGCCGATATCGGCGCCCGCGTCGGCAATCGGCGCGCCGTGGCGTACCAGCAGGCAGGCGCCGCTGACACCGTTCTCGCCCTCGGCGACGCAGAGCGATCCGTCGGCATGTACGAGGAGGCGCGGGAGTCGGCGCAAGCCCTGGGCGACGGCGCGCTGGTCGAACACTGCAGGAATCAGATGACGGTGGCGCTGCTCTGGACCGGTCAGGTGGACCGGGCGCGGCTCCTCTTCGAATCGGGCGACGAGGCCCCCGAAGGCACCTCACGCCACGCGACTCGCCAGCTTATCCGGGGGAGGTTCGCGCTGCGTCAGGGAGACACCGCCGGCGCACGAGCGCTGTTCCGAGAGGCCGCAGAGGAGTTCCGCGAGCTCGGCATGGCCCGCGAAGAAGCGACGGCGTGGTTTCTTCTGGCGGCGGCGGCGTTCGCTGAGCGGCGCCGGGGTGAAGCGCGCGACGCGCTCGAGCGGGTCGGCGCGCTCTGTCAGGCCATCGGCTTCGAGCGGTTTCTCCTGCCGGAAGTCCGGCAGCAAACCCCCGTCGCGAGCTACGCAGCGTCGCAGAACCTTGCGGGAGGGCTGTTCCGCCGCCTGCTGGAGGAGCCTTCGACGAGCGTCACGGTCGAGGCGGCCACCGGTGTCGCCGCTCCCCTCCAGGTCGTGTCGCTCGGCAGGACGTGCGTGCGTCTGGGCGACCGCGAGATCGCGGACTCGGAGTGGCGGAGCGAAAAGGCGCGGGAGATGCTGTTCTTCCTGCTGGTGGAGGCGAAGCCGCTCCCCAAGGGCGAGATCTTCGTCGCCCTCTGGCCGGAGCTGCCCGAATCGAAGTGCAACAGCAACTTCCACTCCACGCTGCACCGCCTCCGCAACGCGCTGTATCCCGAGATCGTGCAGCTCGATGGATCGCGCTACAGCATCAACCCGAACGCGACCATTGAGTTCGACGTTTGGCGCTTCCGGGAGGCCCTGCGCGAAGCCTCGCGGGTACGCGGTCAGCCCGAGGAACGGGAGCATCTGGAATGCGCGTACGCCGTGTACGGGGGCCCGTTCCTCGAAGGGACGTACGCCGAATGGGTGGAGGAAGTGCGGGACGCGCTGCATCGACAGTTCGTGGCGGCGGCGGGCCGGCTGGGGACGCTGCGCGCGTACGCAGGCGACCATCGCGCCGCCATCGAAGCGTTTCGCCGGGCGCTCGCTCTCGACCCGTACGATGAGGTGGCTGCGCAAGGGCTGATGGCGTCGTTGGTGGCCCTCGGGGACCACGCGGCTGCGGCGCAGCACTACCGCTCGTACGAACGCCTGCTGCGGGAAGACCTCGGCTCGGCCCCTCCTCGCGATATGACCCGACTCTACGCCGCTCTCACTCGCGCCTGAGCTCGACCTCCCCGGCGTTCGTCAAAGATTTCACTCCTCGTGCCGAGTATTTCCTCGGAGGATGTCCCGAGATATGCGCAGGGACGCGACCGCTGCACAGGGGGTGAAGCATGGCGAGGGTCGTGTCCCTGGCGCTCGGACTGACGACCGCAGTCGGCGCCGCGGTGGTCGCGATGGCGCCCTGGGCCTGGTGACGGGCCCGAGCGCGCATCGATCGACGGAAGCAGTAGCCCGGTCCGCCGAACGTTCGCGGACCGGGCGCGCTATGCAAGAGCACATCGATCCGAAGGTCCTGCGGAGCTTCGCGCTCGCCGCCGCCATGGCCGCGATCCAGATGACGAGCGTGGCCCTGGCGCCGGTGTGGCTCCTGCGCGTCGTTTTTCCGGCGACGTTCCTGGGAGTAGCGCCTATTCTCTGGTGGCACCGCTCGTTTTGGTCGCTGTGGGTGGTGGCCGCGGGCGCGGCGATGAACTTCGCGGCCATCGTCGCGAACGGTGGGCTCATGCCGATCACCGTCTCGACGTTGGAGGCCGCGACCGGCGAGCCCGCGGCGCTGCGCGGCGTCATCGGTGAACGGCTGCCACATACGAAGGACGTGCTCGTCGCCGACGGCGAGGGCCGCCTGACGGCGCTGGGCGACCGGATCATCATCACGCTCGGGTCGAAGCACCCCGTAGTGAGCCTCGGGGACGTGTTCATCGCGGCGGGGCTCGCGGGATTCGCCGCAGAAGCGGGGCTTCGCGCGTGGGGGTCTCGTCGGCGAAATTTGGGGCGAACGATTCAACCCGAGGTGGTGAGTAGCGTTCCGTTTTTTCATGGTAGAGGGGAGTAGGCCTCTAAACAGTAAGG
>JBBING010000053.1:0-15750 GCA_037444005.1 Chloroflexota bacterium
GACGCCGACCAACACGCCCACCAACACGCCGACGAATACCCCGACGCCGACGCCGACGAACACGCCGGTGCCGGGCAGCATCACCATCGTGAAGGAGACGAACCCCGACGGCGGCCAAGGCTTCGACTTCCTCGGCGAAGGCTTCCCGGACGGGTGCGGCCTCGACGACTTCACGCTAGGTGACGACGGGAGCGAGAGCTGCGACGACTTGGAGCCGGGCCAGTACTTCGTGACGGAGACCGACCTCCCGGCTGGCTGGGAGCTGACGAACATCGATTGCGGGGACAGCGACGTCCAGATCGGTCGGCTCGTCGATGACGAGGTCCTCACATTCGTGGCCGATGGCGAGTTCCAGGGCTTCGACGCGGGTGAGAGTGACGGATTCGAGAAGGGCGAGGACACGGTGCTGATCGACCTCGGCGAGGGTGAGGGGGTGACCTGCACGTTCACGAACACTGGCCCGACGCCCACGCCGACGAACACGGCCACGCCGACGAACACCGTGCAGGTGCGGACGGCGACGCCGACGAGCACGCCGGTGACGCCGTCGCCGACGCCGACGAACACGCCGGGCGGCGCGCCGGGCGGCGTCGTGGTCACGCCGACCAACACCCCGACGGGCGCCGTCCAGCCGCGGGTCCTCCCGAGCACGGGCGGCGGCGACGGGGCGCGCGCGGCGCTCTGGATGGCGGTGGCCGGCTTCGGGCTCGTGGCCATCCTGACCGGCGCGGCGACCCTCGAGCTGCGCCAGCGCGGCCGGCGCTCGTAGCGCATCGACAGGCGCGATCCCGGAGGGCGGCCCGGAAGGGCCGCCCTCCTTCTTCGCTTCAGGGGCCGTTTCCGTCGACGATATTGACTAAGGAGGCGCCGGAGGGACGGCGTCCGGTTCCCCGAGGACACGCATGACCATCGAGGCCCAACCGGCCGCCCACGAACCCCCGTTCCCCCGTCGCGTCGAAGACCCGTCGCCGTCACGGGGATACTCGGCCCCGTTCGTTCCCCAGCCGCAGAACGCCGAGGAGACGGGCCTCACCCTTTCGGCGCTGGTCGACCTGGTGTCGAAGGCGGCGTACTACGCGGGCCGCCCGACGGCCCAGGCGCTGTCGCAGCAGCTCAACCTGCCGTTCGCCGTCATCGACGAGGTGCTCACGTTCATGAAGCGCGAGCAGCTCGTCGAGGTCGTCGGCACCTCCGGCGTCGGCGAGCAGCTCTACATGTACGCGCTCACCGGGAAGGGACAGGAGCGCGTCGAGGAGGCGTTCCAGCGTAACGGCTACCTGGGGCCCGCGCCCGTTCCGTTCGATCTCTACGTCGAGGTGCTACGCAAGCAGACCGTCACGTCCATCCGGGTGACGCCGGAGGACGTGCGGGAGGCGCTGTCGCACCTCGTGCTTCCCGAGGCGCTGATCGAGAGCCTCGGACCCGCCATCAGCTCGGGCAAGTCGCTCCTGCTCTACGGCGCGTCGGGGAACGGCAAAAGCACCATCACGAACGCTATCCGGCGCATGCTTCCCGGCGAGGTGCTGATCCCGTACGCGGTCGACATCGACGGCAACATCGTCAAGATCTTCGACCCGCGGGTGCACGAAGAGATTCCGATTTCGGTGCTGCGCGATCGCCGGGCGGCGACGAACCAGCTCGCGCCGCCGCCGGGAGGCGTCGAACGGCGCCGCGACCGCCGGTTCGCCATCTGCAGGCGGCCGATGGTGGTGGCGGGCGGCGAGCTCACGCTCAAGGACCTCGAGCTCCGATACTCTCCTGTCTCGAAGTTCTACGTGGCTCCGCTGCAGGTGAAGGCGAACAGCGGCGTGCTCGTCATCGACGACTTCGGCCGGCAGATCGTGCAGCCCCGGGAGCTGTTGAACCGGTGGATCGTGCCCATGGAGTCGGGCGTCGACCACCTGGCGCTGCACACCGGCGACACCATCGAGGTGCCCTTCGATGTGCTCCTGGTGTTCTCCACCAATATTCCGCCCGGGCATCTGGGAGACGAGGCGTTCTTCCGGCGCATCCGCCACAAGATCGAGGTGCCGAATCCCACGCGCGAGGAGTTCATCGAGATCCTCCGCCGCGTTTGCGAGTCGATAGAGATGCCGTATGACGAGGCGGCAGCCGAGTATCTCATCGAGGAATACTATGAGCGGACGGGGCGGGAGTTCCGCGGCTGCCACCCGCGCGACCTCGCGGAGCTCATCGTCGACTTCGCCCGGTACCGCGGCGCGCGCCCGGAGTTCTCGATGCGGTACATCGACGCGGCGTGCGCGTCGTACTTCGTGGACCTCGAAGAAGAAGTCGCGTGACGGGCGCGGCCTATCCCGTGAAGAGCATCGTGAAGTAGAACATGCCGTCGCCGTCGACGGCGACCCCGACCCCCATGCGCGTGTAGTTGGGGCCGAGCATGTTCTGGAAGTGCGGCGGGCTGGCCACCAGGCTGTCGAACGCCACCCGCTCGGTCTCCGCTTCCGGGTAGTTGTTGCGCGCCAGGTTCTCGCCCGCCCACGCGTACACGATGCCCCGCTGCTCCATCAGGTCGAAGACCGATAGCCCCTCCGGCGTCGTATGGCTGAAGTAGTTGCGCGTCGCCATATCGACGGAGCGCTCGCGGGCGAGGGCGACCAGCGCCGGGTCCGGGGCAAGCGGCGGCAGGCCGTTCCGCACGCGCAGGGCGTTGATGTCGTCGAACATCGCCTGCTCGAGGGCCGTCATCGCCACCGCCGGCGCGGGTAGCGGCGCGGGAGCGGGCGGCGCCGGCGTCGGCGTGGGCGGAGCCGGCGGCGCGCCCGTTTGTGTCTCGACCGGGGCTTGCGGCGGAGCCGGAACCGGCGTCGAGGTCGGCGACGGGGGCGCCGTGGTCGGGGTCGGCGTCGGGACGGGCGACGGCGTGGACGTGGGTGACGGCGTCGGCGTCGGGGTTGGCGCCGCGTACCGCATCCAGCGCCAGGCCCAGTCTTCGTCGACGCCGATGGCGCGCGGCGAGATGTCGGGGTGGGCGGCCGAGACGGGCTCGCGAGCCCTGTCGGCGAGGAGGAACGCCGCGGACAGCGTCACGAGGAACGACCCCGCGCCCACGAGCAGCGCACGCACGAGGAGCGCGCGATGGGCGGCGTGGACGGCGGGGGCGAGCCTGTGGATGAGTCGCCGCATCGGGGGCGTGTCCTTTCCCGGGGAGCGCGGCGCGTTCGCGCCTGTCTCCCTCGGGAATGTCGGCGGACAGCGAGACCCCCTGAAGACGACCCGGCGAGGGGTTACCGCGGATTCACCGCGTTTGATCGTGGAGAGAGGCGCCGATAGAATTCGGGGCGACGAGGGTCGCCCGGGGGCTCGCCTGCGCGGCCCTCACGTTATGTCCATCGCCGCCCCGGGTGGCCAGGAAGGAGCAACCGCGTGATCGCCACGGTCGTTGGGAGCTATCCGAAGATTCCCAACCGGCCGCGGCCGGCTCGACTCCGCATCGCCATCAACCGCTTCGACCGCGGCGAGATCACTGAAGCCGAGCTCGCGCGCGTCGCCGACGAAGTCACCATCGAGGTCATCCAGGAACAGGTGAACGCCGGGCTCGACCTCATCACCGACGGACAGATCCGGTGGGAGGACGAGCAGACGTACATCGCGAGGGAGCTCACCAACGTCTCCATCGACGGGCTCATCCGCTGGTTCGACACCAACATGTACTACCGGCAGCCGGTGATCGAGGGGCCCGTGGCCTGGCAGTGGCCCATCACGGTGCGTGACTACCGCTTCGCCGTCGAGCACAGCCCGAAGCCGGTGAAAGCAGTGCTGACCGGACCCTACACGCTCGCCCTCTTGAGCAAGGACGCGCACTATGGCTCGCTGGACTCGTTGGTGCGGGACCTGGCGGCGGCGCTGAACCGCGAGGCGCGGGCGCTGCAGGAGGCCGGCGCGCCCCTCATTCAGTTCAACGAACCCGCGCTCGTACGGCGGAAGGAGGGGTTCGCCGTGTTCGCGGCGGCGTGCCGTTCGCTCGTGGATGGCCTCACGGTCGAGACGGCGCTCTCCACGTACTTTGGCGACGTGGACGGCATCTACCCGGCAATTCTGGAGCTGCCCTTCGACATCGTCGGGCTGGACTTCGTGGAGGGCGCGCGCAACTGGGAGATGATCCGCACCGCTCCCTTCACGAAAAAGCTCGCCGCGGGCATCGTCGACGCCCGCAACACCCGGATGGAGACGGTGGATCAGATTGTGGACCGCATCCGGACGCTGCGCGACGCCGGCGTCGACGTTGCGTCCATGCACGTGAATCCGACGAGCGGCCTCGAATTCCTGCCGCGCGAGGTCGCGGAAGCGAAGCTGCGCCGCATGGTCGAGGGCGTTCGCAAGGCGGAGGAGTCGCTCACATGACGCCCAGAGGCCTGCTCACAACCACCGTCGGAAGCTTCCCGAAGCCGGACTATCTCGTCCGTGCGCGGAACCAGCACTCCGCAGGGCGGCTCGGCGCCGAGGAGCTGCATGCCCTCGAACGGAAAGCCACGGAGGAGGTCATCCGCCTGCAAGAGGATATCGGCCTCGACATTCTCGTGGACGGAGAGATGGCGCGGGGCGATATGGTGGCCTACTTCGCCGAGCAGCTCGAAGGCATGGAGATCGGCGGGCTGGTGCGGTCCTACGGCAACCGCTACTACCACAAGCCGATCATCAAGGAGAAGGTCCGCTGGGTGCGCCCCATGACCCTCGAGATGTGGGAGTTCGCCCAGCGGCTGACTGACAAGCCCGTGAAGGGCATGCTCACGGGGCCGTACACGATGGTCGAGTGGTCGTTCATCGAGGGGTACGACACCCGCCGCGACGCCGTGCTCGCCATGGCCGAGGCCATCCATCGGGAGGCGCGCGTCCTCGACGAAGCGGGCGCGCAGTACATCCAGATCGATGAACCGGCGCTGTCGACCCGGCTCGAGGACCTCGACCTGGCCATCGAGGCGATGGGCATCGTCACCGATGGGCTGAAGGCGCACACCATCACCCACATCTGCTACGGCGACTTCGCGTCGGTGTACCCGCGGTTCTTCGACATGCCGGTGCGGCAGTTCGACCTCGAGATGGCCAACAGCGGCTACGACCTCGTCGACCTGTTCAAGCGCGGCATTCCCAACGAGAAGGAGATCGCGTGGGGCGTGATCGACGTCCACAGCCACCTGATCGAGTCGGAGGATGATGTGGTGCACGGCATCCGTCTGGGCCTCGAGGTGCTGCCGCCGCATCGCTTGTACATCGACCCCGACTGCGGTCTGAAGACCCGCACTCCGGAGGAAGCCGAACAGAAGCTGCGTGTGATGATGAAGGCGGTCCATCGCGTCCGGCGGGAACTGGGTCTCGAGTGAACCCGCGTGGACGGCTCCCCCGCGGCCTCGCGGGTGGGCGCGGACATCCGCCGCGACCCAGAGGAGGCGAGAAGCGTTGACCACGACAACCCGAACGTCGGCGTACGAAGCCCTCGACTACCTGTTCCACCCGCGATCCGTCGCCGTCGTCGGCGCCAGCACCAGCGGCGGCCCCGGCGGCTTTGTGGAGTCGATGCAGGAGATGGGCTTCTCCGGAGCCCTCTATCCCGTCAACCCCAAGGCGACCGAGATCAACGGCCTGCCGTGCTACCCCAGCCTGCGCGACGTCCCGGGCGAGGTGGAGTACGTCATCTCATCTATCCCCGCGCACCTCGTGCCTCAGATGATCGAAGACGCCGCCGTCAAGGGCGTGCGCACCATCCACTTCTTCACCGCCGGCTTCAGCGAGACGGGGGATGAGGAGCGCGCGGCCCTCGAGCGAAGGATTCTGGAGCGCTGCCGCGAGCTCGGCATCAGGGTCATCGGGCCCAACTGCATGGGCCTCTATGTCCCCGCGAGCGGCCTGTCGTTCATGCCGGGCATGCCGAAAGAGCCGGGGACGGTGGCGTTCATCTCCCAGAGCGGGGCGAACGCCGGCGACTTCTGCCGCACGGCGGGCGCGCGCGGCGTCCGCTACAGCAAGGTCATCTCGTACGGCAACGGCGCCGACCTGCGTGAAATCGATTTCTTCGCCTACTGCGCCGAGGACCCCGACACGGAGGTCATCGCGGCGTACATCGAAGGGGTGAAGGACGGACGCCGCTTTCTGGAGGTCCTCCGGTACGCGGCCTCGCGCAAGCCGGTCGTGATCCTCAAGGGCGGTCGCACCGATGCGGGCGGCCGGGCGACCGCTTCGCACACGGGGAGCCTGGCGGGCTCGCTCCAGATCTTCGACGCCGTGTGTCGCCAGGCGGGCGCCGTCCGCGTCGACACGATGGAGGAGCTCGTCGATACGGTCACCGCCATGCGATTCCTGAAGTCGCTGACCGGCCCGGGCGTCGCCATCGTCGGCGGTGGCGGCGGCCACAGCGTGCTCGCCGCCGACGAAGTGGCGAGCGCGGGTCTCGACGTGCCGGTGCTGCCGGATCACATCCAGCGGAAGCTCATGGAGTTCACCCCCGTCGCTGGCACGAGCGTGCGCAATCCCGTCGACACGAACGTGGGCTGGGGGCCGCAGGGCAACGAAGCCATCGCGAACACCGTTCGCATCGTCGCCGAAGCCGACGTCATCGACGTCGTGCTGTATCACACGGGGTTCGGCTGGGGACCGACCCGCGGCGTGCCCGACCTAGTGAAGCTGGCGCAGGAACAGGCGCGCGTCCTTGGCGAGGTGATGCGGGAGACTGGCAAGCCCCTCGTGGTGGTGGCCAGACCGCCGCTCTCGGTGCAAGGGATGGACGCGACCGTCGCGTTCCACGAAGAGGCTGCCCGCCAGGGGATCGCTGTCTTTCCCTCGGTGGGACGGGCCGCCGTGGCGCTCGCGAAGGTCCGCCAGGCGCAGGACCTCCGAAGCCAGGCGGCGGCGTAAGGTTCACGGCACCTTCAGGACGGCGGCCCCCTCCACCCTACCCGCCTTGAGGTCTTGCAGAGCCCGGTTCGCGTCCTCGAACCCGTACGGCTGGACGTTCGCTCGCACGGGAATCTTCGCGGCGAGCGCGAGGAATGCGCGCGCGTCTTCGCGCGTTACGTTGGCCACGGAGCGTATCTCCTTTTCCCAGTACAGCCGCCGGTAGTCGAAGGACGGGATGGGCGTCATGTAGACAGCGTTGATCGCGAGCGTGCCTCCCCTCGCCAGCCGGTCGAGCGTCTGCGGGACGAGGTCGCCTGCCGGCGCGAAGATGATCGCACTATCGAGCCCTACGCCGGGGTCGTCCGACGCCTCCCCTGCCCAGACCGCGCCCATCTCGCGCGCGAACCGCTGGTGCGCCTCGCCCCGGGTAAACACGTAGACCTCGCAGCCCCAGTAGCGCGCGACCTGAATCGCCAGGTGCGCCGACGCCCCGAAGCCGACGAGCCCGAGCCGCCGCGCTCGCTGCGCGTTCGCCAGCCGGAGCGCCCGATACCCGATCACGCCCGCGCACAGGAGCGGCGCCGCCTCGAGGTCAGGGATGGCGTCCGGGATCGGGAACACGTAGGCCGCCCTCGCGACGGCGTACTCGGCATACCCGCCGTCGACGTGGTAGCCGGTGAACGCGGCCTGCTCGCACAGGTTCTCCTCCCCCTCCACACAGAGGGCGCACCGGTTGCAGGCGGACGCGAGCCAGGTGACGCCGACCCGCTGCCCTACGGAGAGCCCGCGTATGTCGGCGCCGAGCCGTTCGATGACGCCTACAATCTGATGTCCTGGCGTCACCGATTCGCGCACGGGCGGCAGCTCGCCCTCGGCGACGTGCAGGTCGGTCCGACAGACCCCGCACGCACGCACGCGGATCAACACCTGGTCCGGCTCCGGCTCGGGCACAGGGCGCTCCTCGAGGGCCAGTGGGGTCGACTCGATGGGTCCGGGCGTCCGGACAGTCCACGCGCGCATCTGCTATCTCCTCCGGAACTCCCGCGCGAGGTCGTCGGAACGCAGGTGCAGCATCGTGGGTCTGCCGTGAGGACAGGTGCGCGGCATGCGGCACGCTTCCAGCGCCTCGATGAGCTCCCGCATCTCGGCGTCCGAGAGCGTTTCTCCGGCGCGCACCGCGGCGTGGCACGCCAGGGACGCCGCGACGCGGTGTCGCCGGTCGTCCACCCCCTCCTCGCGCTCCAGCAGATCCAGCAGCTCCGTCAGCGAGCGTCCGGCGTCGCGCCCCGCCACCGCGCTCGGCAGCGCCCGCAGGGCCCAGACGCCGTCGTCGCCGAACGGCTCGAGGTCGTACCCGTGCGCGCGCAGCTCGTCGAGGTATTCGGTTACCAGGGCGCGGTGCCGCGCCGTGAGCTCGACGGGCTCCGGCGCCAGAAGCTGCTGCGAATCCGGCCGCTTCCGCTCGACCGCGTCCAGGAACCGCTCATACAGCACCCGCTCGTGCGCCGCGTGCTGGTCGATGAGACACATGCCTTCAGGCGACTCGGCGACGATGTACAGCGCGCCGACCTGCCCGACCGGCCTGAGGACCGGAAGTCGAACAGCGGCCTCGCTTCGGGCCGTCTCGTCTCCTCCCGAGGGCGCAAGCGTCGGCTGGTAGGCGGGGGACGCGAGACGCAGCTCCTCCCGCTTCGTCGTGTCTTCGGACCCGAGGGAAGCGGGGTCTTGCGGCAGAGGCGTCGCCGGCGCAACGGCGCGGGCCGCCGACAGCCTCGCGAGGGTCGCCCGGACGGCGTCCCGGACGACGCCGAAGACCTCGCGCTCACGCCGCAGCCGCACCTCGGCCTTCGTGGGATGGACGTTGGGGTCGACTTCGTCGGGGGCGAGCCGCAGGTGTACGATGGCCAGCGGATGGCGACCCGAGAGCAGTTGCCCCTGGTACCCCTCTTCCACCGCGAACGTGAGCGACCGATTCCGCACCCAACGCCGGTTCAAGAAGAGGCTCACGTCGGCCCGCGAAGCGCGCGTGACGTCGGGCGGGGCGACCAGCCCCGCGAGCGCGATGCCGAGAGCGTCGAGGTCCGCCTCGGACCGCAGGGTCACGAGCGCGCTCGCGATCCTGGGTCCGTATACCGCCGCTGCCGCGTCCCTCGGATCGCCCGTGCCCGGCGCCTGGAGCGCGACGCGCCCGTCGATCCGCAGGGTGAACTGCACCTCCGGGTACGCGAGCGCGTAGCGACTCACGACGGTGGCGATGTGTGCAGCCTCAGCGGCGGACGACCGGACGAACTTCAGGCGCGCCGGTTGGCGCCGGAACAGCCCTCGAACGGTCACGCTCGTGCCCGGTGGCGCCGCTTCCGGGCCCTCCTCGACCGCTTCGCCCGCTTCGAACCGGAGGCGGCGTCCTTCCAGGCTGTCAGGCACGCGCGACACGATTTCGACATCCGCCGCCGCGGCGATGCTGGGCAGCGCCTCTCCCCGAAAGCCGAGGGTCTCGATCCGCTGGAGGTCGGCTTCCGAGGCGAGCTTGCTGGTGGCGTGCCTCTCGAACGCCAGCCGGAGCTCGTGCGGGGGTATCCCGCAGCCGTCGTCGACGACCCGGATGAGCGCGAGCCCACCTTCCCGCACCTCTACGGAAATCCGGCTTGCGCCCGCGTCGAGGCTGTTCTCGACCAGCTCCTTGACCACGGACGCCGGCCGTTCGATGACCTCACCGGCGGCGATACGGGCGGCCTCGAGCGGAGAAAGCACCCGGATCGTCACGACGGCTGCGCTCCCTTCGCCTTGCGCCGCAGCTCATAAAGCTTCGTGAGGGCCTCGAGAGGCGTCATGGTGTCGGGATCGAGCGAGGCGAGCTCCTCGATGAGTGGCGACGCCGACGGCGGCGCGAACAGCGGCAGCTCCTCGAGCGGCGCCGGGTGCAGCCTCGGAGCGCTCGCGCCGTTCCGTTCCAGCGCCACGAGCACTTCACGGGCCCGCCGGACGACCGCCCGCGGCAGGCCCGCCAGCTCCGCGACGTGCACTCCGTAGCTACGGTCGGCGCCTCCGGGCACGATACGGTGGAGGAAGACAACCTTTCCGTTCTCTTCAGTTACCGCCACCGTCGCGTTCCGGACCCGGGGCAACGTGTCCGCCAGCGCCACGAGCTCGTGGTAGTGCGTCGCGAAGAGCGTACGGGCGCGCGCCTCCGGGGTGTTGTGCAGGTACTCCACCACGGCGCGAGCGATGGCCAGCCCGTCGTACGTACTCGTTCCCCGGCCGATCTCGTCCAGGACCACCAGCGAACGCGGTGTCGCGTTGCGCAGGATGTTCGCCGTCTCCAGCATCTCGACCATGAAGGTCGACTGCCCCGAGGCGAGGTCGTCCTGCGCGCCCACGCGAGTGAAGAAGCGGTCGACGAGGCCGATGCGGGCTTCCCTGGCCGGCACGAAACAGCCGCACTGCGCCATGAGCGTGATGAGCGCCACCTGACGCAGGTACGTCGACTTCCCGGCCATGTTGGGCCCGGTGATGACGACGATCTGGGCGCCGTCGCTCGACAGCTCGGTGTCGTTCGGGACGAACACGCCCTCTCCCAGCGCGCGCTCGACCGTGGGGTGCCGCCCGTCGCGGATGACGATGGCGTCGGAGTCGTCGACCACGGGGCGGCAGTACCCGTAGCGGGACGCCGCTTCCGCCAGCGCCGCGGCCACATCGAGCTCGGCGACCACCTCCGCCGTGGCCAGAATCGCCTCCGCTTGGGCGGCGATCTGAGCGCACACCTGACGGAAGATCGCGGTCTCCAGCTCTCCGATGCGTTCCCGCGCCGTCAAGAGCTGGCTCTCGTAGTCGCGAAGTTGCGGCGTCACGTACCGCTCGGCGTTCACCAGCGTCTGTCGCCGCTCGTAGTCCTCGGGGACGAGGCCGGCGTTGACCTTGCTGACCTCGATGTAGTAGCCGAAGACCTTGTTGTACCCCACCCGGAGCGATTTGATGCCCGTTCGCTGCCGCTCCCCAGCTTCGAGCTCGGCGAGGAACCGACGCACGTCGCGCGTGATGAGCCGAAGGCTGTCCAGTTCCTGGGAGAAGCCGGGGCGCACCACGTCGCCGGCCTCGAGCGACGCCGGCGGGTCGTCGCTGATGGCCTGCGCGATGGCCGCCACCGCGTCTTCGCACGGGCGGAGACGCCGCGCGAGCTCCTGCGCCGCCGATGCGGGGATCTCCTCCAGCGCCGCGCGCAGGTCCGGCGCCGTCTCGAGTCCCCGCCGCAGAGCCACGAGGTCACGCGGGTTCGCCATGCCTGCGCTCACCCGGCTGACCAGCCGCTCGAGATCGGGCATGTACCGCAGGAGCTCGCGAACTCGCGCGCGCGCGAGCCCGTCGTCGAGAAGCGCCTGGATCTCGTCGAGCCTTCGATCGATGGCGGCGATGTCCAGAAGCGGCCTCGCGAGCCGGCGGCGCAACAGCCGTGATCCCATCGGAGTCTCGGTGAAATCCAACGTCGCGAGGAGCGAGCCCTCACGTCGCCGGTCTCTCCCGGCCTCGAACACTTCGAGATGCCGGAGCACCACCGGATCCAGCGCCATGGCGCCTTCCGGCCGGCCGACGGTGAGGTTCCGGATGTGCGAAAGGGACGCGAGGTGATGCTCGCGCAGGTACGCCAGGGCCGCGCCCGCGGCCCGCGTCGCCAGGGGACGCTCCCGCAGCCCGAACGCTTCCAGCGACGCCAGGCCGAACTGGCGTCGCAGCCCCTCGTCGGCGACGTCGAAACCGAACCAGTAGGGATCGAACGTAGAGACGTGCGCACGCGTCGCGGGAGGAAGGACGCCCTCCGGGATCACGATCTCGGCCACGGCGAGGCGCTCGAGCTCGGCAAGCGCCTCGCTCGCCGGCGCCTCCATCGCGACGAATTCGCCGGTGCTCACGTCCACGTAGGCGAGCCCCACCGGGACGTCCCCGTCGGTCCAAGGGTCCTCGCCTTTGGGGCGACGCCGCGCCGGCGGGGCCAGCGCCGCCAAATAGTTGTTGGTCCGCTCGTCGAGCAGATTCCCCTCGAGGACCGTCCCCGGCGTCACCACGCGGACGACCTCCCGGGGCATGAGGCCCTTCGAACCGGAGGCGTCGCCGGTCTGCTCGCAGATGGCGACCTTGTAGCCCTTGGCGATGAGCTTGGCCAGATAGCCCTCGAGCGCGTGGTGCGGGATGCCCGCGAGCGGCACGCGCAGGTTCTTGCCCATCGGCCGGGACGTGAGGGTGAGGTCGAGTTCGCGGGCGCAAACCTCGGCGTCGTCGTCGAACGTCTCGTAGAAGTCGCCGAGCCGGAACAGCACGATGGCGTGTGGATAGCGCCGCTTGATGTCCAAGTACTGCCGGCGGATCGGGGTGGTCAAGAGTCGCGCTCGCGCGAATCGAACGTTTGGGCTTATTGTAGTGCCCTCGCGCCCGCTTGGGAACGCGTCCTCTCAGGGCTGCGAGCGCCCGAATCGCTCGATCTCCCGCTCCCAGTACACGCGGGCGATGTGCTCGACCGTGGATTCGAGGTCGTGTTCGGGCGCGAATCCGAGCTCGCGCCGGATGCGCTCGTCGGACACGAGGGGGCTGCGCGCCAGGTCGTCCACGGCGCGGCCGGCGCGGCGCCAGCCGCCCGTAAGGCGTCCCAGCAGTCGCGAGCCAAACCCATGAAGCGCGCTTCCACCAGCGGGGGACGCAAGCCCCACTGCGCGTCCGAGCGCAGCCGCGAACGCCCCTGGCGTGGCGTCGAAGCTCTTGAGCAGGTACGTGCGGCCTATCGCTCTATCGTCCGCGGCCGCGAGAATGGCTGCCCTGGCCACGTCCCGAATATCCACGAACGACACCGTCGGGCCGCCCGCGCCGGCCCACGAGGTCCCGCGGTCCAGGCGAAAGGCCTCGATGAGCGGAGCGACGACTCTCGTGTCGAGCGGTCCGACCGGGACCGCCAGCCGGAGCGTCGTGAGGCGCAAGTCCGGCTGGCCGACGTACGCCTCGACGACCCGCTCGGCTTCCACTTTGGACCGCGCGTAGTCGTCGGCGGGGCGTAGGGCCGCTTCTTCCGTGACGGGCTCACCGGTCGTCGGCCCGTGAACCGAGGCGCAGCTCAGGTGCACGATGCGGTTCACCTGCTTGCCGCGACAGGCCAGGATGATGGCGTTCACCGCGAGGACGTTCACGGCCTGCAACCGGGCGGCCGCGCCGCCGGTGGCGGACGCGCAATTGAAGACGTTGTCCATGCCGACGACCGCCCGCCGGATGGAGTCTTCGTCGAGAAGGTCGCCCGTTACGGGCCGCACGCCCAGCGCGCTGAGCGCGTCCGCCTCGCTGCCCGGGCGACAGAAGGCGTATACCTCCTCCCCCTGCAACACCAGCCGTTCGGCCAGTTGCGCCCCGACAAGCCCGGTGGCCCCGAAGATGAGGTGCTTCAACGCATCGGCCTCCCGTTATGGCCGGCAGGCGTGGTCACGTCCGGCGATTGACGCCGATTGTAGAGGTTCCGGGTCGAAAATACGAGGATTTCCGCGCAACACGGCGGCGAATGTGGCGCGGAGATGCTTTTAACGAGCCCCAACCGCCACAAAGGCGTCGACCACCGCGATGGCGTCCGGTGAGACCTCGCGGCAGGCGTCGCACCGGATGCACCGCGCGGAGTCGATGCGCCAGCCGCTCGCCTCCCGGACGAACGCCTGCGTCGGGCAGATGTCGGCGGCCTCCTGCAGGTCAGCCGAAGGGTCGGACACCTCGTATCGCACGAGGCCGGCGCA
Organism: Chloroflexota bacterium; assembly: GCA_037444005.1. Taxonomy (GTDB): domain Bacteria; phylum Chloroflexota; class Dehalococcoidia; order DSTF01; family JACRBR01; genus DATLZC01. The sequence continues at coordinate 13,605 of JBBING010000053.1, forward strand.
GACCTTGGCCGGACACCGGTGGCGGATCAGATGCTCGTCGAACTCCTCGTGGAAGTACTCGATCGTGTTGAGCATGATCGTGGGCGCCGCCTGCCCGTGCACGCAGTTCGAGTACACGAGGGTCTTGCCCAAGAGCTCGGCGCGCGTGACGTCGTACGGATCGCCCCCTCCCGACGCGATCCGGCGGAAGATCTCGAGCATGCGTTGCGTGCCGCCGTGGCAAGTCGTGCACCGTCCGCACGATTCGTCTTCCAGGAACCACGCGAACATCAGATTCAGGTCGACGATGCAGGCAGTCTCGTCCACGAAGACGAGCCCGCCGCCGCCCATCTGCGCCTTTTTCGCGCGAAAGGCTTCGGGCTCGAGTGGGAGGTCGAGCGCGATCTCCGCGGGCAAGATCCCCGCGAGCGGCCCGCCCGCCTGCAGCGCCTTCATCCTCCGTCCGCCGGCGATGCCTCCGGCGGCTTCCAGCACCGCCCGCACGGGCGTCCCGAATGGCACCTCCACGACGCACGGCCGCTCGACCGCGCCCGAGAGCGTGAACGGCTTCGTACCCCGGTTGATCTCGGTCCCCACCTGACTGTACGTCTCGGGACCGACGTGCAGGAGACAGGTGACCGACGCGTATGTCTCGACGTTGTTGACGTTGGTCGGCTGAAACAGCACGCCCCGCTCCGCGGGAAACGGCGGGCGGACGGTCGGCATGCCGCGATTATCGTTGACCGAGTTGATGAGGCCGGTCTCCTCTCCGCAGACGTAGGCGCCCGCGCCCCGCACGACCTCCGCGTCGAACTTCACGCCCTTGCCGAGCGCGTTCTCGCCCAGGATGCCGAGCTCGCGCGCCTGCTGGATCGCCCGGTTCATGCGCTCCACCGCGAGCGGGTATTCGTCGCGGATGTAGATCCACCCGTATTCGGCGCCCGTAGCGTAGGCGCCGATGAGCATCCCTTCGAGCACGCTGTGGGGGTCGCTCTCGAGGAGCACGCGGTTCACCCATGCACCCGGGTCTCCCTCGTCGGCGTTACACACCAGGTACTTGGGGCGGCGCTCGGCCCGCTGCAAAAATCCCCATTTCATGCCGGTGGAGAAGAAGGACCCGCTTCGGCCGCGCAAGGTCGAACCCTTCACGACCTCGATCAGGTCGTCGGGCGAAAGCTCAGTCGCCCGCATGAAGCTGGCGTAGCCGCCCCGGGCGATGTAGTGCCAGATGTTCTCGGGGTCGATGACGCCGCAATTGCGCATCAGCCAGCGGGTCTGGATGCGCCCGTAGGGCGTTTCTTCGAACCGGGGGACGCCCGGCACGTCGGGGCCGCTCATCACGCAGATGGCCAGGTCCCTGCACACCCCGTCGAGCCCCTGGTCGAGAAGCTTCTCGACCCGATCGGGCGTGACGTCGCCGTACAGCACCGTCGCGCCATTGGTCGTCGTGATGAGGACCACCGGCTCCGCCCAGGCGAACCCGGTATCGCCAGTGACCAGCACCTCCACGTCGAGCGCGCGCTCGGCCACGTGGGCGCGAATCGCGTCCAGGGTTGCATCTGCCTTCGCGGCCAGGCTCGTCGTGTTCACGCTGACCCGGACGACGGGCCTCGCGGGCCGCTCGACGGGAGCCCAGAGCGCGTCGGCCTTCGCGCGCAGCTCGTCGTACGTCATCGGCTCACCGCTCGTCTTGCTCCGGGATCGGCGCCTCCCACGGGAGATGCGGCCGTTCGCCTCTACGGGCGCCTTCGGCGAGACGCCGGCAGAGGCGGAGGGCCGAGGCGGGCGTGAGATGTCCCACCACCTCGCCGTTCACCCACACCTGCGGCGCAAAATCGCAGGTGCCATTGCATTGACCGATGTGGAGGCCGACGCGATTGTCGGGGGTGCTCTGCCCCATGCCGATCCTCAACTCGGCTTCGAGGGCGCGGCGAATGCGGTCGCCTCCCTTGAGGTGACAGGCCGGCCCGGAGCACCAGGTGACCAGCGTCTCCGGCGGGGGTGTCAGGCGGAACTCGGAGAAGAAGGTCACCGCGCCGTACACGCGCGCCTCGGGGAGACGAAGCTGCCGCGCGATGACCGGGATCGCTGCCCGAGGGATGTAGCCGAAGCGGTGCTGGACCTTGTGGAGGGCGGCCAGAAGATCACCGTCGCCCGGCTTGAATTC
>JBBING010000054.1:0-15670 GCA_037444005.1 Chloroflexota bacterium
CCGGCATACTCCACCACACCAAGCCTTCTCTACCATGAATCTTTGAGACGCCGTCAGGCGGCCGCTCCGGTTGTCTGTGCGGGCGAGCCTCCGTATACTGGCCCTGAGCACGATTTGAGAAGTCGGCGCTTCGAAAATTCGCCGCCGACGTCGCCCGGGAGGTCCGCGTGGCCTACACCATCACCGAAACCTGCATCGGCTGCACCGCCTGCACCAAGCGCTGTCCCACCGGAGCCATCACGGGGGAGCGCAATCAGCTCCACGTCATCGACCCCACGCTCTGCATCGACTGCGGCGCCTGCGGGGTCGTCTGTCCGCCGGAGGCCATCCTCGACGACATGGGCGACGTGTGTAAGACCTTCCCGCGCAAGGAGTGGCCGAAGGCCATCGTCATCGAGGACAACTGCATCGGCTCCGGATGCGAGCTGTGCATCCAGATCTGCCCCTTCGAAGCGCTGAGCCTCGGCGAACCTCAGCGTCAGGTGGGCGACTTCTTCGGCGTGGCCGTGCTGAACGAGCGCAAGTGCACGGGCTGCCGTCTGTGCGAGGAAGCGTGCGGCTGGGGCGCCATCTACATCGACCCGCCGCGCGAGATGCTGAAGAAGCGCGCCTGGCCCGAAGAGGAAGCGGCCGCCCCCGCCGAAGCCGTCACCGCCTGACCCGGCGGTCATGTCCGCAGGCGACCCCTGTCCCGCCATTCGCGTCGTCCGCCTGAGGCCGGACGCCAGGTTGCCGTCGCGGGCGACATCCGGCTCCACCGGATATGACCTCTACGCCTGCCTCCCCGAGCCCGGGTTTCTCGACGTCGGCCCCGACCCCGTGCTGGTGCCGACGGGCCTCGCCATCGAGACGCCGCCGGGCTATGACGCGCAGATCCGGCCGCGGTCGGGGCTCAGCGCGCGGGGCGTCATGGCCACCTTCGGGACGCTGGACAGCGATTACCGGGGCGAGGTCTTCGTCACGCTGTACTGCGTGGGGTCCGCCGCGCCGTATCGCGTGCGCCACGGCGACCGGATCGCGCAGCTCGTCATCGCGAAGCTCGCCGACCTGCCCCTCATCGAGGTGCAAGCGCTGTCGGAGACCGACCGCGGACCGGGTGGCCACGGCTCGACGGGCAGATGACGGCGGCCCTCCAGACGATTGACAGCGTCCTGCGCGACGCCTAGAATCGCGCCGTAATCGCTCAGAGGCGTATCCCCTTTCCTCGAACGAAGGGAGGTCGCGATGGCTGCGGAAGCGTCGGGCGTCAGGAGCCAGCTCCACGCGAGCAACCTCGTCCCGGAAGCCACGCTCGCGGAATGGATCCGGCCCCTGGTCGCCGAGTTCCTCGGGCCCTTCGCCCTGGTGTTCGTGGGCGCGGGGTCGGTGTTGACGACAAGGGCGTTCGGGCTGGAGGGTCCGGGGCAGATCGTCGCCGTGGCGCTGGCCCACGGGCTGGCCTTCGGTCTCATGTTCGCCGCGGCGGGGCATCTGTCGGGCGGCTTCTTCAACCCCGCGATATCCATCGGTCTGTGGGTCGCCGGGAAGCTCGGCGCGGCGAAGACGGCGGCGTACATCGCCGTGCAGCTCGCGGGCGCGGTCGTGGCGGCGCTGCTGCTGCGGTACATCTTTCAGGGCGAGCTGTCGGAGCGGCTTCACCTGGGCGCGCCGACCGTCGCGAAAGCCGGCGAAGCGGCGTTCATCGTAGGGCGAGCCCGGGGGTTCGTGACCGAAGTCGTGCTGACGTTCCTCCTGATGTACGTCATCTACGGCTCGGCGCTCGACCGCCGGGGGCCGTCCAGCGTCGCCCCGCTGGTCATCGGCCTGACGGTGACGATGGACATCCTCATGGGCGGGCCCCTCACGGGGGCGGCGATGAACCCGGCGCGCGCCTTCGGCCCGGCGCTCGTGGCGAACTTCTGGGCCGACCACTGGATCTACTGGGTCGCGCCCATCGTCGGGGCGTCGCTGGCGGCGGCGCTGTTCGCGTACGTCATGACCCCGAAGGAAGAGACGTAAGGTCGCGCCAGGCGAAGAGCTTTGCTAGCATAGGGTCAGCGTCGAGAATACGGCGATGGAGCTCGCCGGCCCGTGCCCGGCACGGGTGAACCGCGCGTAGCGCTGATGGCTCCTGCTGTTGCGGGAGCCATCGTTTGTTGTTCGAGAGGATGATCGCGATCGCACTGGCCATCGGCGGCGCCGCCGGCGCCATCGCGCGGTACTACCTCCAGGGCTGGGTGGTAGACCTCGTAGGCCCGGCGCCCTGGGGAACGTTCGTCGTGAACGTCCTCGGGGCGTTCCTGCTCGGCTTCTTCCTCACGCTCACGGAGGAGCGGGTTCTCGTGCCCTCCCTGTACCGCACGCTCGTCGCTGTCGGATTCCTGGGGTCGTTCACGACGTTCTCGACCCTGATGTGGGAGAGCCAGCGGTTGTTCAGCGTCGGCGACGCGCCCGCCGGGCTCGCGAACCTTGCGGGAAGCGTGCTCGCCGGCGTGGCGGCCGTCTACCTCGGCGTGGCGGCGGGCCGCCTGGTGTGAGGGGGTATGATGGACGGCGGCGCCATGAAGATCGAGGGTCCGGGGAAGCTCCTGACGGTGTATATCGGCGAGTCGGACCGCTGGCGCGGGAAACCGCTGGCCACCGCCATCGTCGAGCGGCTGCGCGAGATGGGGCTGGCCGGCGCGACGGTGGTCCGTGGCTTCGAAGGCTTCGGCGCCCGCAGCCGGATCCACACGACGCACATCTTGCGGCTGTCGGAGGACCTCCCCGTCGTGATTCAGGTCGTCGACCGCGCGGATCGCATCGAGGAGGCGCGGCGGGCGCTCGACGAGATGGTGACCGAAGGGCTCATCACGGTGAGCGACGTCGAGATCATGCTGTATCGTCACGGCCCGCCCCTGGGCGAGGAGAGCGAGGCGTAGCGCGCGAAATCGCAGCGCGGTGTAGAATCAGATGCGTCCGGCGAAGGCGCAACGCCGCGCCGGTGCGATTTTCGAAGGGTTCGGTTCCGAGGAGGCGGCCATGGCCAGACCCGTCCTGCACACGCGGGTGTGCGACATCCTGGGCATTGAGTATCCGGTGGTGCTCGCCGGCATGGGAGGCGTGGCCACCGCCGAGCTCGTGGCGGCCGTCTCCGAGGCGGGCGGCCTCGGCGTCATCGGGGCCGCGACCATGCCCCCCGAGGAGATCGAGGAGCAGGTCCGGAAGGTGCGGTCGCTGACCGACAAGCCCTTCGGCGTCGACATCCTCCTTCCCTCGGGGGTCGCGCCGACGGGAGTGCCGGGCGGAAACGGCGGCCAGGGCGCCCCGGCCGAGATGCCCGAGCTCCCGAAGAACCCCATCGATCTGCTGCCGCAGCCGTACAAGGACTTCATTCGCAAGGCCAAGCAGGAGTTCGGTCTGCCCGACGACGAAGAGACGCAGGAGGAGTTCTCGCGGAGCATCCGGAGGGTCGGGCTGGGGCCCGCCTTCGCCAAGCGCCAGATCGAGAAGATACTGGAGCTGAAGGTGCCCGTCTTCGCGTCGGGGCTGGGCAATCCGGGCCCGTTCGTCGAGGCCTTTCACGCCATCGGCGCGAAGGTCATCGCGCTCGTGGGCAACGTCAAGAACGCGCGGCGCGTGGCCGAGGGCGGCGTCGACATCATTGTGGCGCAGGGCACGGAGGCCGGGGGCCACACGGGACGCATCGGCACGATGGCGCTGGTGCCGCAGGTGGTGGACGCCGTGGCGCCGATTCCGGTGCTCGCGGCCGGCGGCATCGGGGACGGACGGGGCCTCGCGGCGGCGCTCGCGCTGGGCGCGGACGGCGTCTGGGTCGGGACGGCGTTCCTCGTGACGAAGGAGGCGAACTGGCCGCAGGTCCTCAAGGAGCGCATCCTCGCTGCGACCGAGGAGGACACGCGGGTCACGCGCCTGTACAGCGGCAAGACGATGCGCAACATCAACAACCCGCTCATCGAGCTCTGGGAGCAGTCGGGCATTCCGGCGCTTCCCATGGGGCCTCAGGGCCTGGTGTCGGGCGAGCTCATGAACGCGGCCCGGCGCGCCGGGAAGCTCGAGCTGCTCATGAACCCCGCGGGCCAGATCGCGGGCATGCTCCACGAGATGAAGCCGGCCCGCCAGGTGCTCGAAGAGATGGTCGCGCAGGCGGCGGAGACCCTGGGGCGCGACCTCGGGGGGCGCGTCCGCGTGTCCACCATCGCGCCCGCGTAGCCCAGTCGCTACGAGACGACCGATCCGCACGCTCGCCGGTTCCGCCAACGGCGGGCGTGCTCTACACTCGCGCCTAAGGACGCCGAAGCCGCCGGGCGCCTGCGACTCAGGAGGCAGCGATGACCGACACTGCGCTGGGAGACGTTCGCGTGATCGATCTGGCGGGCGAGATCGGCCAGTACTGCACGAAGCTGCTGGCCGACCTCGGGGCCGACGTCATCAAGGTCGAGCCGCCGGGCGGTGACCCCGTCCGACGCCTTCCGCCCTTCTACCACGACCGTCCCGGCGAGCAGACCAGCCTCTACTGGCTCAACCTGAACACGAACAAGCGCAGCGTCACCCTCGACCTCGAGACCGCCGACGGCCGCCGGCTGTTCGAGAAGCTCGCCGCCACGGCCGACGTGGTGGTCGAGACGTTCCCTCCGGGCTATCTCGACCGTCTCGGCGTCGGCTACGACGCGCTCGCCAGGATCAAGCCCGACATCATCGTCACGTCCATCACCGGATTCGGCCAGACGGGGCCGCATGCGGGATACAAAGCGCCCGATATCGTCGGCGTCGCCATGGGCGGCATCATGTGGCTCGCGGGGGACCGGCAGGACCCGCCGAACGTGCCCCCGTGGCGCCAGGGCTACATCTCGGCGTCGATTCAAGCGGCGGCGGGCACCCTCACCGCGCTGTATCACCGAGACGTGACGGGCGAGGGGCAGCGGGTCGATGTGTCGATGCAGGAGGCGCTGTCGATCGCCCAGGAGACGGCGATGCAGACCTGGGACATGCTCCAGCAGCTCCGCACGCGCATGGGCGCGGGGGGCGCGCTCCCCATCACCATCCCGGGCATCGGCGTCTACGAATGCCGCGACGGCTACGTCTTCGGCTACGTGGGCACGCCCGGGGGCGCGCCGTGGTCGGAGCTCTTGCAGTGGATGGTCGACGAAGGCGCCGCCGAGGACCTCACGGAGGAGCCGTATCGCGAGATCTGCATGAACCTGAATATGCGGTTCCTCACAGGGCTCATGCAGGACCCGTCGACGGTCGGCGAGAAGATCAAGGCGCTCCAGCACATCAACGACGTGCTCAAGCGGTTCCTCGCCTCCAAGAGCAAGTGGGAGGTGTACGAGGATGGACAGCGCCGGCGGCTGCTGTTCGGCATCGTGAGCACGCCGGAGGACATTGCGAAGAATCCGCAGCTCGAATACCGGAAGTGGCTCACGCCGGTGGAGCATCCGGAGCTGGGCGAGACGCTGCGGTATCCCGGCCCGCCGTACCGGCTCAGCGAGACGCCGTGGGCGATCCGCCGGCGGCCGCCGGCCATCGGTGAACATAACGTCGAGGTCTACGTGGACGAGCTGGGCCTGAGCCTGGAGGACCTCCAGCGGCTCGCGGCGGCCGGCGTCGTGTAGCAGGGGAGGAGCGCGCGATGACCAGGATGCCCCTGGAAGGAATCAAGGTCGCTGACTTCTCGTGGTTCGGCGCGGGGCCCATTTGTGCCGAACACCTCGCGACGTTCGGCGCTACCGTCGTGCGCGTCGAGTCGGAGTCGCACGTCGACGCGCTGCGCACGGTGGCCCCGTTCGCGAAGGGGAAAACGGGCTACAACGTCAGCGGATATTTCAACAATTACAACGCGGGCAAGCTGGGCCTGACCCTCAATATGAACACCGAAAAGGGCCAGGAGCTCGCGAAGCGGCTGATCGCCTGGGCCGACGTCTTCCTCACCAACATCACGCCGCGGGTCATCGAACGCTGGGGCCTCACCTACGACAAGGTGTCGGCCATCAACCCACAGATCATCGCCGTGTACCAGCCCATGCAGGGCTACGACGGCCCCCATCGCGACTTCCTGGGCTTCGGCGCTGTCCTCACGCCCATCACCGGCTACAGCCACCTGTCCGGATTCCCGGAGCGGCCTCCCATCGGCCTCGGGACCAACTACCCCGACTACGTCATCAACCCCGGGCACACGCTCATCGCCATCCTGGCGGCGCTTCGGTACCGGCGCCGCACCGGGAAGGGCCAGCGCATCGAGTGCGCGCAGATCGAATCGTCGGTCGCGCCGCTAGGGCCCGCGATCTTCGACTACACCGCGAACGGCCGGGTGCAGTGCCGGTCGGGCAACGGCCTGCCGTACGCCGCGCCGCACAACGCCTTCCGCTGCAAGCGCCTGGAGGGCGACCAGAACGACGTCGCCTTCGAGCGTTGGATCGCCATCGCCTGCTTCACCGACGACGAGTGGCGCGCGCTGGTCGAGGCGATGGGGAACCCGGCATGGGCGCAGGAGGAGCGCTTCGCCACGCTGCTGGGCCGCAAGGAGCACGAGGCCGAGCTCGAGGAGCGCATCAACGAATGGACGTCGGACAAGGACGCCTACGAGCTTATGGCCGACCTCCAGGCGCGCGGCGTGCCCGCGGGCGTGGTGCAGAGCGCCCGCGAGATGCTGGGCTACGACGAGCACCTCAAGGCCCGCGGGTACTACGTCTACCTCGACCACCCGGAGGCCGGCCGCACGGCCTACGACGGGCCGCCCTTCGTGCTGTCGAAGACGCCCGGGAAGCTGCGCTGGCCGGCCCCGCTGCTGGGTCAGCACACCCACCAGGTGTGTAAGGAGATCCTGGGCCTGAGCGACGAGGAGATCGCCGAGCTCACCGTCGAGCAGGTGCTGTATTAGGCGTTCACGCCACTGACGGCCAGCCTTCAGGCTGGCGGGACGAGCCGCGCGACGCGCTGGAGCGCGGCCTTTCGGATATCGCGGCGGGAGGCGAAGCATGGACCTCGGACTGAAGGACAAGGTGGCCATCGTGACGGGGGCGGGCCGCGGCATCGGCCGCGCCATCGCGCTCACGCTCGCCGAGGAGGGCGCGAAGGTGGCCGTGAACGACTTCTTCGCCGAGCGCGCGGAGTCGGTCGCGGCGGAGATCCGGTCGAAGGGCGGCGAGGGGATGCCCGCGCCCGCTGACGTGACCGACGAGGCGCAGGTGCGCGAGATGGTGCGCCGCGTCATCGACGCCTGGGGGACGGTGCACATCCTGGTGAACAACGCGGGCATCCCGGCGCGCGGGGACGAGGAGATGGGCGGCGGCTTCGGCGGGCCTTACTTCGTCCAGCAGAACCGCGCGGCGTGGGACCGGGTGATGAACGTCATCACCTACGGCGTGCTGAACTGCACGAGCGCCGTGCTCGAGACGATGCAGAACCAGGCGTGGGGCCGCATCGTCAACATCATCTCCGACGCCGGGCGGGTGGGCGAGCCGCGGCTGGCGACGTACTCCATGGCGAAGGCGGGCGCCGCCGGCTTCGCCCGCGCGCTGGCCAAGGAGGTCGGACGGTACCGCATCACTGTGAACTGCGTCTCGCCCGGCACGACGGAGACGGAGGCGACCGAAGCGCTGTTCGCGGCCGCCCGCGAGAGCGAGGAGGGGCGCGCCCGGCTGGACGCCATCGGGCGGCAGTATCCGCTGTACCGCGGGCTCGGGCGTCTGGGACGCCCGCAGGACATCGCGGACGCCGTGGCGTTCCTCGTGTCGGAGCGCGCCGAGTGGATCACGGGGCAGACGCTGAGCGTCAACGGCGGCTACGCGATGTTCTAGGGGCGACGCCCCGCGTCATCGCTCACCCGTCATGCTGAGGGCGAGCGGAGCGAGGCCGAAGCATCTCCTGTCCCCGACGAAGGCGCTGCCCTTCTGGGGCAGACGTGGTTCTGGGGGCGGCGAGATGCTTCGCCCGCCTGCGGCGGACTCCGCATGACCCCGAAGCCCGCCTGCGGCGGACTCAGCATGACGGGAAGCCTGTGCGGCGAGGACCTTTTCCCTCGGTCATGCTGAGGGCGAGCGGAGCGAGTCCGAAGCATCTCCTATCCCCGACGAAGGCGTTGCCCTTTTGGCGAAGAGGTGGTTCTGAGGGCGGCGAGATGCTTCGTCCGCCTTCGGCGGACTCAGCATGACCCCGAAGTGCCCCTGCGGCGGACTCAGCATGAGGCCGGCAGCGTGGGCGGCCGCGCGAGGTGGCGCTCTGGCGCTTGTTCCTCTCGCGCGACCCTAGTACCGTGAGGGCGCGTTCTCGACGCTTACCCGCGGAGGTCTCCCATGGCGCAGATCGACGGCGGCGACCTCGTCGCCCGCATGCTCAAGAAGGAAGGCATTGACACCATCTTCACCCTCTCCGGAGGGCACATCCAGAACATCTACGACGGCTGCCTCGACGAGGGCATCCGCGTCATCGACACCCGGCACGAGCAGGTGGCCGGGCACGCCGCCGAAGGATGGGGGCGGATCAAGCGCAAGCCCGGCGTCGCCGTCGTCACCGCCGGCCCCGGTGTGACGGACGCCGTCACCGCCGTCGCCAACGCCTACCAGAACGGCAGCCCGATGGTCCTCATCGGCGGCGCCGCCCCCATTTCGACCGCGCTCATGGGCTCGCTGCAGGAAATCCCCGGCACCGTCGAGATGATGAAGCCCATTACCAAGTGGGCCGCCACCTGCTACCAGACCCACCGCATCCCCGAGTACCTGGCGCAGGCGTTCCGCATTGCGATGACCGGCCGCTATGGCCCCGTCTTTCTCGAGCTCCCCTCCGACGTGCTCTTCGGGCGCGTCGAGGAGGAGCAGGTCAAGCTCCCGGAGAGGTACCGCCCCACCGGACGCGTCCACGGGGACCCGACGCTGATCCGCGAAGCCGCGAAGCTGCTGCGCGCGGCCGAACGGCCCGTCGTCATGGGCGGCAGCGGCGTCTACTGGTCCGACGCCGGGCGGGCCCTTCAGGAGCTCGCCGAGAAGCTCCAGGCACCCATCTACCTCAACGACATGGGCCGCGGCTGCGTGCCCCAGGACCACCCGCTGTTTTACAGCCGCACCCGCCGCACCGCTTTCGAGCAGTGCGACGTTGCCCTCTTCGTGGGCACGCCCATGGACTTCCGCCTCAGCTACGGGCGGCGCATCAACCCGCAGGCGCGCGTCATCGCCGTCGACATCGACCCCACGGAGCTCGGCCGGAACCGCGCCGTCGACATCGGCATTGAGGGCGACCCTCGCGCGGTCCTGGAGGGCATCCGGGCCGAGATCGGCGACGGGAGCCTCCGGCACGACGAGTGGCTGCGCATGCTGCGCGACGGCGAGACGAAGATCTGGGAGCTGCGGCAGAAGTGGCTCCACGATGACCGCACGCCCATCCACCCGCTGCGGCTGTGCAACGAGATGGCGAAGTTCGTCGACGACAACACCATCGTCATCGGTGACGGGGGCGACATTGTGGCCACGGCGGCGCAGGTGCTGCCGGTGAACCATCCCGGGCAGTTCATGGGCCCGGGTCCCATGGGCACGCTGGGCGTCGGAACGGGGTTCTGCATCGCTGTGAAGGCGGCGCTGCCGGAGAAGAAGGTCCTGATGGTGAACGGCGACGGCTCCTTCGGCCTCAACGGGTTCGACTTCGACACGCTGGTCCGCTTCAACATGCCGGTCGTGGCCGTCGTCGGAAACGACCGCCAGTGGGGACAGATCATCGTCGGGCAGGAGCGGATGTACGGCCCCGACCGCATCGTCGCCACCCGGTTGGGCGACAACGCCCGGTACGACAAGGTCGTCGAGGCCCTGGGCGGGTACGGCGAGTACGTGACCGAGCCGAAGGACATCTATCCGGCCATCGAGCGCGCCTTCGCGTCGGGCAAACCGGCCTGTGTGAACGTCATCATCGACCAGAAGCCCGAAGGCATCGCCGGCGGTTACGAATTCCTGGGCTAGCGCTGCCCCGCTGTTCTGCGGGCTCGGCGCGGCCGATACCCTGACGGGGCGTCCCTGTATTCGATGGGAGGAGCCGACGCGCCCGCTTGCGGTCCTGACGCTGGCCGCCTTCGCCGCAGTCTTCGCCGCCGGGTACTGCCCGCCGCCCGGCGAGCGCGTCATCGTCTTTGTGCAGGGCCTGTACACGTCCCTCGAGGACGGCCAGACGGGGATCGGCCCCCTGGGCGAGCGCCGGTTCGCGACGCTGCGGCAGGCCTTCCGCGACGCAGGGTTCCCCGATGAGCGGCTGCTCGACTTCAGCTATGCGGGCGGCCGCGTGGACGACGCCGGGCGCTGGGTCCCCGAAGACTACGGCTGTCTCGACACGGACCGCCCGACGGAAGGAAGCGTCGACCGGCTCGACGCAATGCTGCGAGCCTACCGGGAAGCGCGTCCGAAGGCGGGATTCGTCCTGGTGGGGCACAGCCTCGGCGGGTATATCGCCTTCGAGCTCGCCGAGCGCGAGGCGGCGCGGGCCGACAAGGTCGGCCTGAGCGCGGTGGTGACCATCGATGCGCCGCTGCTGGGCGCGAGCGCGGACAAGCAGGCCGTACTGGAGCTCGTGGAATGCGACGGCAAGACCTACGCCGCGGGCGCGGACCTCGTCAAGCTCGCCTCCGACCCCGCCGCGCAGGAAGCGCAGTGGGCGGCCGCCCGGGCCATCCGTGCCGACGCCATCAGACTCGCCACGCTGGGAAACGCGAACGACTGCCTGTACTACCCGACGCCGTGTGGGCTGCCCGGCCCCTTCGCCGACGACCGCGCGACGCAGACGCTCGAGGGCGCGGACCTCGCGCTGTACGAAGCCATCCCGTCGGGGCCGTTCGAGAGCCATGAAATCGCGACGGCGTACGCGCCGTACGTGGACGCCATCGTCCGATTCGCGGGGCCACCGTAGTCGGGGATCGCGGGCCGAGGTCAACGCTCCCGGCGCCCCGCAGACCGCTTCCCTGCGGGGTGCGCGCGTCGCGCGCCGGAGCGGCGCCACGAGGCCGGACGCCGGGAGCGTGGTTCACGTCGGTTCCGTCTGGAAGATCGGTCGCGCGCGAACGCCGTGGTTGCGTTGGAAGTGGAGATTTCGTGACCGCGAGCGCGCGTAACACTTCGGCCGATTTCTGCGTTCTCTGGGCGAGACCCGCAAGGTCTCAACAGGAACGGGCCGTCAGAGGCGGGGCTGGCGGCCCGTTCCTCGTCTGCGAGGTCACGCGTCGTGCGGGCCGCCCTCGGGACCGCGTTCGCCCGGCGCGGCGCTCCTCCAGCGTTCCCAGAGCGTCGGCTCGACGCCTTCGGTCCCCGGTTCGTAGTAGCGCCGTCCCCGAAGCCGCTCGGGGAGGTTCTCCTGGTCCGTGCGGTGCCGCGGGAAGTCGTGGGCGTAGCGGTAGCCCCGCCCGTAGCCGAGGTCGCGCATGAGACGCGTGACGGCGTTGCGCAGGTGGAGCGGCACCGGGTCGTTGCGGGTCTCGCGCGCGTCGGCCAGCGCCCGCCCGTAGCTTCGATAGGCGCTGTTGCTCTTGGGCGCGAGGGCCAGATAGATGGCCGTCTCCGCCATGGGGAGATAGCCCTCGGGCATGCCGACGAAGTGGACGGCCTGCTGGCACGCCGTCGCCAGCACGAGCGCCTGCGGGTCGGCCAGCCCGATGTCCTCCGCCGCCAGAATTACCATCCGCCGGACGATGAACAGCGGGTCCTCTCCCGCGTCGATCATGCGCGCGAGCCAGTAGAGCGCGGCGTCGGGATCTGAATCGCGCAGGCTCTTGATGAAGGCCGAAATCGTGTCGTAGTGGGCGTCCCCGGCGCGGTCGTACAGATAGGTCCGGTGCTGGAGGGCCTCCTCGACGCGCTCGCGGGTGATGTGGCGCACCCCGTCGGCATCGGCGGGCGCCGAGAGCGCGGCAGCCTCGAGCGTGTTGAGGGCGATGCGGGCGTCGCCGCCCACGGATGCGGCCAGCGCGGCGATGGCCTCGTCGTCCGTCTCGACGCCCATGGCCCCCAGGCCACGGTCGCGGTCCGTCAGCGCCCGGCGGAGGATGCGCTCGATCTCCCCGGGCGAGAGCTGGTTCAGGGTGAAGACGCGGCATCGCGACAGCAGCGGGCCGATGACCTCGAACGATGGGTTCTCGGTCGTCGCGCCGATGAGGATCACGGTCCCGTCTTCGACGTGGGGGAGGATCGCGTCCTGCTGCGCCTTGTTGAAGCGGTGGATCTCGTCGATGAACAGGATGGTGCGGCGGCCCTCGGCGAGCCGCTCGCGGGCCTCGGCCACGATGCGGCGCAGATCGGCGACGCCGGCGGTCACCGCCGACACCGGCTCGAATTGGGCGTCGATCATCGCGGCGATGAGCCGCGCGAGGGTCGTCTTTCCCGTGCCGGGCGGGCCCCAGAAGATGATGGACGGAAGCTGTCCGGCCTCGATGAGGCGCCGCAGGATGCGGCCCTCGCCCACCAGATGGTCCTGCCCGACGAATTCAGCGAGCGAGCGCGGGCGCATCCGCGCGGCGAGCGGCGCCGTCGGGCCGGCGTCATCAGCGTGCGCCGGACGAGGTTCCGCGGCGAACAAGCGGGATTGCAGGCGAGCGGTTTTGCGGGCCACGATTCATTGTACCCCCGCGGGGGAGGCCCGGCTCAGCCGCCGTTGCCGTTCTTGCCGTTCCTGCCGTTGGACGGCGGCGGGGGCGGCAGCTTCTTCACCCGGAGTTTGCGGATACGCCGGCCGGCGACCGAGAGGACCTGAAGGCTGAGGCCGTCGGCCTGGAATTCGTCGCCGGGCGCAGGCACCTTCCCCAGGTGGTGGTAGACGAAGCCTCCGATGGTGTCGTAGTCCTCGCTCTCGAGGTCGAGGTCGAAGAGGTCGTTCACCGCGTCGAGGCTGACGCGGGCGTCCACGATGGCCTCGTCCTCCGAGACCCGCTCGATGGTCGCCTCCTCGACGTCGTATTCGTCCTGGATCTCGCCCACGATCTCTTCGAGCAAGTCCTCGATGGTGACGAGCCCCGCCGTGCCGCCGTATTCGTCGACCACGATGGCGATGTGCACGCGGCTGTTCCTGAGCTCGGCGAGCAGCTCGTCGACCCGCTTGGATTCGGGCACGAAGTGCGGGGGTCGCATGATCTCGCGAATCGGCGCCCGTTTGCCCTGCGCCAGCAGCTTGATGAGGTCTTTGGCGTAGACGACGCCGACGATGTTGTCGATGGTGTCCTCGTATACGGGGATGCGGCTGTAGCCTCGGGTCGTGATGAGCCGCAGCACGTCGTCGAGGCTGGCGTCCACGTCGGCCGCGACGATGTCGATCCGGGGGACCATGATCTCGCGCGCCGTCCGGTCCGCGAGGTGGATGACGCCGCGGATCATCTCGCGTTCCTCTTCTTCGATGGGGGCGCCGGTCTCTTCGAGCTCGACCAGGCGGAGCAGCTCTTCGGTGTCCTCGGCCGCGACCGTGGGCCGCATCCGGGCGAGGAGCCGCCGGAGAAGCCAGGGCGGCAGGCCGAACACGGCGCGGAGCGCGTCGACGAATGGCGACAGGCGCCTCGTCCATCGGTCGGGGTCGCGGGAGACGACGAGGCGAGGGAGCGCCTCGATGAGCGCGAGGGCGGCAAGCGCTGAGAGCATGGTCAGCGCCAGCGCCAGCCACGTGCGCTCGATGTGGCGCAGGACCAGAAACACGCCGACGCCTGTCGCGAGGACGACGGCGAGGTTGCGGGCGACGGACAGGGCGCCCATGAGGAGGTGGCGCTCTTCGATGTACGCATGGAGGGCGTCGGGCTGGGCGCCGCGGGCGGCGAGGGCGCGCGCCCGCGCGCGGCTGATGCCCACGACCCCGGCTTCAGCCGCCGCCACCACGGAGAGTAGCGCCGCGGCGAGGACGAGCAGGAAGACCCCCACCCAACTATCGGGTTCCAACGAGCCGTTCAGCTCCCTTCTTCACCCGCGAGGTCGCGGATGCGGGCCGGCGCGCCCACGGCGAGCTTGCCGTCCGGCACGTCGCGGTTGACGACGGAGCCGGCGGCCGTCCGCGCGTTCCTGCCCACGCGCACCGGCGCCACGAGCATGGTGTCACTGCCGATGAAGGCGCCGTCGCCGATCACGGTGCGGTGCTTCCGCACCCCGTCGAAGTTGCAGGTGATGGTTCCGGCGCCGATGTTCACGTCCTCGCCCACGTCGGCGTCTCCCAGATAGCTGAAGTGCCCCATTTTCGTGTTTCGGCCGACGCGTGAATTCTTTATCTCCGCGAAGTTCCCTACGTGGACCCCGCGGCAGAGGTAGGCTCCCGGGCGCAGGTGGCTGTACGGCCCGCAGTCGACGTCGTCCTCGAGCGTGGCCTCTTCCACCACCGAGAGCTCGATCCGGCAGCGGTCGCCCACCACGCTGTCGCGGACGACGCTGCCCGGCCCGATGCGCGCGTCCGTCCCGATGCGCGTCTTCCCCGCCAGCGTGACGTGCGGGCCGATGACGCTGTCCTGTCCGATGGTGACGTCGGCGTCGATGTAGACGGTCGGTGGGTCGATGAGGGTGACGCCGTTGAGCATGTGGAACCGCCGGATGCGGTCCCGCATGATGCGGTCGGCTTCGGCCAGCTCCACGCGGTCGTTGACGCCCAGCGCCTCCGTGGGGTCGTCTGCGACGACGACGGCGATACGGGACCCTTCGCGCGACGCCAGACCGATGAGGTGCGTGAGGTAGTACTCGCCCTTGGGACTGCTCGGGATCGCCGCGAGCCGCGGCCACAGCCACGACCCGCGAAAGCAGTACATCCCCGCGTTGATTTCCCCCCCGGCGCCTTCCCCCGGTTCGAGGTCGGATGCCTCGACGATGTCGAGCACGCGCCCCTCGGCGTCGCGCCGGACGCGGCCGTAGGCGCGTGCGTCGTCGACGATGGCGGTGAGCAGCGTCACGTCGGCGTCCAACTCGAGGTGCGCCGCCATCATGCGGCGGAGGGTCTCGGGGCGGGTCAGGGGGACGTCGCCGTGGAGCACGAGAAGGTGCTCGGCGTCGCGGGCGGCGCTCTCCGCCTGAGCCAGCGCGTGCCCTGTGCCGAGCTGCTCCCGTTGACGCAGGGGCTCGGCGTCGCCCGCGAGCGCTTCGGCGACGGTGTCGGCGCCGTGACCGACGACCGCGAGGACGCGGGAACAGCCGGCCTCGCGCGCCGCCCGGGCGACGTGTACGACCATGGGGACGCCTGCGACCGGATGGAGCACCTTAGGCAGGCGCGACTTCATCCGCGTCCCCTGGCCCGCGGCCAGGACCACGGCAGTCCAGCGGTCGGAGGTCAGCGCCATGGCGTGCGAGGGGCGGCGAGAACGGCCGGCCGGCGGGGAAGGCGGGCGCCTCGAGATGGGGGATGGTCGTCTTGTGGTTCGAGCACAGGCACCTCCGGCCCGTCCGTCAGCGCCCGGCGTTCCGGGCGTGTCCACATCTACAGGACCGGACCGAAGTCGGGATCATCCTACCGATGGTCTTCCGAGGGTGTCAAGAATCGCTCGCCTTCGCTCTCATCGGGTGGACGGACTCGCTGGAATACGGAGGCAGACGGCCCGTCGTAGACGACGCGAAAGTCACGAGTATCGGCCGGTCGCCGCCGATCGCCAAGCCCGTTCAACCCGCCATCTCGCATCGACGCCTCCACCTCGGCTCCACCGCATATCTCTGGGGGGCCGCCGCGAGTAGCGTTCCGTTTTTTCATGGTAGAGGGGAGTAGGCCTCTAAACAGTAAG
>JBBING010000055.1:0-15532 GCA_037444005.1 Chloroflexota bacterium
CTTGATGTTGTTCGGCGCGAAGTTGACGATGTCCTCCACCGTCACGCCGTACCGCTCGGCGATGTCCGAGAGCGTCTCGCCCAGCCGGACTTCGTGGAGGATGCCGTTCCCGGCCGGGATGATGAGCTTGTTTCCCGGCACCAGCGCGTCGGGGTCGTGCACGCCCGGGTTGTTCCAGATGAGGTATTCCACCTCGAGGCCGAAGCGCTGGGCGATGCTGCTCAGCGTGTCGCCGGGCTCGATTTCGTAGATGGTGAACGGCGGCAGCAGCACCGGCTCGAGCGTCGCCGCCGCTTCCTGGCGTTCCGTCGCCGGCGTGGGCGCGGGCAGCGCCCCGCTCGGCGGCTGGGGCAGCGCCACGGCGTCGACGTTCGACGTCAGCGTCCGGGGCTCGATGGACGGCCGAAGCACCGTCTGCGCTTCGACGTCCGGCCGGCGGTCGACGCCGACGCCGGGCATGGCGAGCCCGCCGATGGGCGATGCCGAGACGCGAACGCTGGCGGTGAGATGCCGGGGAAGCGCGAGGTAGGAGAGGACACCGAGCCCGATGAGGAACAGGATGAGCCCGTGGGTAAGCGGTCGCCGCCCGCGGGGTCCGTGGCGGGGACGACGGCGTAACGCGCGGGGTTGGGGCGGCCGGCGCTCCTCCGGGGCGGAGGCGTCGGCGCGCTCTCTAGGCTCGACCCTGATACGTCTCCCTCCTACTGAGCGCCCGCCGCGCCAGGGGGCGCGCCACCCGGGACCCGGCCCCGGAACGGACGCACATCAGCGGCAAGTATACGCCACCTGTCAAGTCGTGTCGATCGTCACAATCCCCTAAGGGCGGGTCCCACGCCGGCGAAGGCAGGCCGGGAGCGCTCGGGGGGCTCGTCCCGCCCGCCCTCCGCCGGCCCACGGAGTATCGTGTCCGCCCTCTCGCCAGCTTCTTACGAAGTCTCGGAAGCGGCCGCGCCCACGTCGACGCCGAGCGCCGCGAGCTGCGCCCGGAGGTCGTCGCGCCCGACACGGAACAGCACCGCCCGCATCCCGGCCTCCCGCGCCGCCTCGACGTTGCGTTCGCTGTCGTCGATGAACACGCACGCCTCCGGCGCAAGGGCGAGGCGGCTCGCCGCGAGCTCGTAGATGCGGCGGTCGGGCTTGGCAACGCCGACATGGGCCGACACCACCACATCGTCGAACAGGTCGTACACGCCGAGCAGCCGCATGCGCTCGGGCAGCGTCGCGTCCGCGTTGGAGAGCACCTGCGTCCGGTACGAGGGGCGCAGCCGCCGGACCAGGGCGACGTTGTCTTCGATGAGCCGCATGCCGGCGGTCCATTCGTCGTGGAGAGGCGGCAGCGGACGGCCTGCTTCGGCCTCGAGCGCCCGATGCGCGGCGGCCCGCCACGCCTCGCGGTCGCCCAGGCCGAGCTGGACGCGGCGCCAATCGTCGGTACCGTACAGCGTCCGCATGAGGGCGTGTCTGGGAAGCCCGTATCGCTCTTCGATGGCGCGCGCCAGGTCGAGGCGCATGTCCCAGACCACGCCGCCGAAGTCGAACACGATCGCACGGATACCGTCGGCGCCGCTCACGAAGCGCATCCTACCGGCGCCCGGAGCTTCGCACAATCGCGCGCCGGCTCAGTTGGGGTAGCGGTTGACGATGGGCAGGCGGCGGTCCCGGCCGAAGGCCCGCGGCGTGATCTTCACGCCGGGCGGCGACTGGCGCCGCTTGTACTCCGCCCGATCGACCATCGCGAGCACGCGGCGCACCGTCGCCTCGTCGAACCCCATCGCCACGATCTCTTCCGGGCTGCGGTCCTGCTCGACGTACGCCTCCAGGATGGGGTCGAGGACGGGATACGGGGGCAGGCTGTCGGTGTCGAGCTGTCCCGGACGGAGTTCGGCCGAGGGGGGCTTCTCCAGCACCGACTGCGGCACGATCTCGCGGCCGGCGGCGGCGTTCTTCCACCGGGCGAGCTCGTACACCAGCGTCTTCGGAACGTCCTTCAGCGCCGCGAAGCCGCCTGCCATGTCCCCGTACAGGGTCGTGTAGCCGACGGCGTATTCGCTCTTGTTCCCGGTGGTCAGGACCCAGGCGCCGTACCGGTTCGAGAGCGCCATCAGGATGTTCCCCCGGATGCGCGCTTGGACGTTCTCTTCCCAGACCCCGGTCTCCGACTGGAGCGGCTCGCGGAGCATGTCGATGTAGGCGGCATGGGCAGGCTCGATGGGGATGATGAGCAGCCTGATGCCGAGGTTGTCCGCGAGGCGTCGCGCGTCGGCCAGCGAGCCCTCCGACGAATAGCGCGACGGCATAGAGACGCCTGTGACGTTCTCCGCCCCGAGCGCGTCCACGGCGATGCAGGCGACCATCGAGGAGTCGATGCCTCCCGACAGCCCGACCAGCGCCGCAGAGCACCCCGACTTGCGCCAGTAGTCGCGCGTCCCCACGACCAGGGCGCGGTAGACCTCCTCGACAGGGCCGGGCAGCGGCTCGACGCGGGGGGCGAGCGGCCGCCGTTCGAGGGGCGCGCGTTCCCCGAGGCTCACGCGCGGCGCGCCGTCCCGCCGCTGGAATTCGAGGCGCTCCTTGCGCCGGCGGGGGTCGTGAAGCCGGTACTGTTGCACGGTCTCCAGATGGAGGTCGGCGATGAGCAGGTCCTCGTCGAACATGACGGCGCGGGCCACCAGCTCGCCGTCGGGACCGAAGATCATGCTGCCGCCGTCGAACACGAGCTCGTCCTGTCCGCCCACGGTGTTGAGGTACGCGACGAAGACGGCGTTGTCGGAGGCGCGCGTCGCGACCATGCGCTCGCGGAAGGCCCGCTTGCCCCGGTGGTACGGCGAGGCGTTGATGTTGACGATGAGGCTCGCTCCCGCGTGGGCCTGCTCCTGCGTGGGGCCGCCCTGGTACCAGATGTCCTCGCAGATGTTCACGCCGAAGACGACGTCGCCCAGCTCAAAGACGGGCGCCTCGACGCCCTCCTGGAAGTAGCGGTTCTCGTCGAAAACGCCGTAGTTCGGCAAGAACCGCTTGTGGTACACGCCGGCCACCCGGCCGTCCGCCAGCACCGCGGCGGCGTTGTAGATGTCGTCCTTCCGGTCGACGAAGCCCACCACGCTGACGATGCCGCGGGTGGCCGCGGCCAGCTCCTGCACGGCCTCGAGGTTGTCTTCGATGAACGACCGTCGAAGCAAGAGGTCCTCGGGCGGATAGCCGGTGACGGCGAGCTCGGGAAAGCAGACGAGGTCAGCGCCTTCGGCCCGGGCGCGCTCGGTCCACTCGCGGATGACGCGGACGTTCCCCGCGAGGTCGCCGACGGTCGGGTTGATTTGCGCGAGCGCGAGCCTGAACGGGCGCATCGTGGCTACAGTATACGCGTCGCGCCGCCGGAGCCGCCGTCGGGGAACGCCCGAGGGCGCTTCCGCGGCACCCGCGGCTGCGATAGCATGGTCCGATAGCGCGAGCGTGGAGCCGGGTTGACAGTCAGAACGGCGCTCATCGAACACCGCCTCCAGGAGCGCACCGGGGACGTCGTCGAGGCAAGCGACCTCTCGTACAGCTACGCCACGGCGGACGGGGAGCGCGTCGCGCTCGACCGCGTGTCGCTCGCCGTCCCGCGGGGCGCCATCTTCGGGCTGCTGGGGCCCAACGGCTCGGGCAAGAGCACGTTCCTCTCGCTGGCGGCCGGCTTGCGGCGCCCCACATCGGGCGCCGTCCGGGTGTTCGGCGCGCCGCCCGGGCCGGAGACGCGGCGGCGGGTGGGCGTCCTCTTCCAAGAGGAGTGCCTCGATCCCCTCATGACGGCCCGGGAGACCCTGTGGCTCCACGGCCGCCTCTACGGGATGCCCCGGCATCGCCTGCGCGAGCGCGTCCGCGCCGCCCTCGACAGCGTCGGACTCGGCGACCGCGCCCACGACCCCACGCGGTCGCTCTCGGGGGGCATGCGCCGCCGCCTGGAGCTGGCGCGGGCGCTTCTGCCGGAGCCCGCGCTTCTGTTGCTCGACGAGCCGACGACCGGGCTCGACCCCGACTCGAAGCAGCAGCTCTGGGAGCGCCTCGTCGAGGCGAGCCGCAACGGCCTCACCATCCTGCTCGCGACCAACGACGTGGCGGAAGCCGAACGATACTGCGACGCGGTGGCGTTCTTCTCCGAGGGCCGGCTGGCGGCGGAAGGCGCGCCCGCCGACCTCAAGGCGAACCTGCGCCGCGAGTCAGTCGTCCTCGAATCGCCTGCCGCCGACCCGGTGGCGGTGCGCGCGCTGGAGGCGTGGCCCGGCGTCGGCCGCGTGACCCACGCGCCCCCCGCGATCCACGTCACCGTCGACGACGCCAGCGCGTTCGTCGTGCGCCTGTTCGAATGGGGAGGGCTGCGGGTCACGGCGATACGCATCGAGCCATCCACCCTCGAGGATGCGTACTTCCAGGTGTGCGGCCGGGCGCTCCATCCGCCGGAGGAAGGCTCGTGACGTTCGCCGTCGTGTCGCCGGTCAGCGCCCTCGTGGGCCGCGACCTCCGGGCGTTCCTGCGCTCGCGGTCGCAGCTTTCGTCGTCCCTCCTGTTCCCGCTGATGCTGCTCGCCATCCTGGGCACGGGAATCGAGCGCGGGCTGAACCCGACGCTCATCCGCGACGGCGACTACCTGAGCTTCCTGGTGCCCGGGGTCGTCGTGATGACAGCTGTGTTCTCGAGCACATTCTCCAGCGCCTCGTACTACCAGGACCGGGATGACGGGATGCTGCGCGTCCTCTTAGCGACGCCGAACCCGCCGTGGGTCATCATGCTGGGCAAATCGCTCGCCGGGGTCATCATCGGCTCCCTGCAGGCGCTGGCGGTGGTCGCCGTGGCGGCCCTGCTGCCGGCCGTGCATCTGTCGTGGCAGTACGGCGTCGGCGCGGGCCTCGTGGCGTCGGTCGCGGGCATCGCGCTGCTCAATGTCCTGCTGAGCGGATTCGCCCTGGCGCTGGCGTCACGGATTCGCACGATGTCGGGCTTCCACCTCTTAATGAACCTGGGACTGTTCCCGGCGCTGTTCTTTTCGGGCGCCTTCTACCCGCTCGCCCATCTGCCCGCATGGCTCGAGACGCTCGGCTGGCTGAATCCACTGTCGTTCGGTGTCGACCTCCTCCACGTGGCCATGTATGCCGACACGACGGCGGGCTACTTCGGGCTCGGAGTCGATATCGCCGTGTTGACGACGCTCAGCGTGGCCGTCTACGCGTGGGGCTTGAGCCGCCACGCCCGGGAGGGAGAACGATGAATCTGCGCTCGGCGGTGGTTGTGTGGTTGGTGGGGCTGGCGGCGCTCGCCGCGGCGGCGTGCGGCGGCAGAGGCGGCGCCGGCGACGGAGCGCCTCCCTGGCCCGACGAAGGCGGTGCGCAGAGCGACGTCATCGTCATCGTCGCGTCCTCGCAGCTCGTGGTGGGCGAGAACCGCTTCCTCGTCGCGCTCCTCGACGACAAGAACAACATCCTCACGAAGCCCGACATGCAGACCCACCTCGCCTTCTACCACCTGGACCGGTCCCGCACGGAACCGGTCACGGAGGCCGAAGGGCGCTTCATCTGGGCCATCCCGGACCAGCGCGGCCTCGACGTGGCGTACGTCACCTTCGATGAGCCCGGAACGTGGGGCGTCGACGTGACCGCGACGCCGGCCGACGGCGAGCCCATCCGCGCGCGGGCGCTGTTCACCGTCCTCGAGCGGGGCAGCACGCCCGCCATCGGCGACCCGGCGCCGCCGTCGCGCACGAAGACGCTCGCCGACACGCCGGACATCAAGCAGCTCACATCGGACGAACACCCCGACGAGCGCCTCTATCAGCTGTCGGTCGCGGACGCCATCGCCCAGAAGCGGCCGTTCGTCGTCGCCTTCACGACGCCGGCCTTCTGCACCAGCGCCGTCTGCGGGCCGACGCTCGATGTGGTGAAGGAGGTCATGCCCGACTACCTCCCGGATGTGAACTTCATCCATGTCGAGGTGTACGACCTCTCGAAGCCGGGCGAGCTGGTGACGGTGCCGGCCATCCAGGAGTGGGGGCTGCCCAGCGAGCCGTGGGTGTTCGTCGTCGACGCCGAGGGTAAGGTCGCGGCCAAGTTCGAAGGCGCGCTGAGCGCGGAGGAGCTTCGCGAAGCGCTCGACGCCGTGACCGGCGCCGTGTCGGGCTGAGTCGCTAGCGGGGCGCGTCCTCCACCCGGTACGCCACGCGCTCTCCGCCTTCTTCCCGGTACCACACGCGCACCGGCTCCAGGGTGGCCATGTGCGCCCGAAGATGTTCGGGCGGGAACGCGAACTCGTCCTCCAACGCCAGCCGGAAGCGCATGGTGTGCCCGTCGTCGGTCCGGATGGTGAAGCCCGGCACGTCGCCGAACGCCGAACCCTCGACGTCGACGACCACGCCGCGGACGGGGGACGGCGAGCCGTCGCCGCCATTGCCGCACGCCGCGCCGAGCGCGACGAGCCCGGCGAGCATTGCGCAGAGGGCGAGGATGGAGCGCATCGGACCCCTCCACCGTAAGGGGCACAGCGCCGCGCGTGCAACCGGCCCCCGGCGCCCCTCCCTTCCGATGCCACCCCTTCCCCCTTTGTCCGATGCCACCCTTTCCCCTTCGAATGAAGGCCACGCTTCAGCGTGGCCGACGCCACATGGCCGGGAAGCCTCACCTCCCATGGCCCGACGGCCACCCTGAAGAGTGGCCTTCAGGAATGGGGAATGGCGCTTCCGCCACCGCAGCAAGCGCGCCCTCGTTCCTCCCCTTGATGAAGGCCACGCTTCAGCGTGGCCGGCATGCTATGGGCCCCCGGGCAGGCTGAAGCCTGCCCTTCACCAGCGGGGACGCCGCGCTTCGGCGTGACCGGCGTCCGGTCATGCTGAGGAGGCCGCAGGCCGACGAAGCATCTCCTCTCACCCACCCGAACGTCTCTTATGACACCCGTACCTTCCAGCCGCCCACGAAGGCCGCGGCCGATGGGCGTCGCGATGCGCCGGGGGAAGAGATGCTTCGGCCTCGCTGCGCTCGGCCTCAGCATGACCCCGCGCATTGCTGCGTGAAGGCCACGCTTCAGCGTGGCCGACGCCACATGGGTCGGGGGCGCCCCGATCACGGAAACGCCCGTCCGGGCGGGCCCCTGCGGTCATGCTGAGGAGGCCGCAGGCCGACGAAGCATCACCTCTCACCCACCGCAAGGTCTCCCACGTAAGCCCGCTCCCGGGCAGGCTGAAGCCTGCCCTTCAGTCGGCGGGGGAAGGGCGCGGCCGGCGTTTGACGCTGAGGCGCGCATGTGATACGTGATACAGACGGGCCGCGATTCGGGCAGATCCATCAGACGCAGCCCGCACCTGCGCAGGGGCCACCGCCGCTCCCGCTTCCGAGGAGACGTCATGCCGTACGTACAGACCGTGAAAGGACAGATCCCCGTCGCCCGGCTCGAGGCGGCGCTCGGGCCCGACGGCGTCCTGCCCGCCCTCGAAGCGCACCGCGACACGCTCGCCCGCCAGCCCGGATTCGAAGGCATGCGCATCGAGCGCGCGCCAGCCCCGGGGGGCGGCCTGCTGCTCTCCGTCGAGACGCGGTGGCGCGACAGCGCGAGCCTCGCGGCCTACGAGCGCGCCGGCGAGTCGGTCCAGAGCATCGTCCGGGCGCACCGCGCCGAATTCGAACCCGACACTATCGACGTCGAAGAGGGGCTGCCCGCCGTCCACGAGCCGTCCCGCGACGTCTTCGAGCGGCTGGCGATGCCCCTGCTCGTGCCGGTGGCGGCGTTCATCGGGGGGCTCGCCATTATCTTCCTGCTCTCGCGTATCTACCTCGAGCTCTCGAACGAGGCCGCGACCGGCCTCTCCCTGGCGGTGGCGCTCGGCATTCTGCTGACAGCCGCCTTGGCCGCGAGCGGCGAGCGCCTGCCCGCGCTTCCCGTCGGGGGCATCGCGGCGGCCGCCGTCGCGCTGCTCATCGGGTTCGGCGCATGGGCCGCCATCAGCCCCGACGAGGTCGCTCACGAAGCCGCGGCCGGGCGCGAGGAGCCGACGCCGGCCGCGGGCGAGCCGACAGCGCCCGGCGGCATCGTGATCGTGGCCAAGAACATCCTCTTCGACCAGAAGGAGCTGCGCGTGCCCGCCGGCGAGCCGTTCACCGTCGTCATGCGCAACGAGGACGCGGGCGTGCCGCACAACTGGGCCCTCTACACCGACGACAGCGCCACCCAGCCCATCGCGGGCGCGAACGAAGGCATCTGCACGGGGCCCTGCGAGGACGATGTCGAGGTCCCGGCGCTCGACCCGGGGTCCTACTTCTTCCGCTGCGACGTGCACCCGACGCAGATGAAGGGGACTCTCATTGCCGAGTGACGCCCTCCGAAAGCTGGCCCTTCGCTCGCTCGCGGCTGGCGGGCTCGTCGCCCTGCCGCTCGCCGGGCCCATCGTCTCCACAGCTCGCGCTCAGGAGCCCGCGCCGCTCGTCCGCCGCGTGGGTCCCTATGAAGTAGCGGCGTCCTACCGGAGCTCGCCGCCGCTCGTCGAGGTCGACAACGCGCTCATGCTCAAGGTGCGCGACACACGTACGGGCGAGCCGGTCACGGGCCTCGAACGCACGCTGCGGCTCGAAGCGAGCGTGGCGCCGCCCCGGGCCAGTGCCCGAGCGGTCTTCGTGACCTTCCGTGCCGCGAAGGACCGTCCCGGCGTGTACGAGGGCGTCTTCGTGCCGCCTTCGGTAGGCGACTACGCCTTCCGTCTCACCGGCGACATCGCGGGCGTGCCCGTGGACGAGACGTTCCGGTCGGGCCCCGGCGGCCTGCCCGACGCGGAGCCCGCCGAGACCGACTACTCGTCTCCCGGCGCCTACCTGGCGTGGGGGCTCCTCGGACTGTATCTCGCTGGCGTCGGGGCGCTCGCCGTCTGGCGGCTCCACCGCGGAAGGCGTCCGGCCGGTCCCGCCGTGGTTTCGGGGTCGGGCGCGTAGGCTACTGCGGCTTCGCCAGGCCCAGCGTATCCAGCTCGCGCTGCACGTCGCTCCACCGGGGCTCGCTCTCCTCCGCCCGTTCCTGCTGGTACCAGCGGAAGAACGCCATCCCCATGAACGTCCAGAGCACGAGGCTTCCGGCGACCTTCATGAGCCCGCCGCCGATCTGCTGATCGCCGATCGGTGAGATACCCCAGATCCGCGGGGCGTCCGCGTAGACGGTGTACACGGCCGAGTCCGCGAAGGTGACGAACGACGCCAGCACCGCCGGGAGGAGGGACTGCAGGAAGAGGTACCCGATCTGCGCGGGATAGGACGCGCGCGGCAGCTCCGGCGTCTGGCTCAGGACGGGCCACCAGAGCAGGATGCCGGCCGCGACCTGGACCGTGTGCACGAGGAGGTGGAACCATGCCTCCCGCACCTGCAGTTCGATGGCGGAAGGCAGGTGCGTCAGGAGCAGCACGGCGTTGAAGACGACGAGCGCCACCAGCGGCTTCGTGACGATCCGGGCCACGCGCTCCGCCCGCAAGCGGCGGACCAGCGCCATCCAGACCCAGCCGGGCGTGCCTGCGAGCAACAGCGGCGCCACGCCCAGCATCAGCAGGCTGTGCTGGAGCATGTGTGCGCTCACCAGGTATTCGTCCGAGAGCTTGTGCAGCGGCCCGCCGGACGTCGCGTACAACAACACGACGCCCGCGTAGAACAACGCCGCCTGGCTGCGCCGGACGCGCCCGGCGTCGGAGATGCGTGGGCGAAGCGCCGTGACCGTCAGGAAGTAGCCGTAGCCGAGGACCACACACAGGGCGAGGACATCGAGGTCCAGCGCCCAATCGAGCCAGTGGCTACCGCCGGCGCTGACATGCAGCAGGGGCAGTGACACCCATCGCCTCCCCGGCCTCCACCCCCACCCCTACACCAGCGACGCGCCGAGCGTGGCGAGCACCACGGCGAACACTGCGAGGGCGAGCGCGAGGCCGCCCACGAACATCGTCGAGAACAGCCGGCTGTCGAACCGCAGGTGCATGAACCACAGCACCACGAGCGAGAACTTCAACGCCGACAGCAGAATCAGGATCGGCGCCAGGTAGTCCCCGATGGCCTCGACGTAGTAGACGCCCACCTCGATGAGCGTGACGACGGCCAGGGCGAGCCCCACCTTGACGTAATCGGCTGGCGTGGGATGGGCGCTCCGCGGAGGACGCCGCACGCCGGCCGTCATCGGCCGCGCCACGGAGGCGCGCGCGCCGTATCCTTCGCCGCCAGCGATACTGAACAGCACGGCCGGCCACGGCGTCCATCGCGACATCGCCATCGCGGCCGCGACCGTCGCCAGAGTGAGAGCGATCACCGGATATGCCGTCATCACGTGCGCAGACCCTCCTTACGCCGGCTGAATGAGATAGACGAGCGTGAAGATGACGATCCACACGATGTCGACGAAGTGCCAGTACAGGCCGGCGAGCTCGACATGGAGGCTCTCCGCCTGCGTGAGCCGGCCCCGAAGCGCCATCGCCAACAGCGACAGCAGGATGACCACGCCGACGGACACGTGGGCGCCGTGAAAGCCGGTCAGCACGAAGAACGTCGTGCCGAAGAGGTTCGTGTCGAGCTTCAACCCCTCACGGTAGAACTCGGTGAACTCGAACGCCTGGCCGCTGAGGAAGGTGATGCCCAGAAGCGCCGTGGCGAGCAGCCACACCTTGAGGCCGCGCCGGTCGTCCCGCTGAATTGCCGCCAGCGCCAGCACCATCGTCACGCTGCTCATGAGCAGCACGAAGGAGCTTACCGACGTGAAGGGGATGTCGAACACGTCCTCCGGGTACGGCCCGACGACGCTCCGGTTGCGGTAGAGCAGGTAGGCCGCGATGAGGCTCCCGAAGAACAGGCACTCCGACGCCAGAAACAACCACATGAGGAGCTTGCGGTTGTCCAGGCCGGTGTTGGTCGGGGCCGGAGCGTGGAGCGCGACCGCCTCTTGCACGATATGTCCTCCTTATTCCGTCGCCGGTTCCAGCGCCCAGCCGTAGAGCCCGAACAGGAGCACCAGCGCGCCGATGGGGGCGAACCAGACGTTGTAAATGAGCGCGGCGCCCAGAAGCGGCGGCCCCAGCGCGGCGATGAGTGGGAACACCGACGGCGACGGCATGTGGATGGCGTGGCCCTCGCCGTGGCCGCCTCCGTGCCCGTCGCTCGAGCCGCCCGCGACCGCCGGCACGACCTCGCCGTGCTCCGTCTCGACGTACTTCCGCCGCCAGAAGTCGTCCAGCGAGCGCACCGTCGGGATCTCCTCGAAGTTGTAGTGCGGGGGTGGAGACGGGATCGACCACTCCAGCGTGCGGCCGTCCCAGGGGTCGGCGCCCGCGGGCTGGCCGCGACGGAGGCTCACGATGACGTTGACGATGAAGACGACCACCGAGGCGGCGATGACGAAGGCGCCGATGGTGGCGATCAGGTTCCAGACATCCCAGCCCAGGCCCTCGGAGTAGGTGTAGATGCGCCGGGGCATACCCAGCATGCCCAGGACCATCATGGGCTGGAACGTCAGGTTGAACCCGATGAGCATCAGCCAGAACTGGAGCTGGCCCAGGCCCTCGTGCAGGAGCTTCCCGGTGAACTTGGGGAGCCAGTAGTACACGCCGCCGAACAGCGCGAACATGGCCCCGCCGAACAACACCTGGTGGAAGTGCGCCACCACGAAGTAAGTGTCCTGCTGCTGGTAGTCCGACGGCACCATCGAGTGCATGACGCCGGTCAGGCCTCCCGTGACGAACATCGCCACGAAGCCGACGGCAAACAGCAGCGGCGTCTTGAACCTGATGGAGCCGCCCCAGAGGGTGCCGAGCCAGTTGAAGATCTTCACGCCCGTCGGCACGGCGATCATGATGGTCGTCAGGCCGAAGGCGGAGTTCGCGACGGAGCCCAGGCCCGTCGTGTACATGTGATGCGCCCACACCCCCCAGCTCATGAACCCGATCGCGATGCCCGAGAACACGACGAACGGATACCCGAACAGCGGCTTGCGGGAGAACGTGGGCAGAATCTCGGAGACGATGCCCATCGCCGGCAGGATGAGGATGTACACCTCAGGGTGGCCGAAGAGCCAGAACATGTGCTGCCACAGCAGCGGCGTGCCCCCGGCCGCCGGGTTGAAGTAGTTGGCGTCCCACAGCCGGTCGAACATGAGCTCGAAGAGCGCGACGGCGATGACCGGCATCGCGAAGATAATCAGGAACGACGTGACCAGCGTCATCCATACGAACAGCGGCATCCGGAACAGGGTCATGCCGGGCGCCCGCATGTTCAGGATGGTCACGATGAAGTTGAACCCGGAGGCCATCGACGCCACACCGAGAATCTGCAGGCCGATGGCCCAGTAGTCCATGCCGTGGTCGGTCGAAAACTGGTCGAGGCTCAGAGGCGCGTAGCCGAACCACCCGCCTTCCGGGGCCCCGATCTCCCCTTTGAAGATGTTGCCCCCGGTGAAGAAGCTCGCGTTCAGGAAGAGCCCGCCGAGCAGGAACAGCCAGTAGCTGAAGGCGTTCATGCGCGGGAAGGCCACGTCCCGCGCGCCGATCATCAGCGGCACGAGCAGGTTGAAGAACGCCGCGCTCAGCGGCATCACCACGAGGAAGATCATCGTGGTGCCGTGCATCGTGAAGATGCGGTTGTACTGATCGGGGTCGAGCAGCGAGCCGTTCGCGTGGGCGAGCTGCAAGCGGATCAACAGCGCCTCGACGCCGCCCATCAGGAAGAACACGAACGCGGTCACGCCATAGAGGATGCCGATCCGCTTGTGGTCGACGGTCGCGATCCAGCTCCAGAGCCCGCGGTTGGTCGCGGCCTCCTCGCGGATGCGGCGCAGGGCCTGCGCCAGTCCCGCCGGCTGCGCTAGCGCTTCTGCTGTGGCCATGGCTCGACTCCCGAACGCGCGTGCGCGCTCATTTCTGTAGCTGTTCGTTCACCCACTGCTCGAACTCTTCCTCGCTCACCGCCACCACGGTCATCTTCATCTGCGCATGTTCCAGCCCGCAGAACTCGGCGCACTGGCCGCCGTAGCGTCCGGGCTTCGTCGCGTTGAACCACATGTGGTTCGCGCGCCCGGGGATGGCGTCGAGCTTGCCGGCGAGCCGGGGCACCCAAAAGCTGTGGATCACGTCCGCCGCCTCGAGGGTGACGGAGATGTCCCGCCCGACGGGCACGTAGACCTCGGGGCACCGCGACGGGCAGGCGCCGATGATGGTCAGGGGCTTGCCCTCGGCGTCGGTGTACTGGGGATATTCGAACTGCCAGTTCCACTGGAATCCGCGGACGTGCAGCTCCAGCGCATCGGCCCCGGGCGTCTTCGCGAGGTCGATGATGCCGGCGATCATGGGCACGGCGAGCCCCGCGAGCAGGAGCGTCGGCGCGATGGTCCACGCGACCTCGAGCCGGGTGTTGCCGTGCGTCTGCTTCGGGAGGCCGGCGTCGCGCCGGTGGCGGTACCGCCAGAGGGCGTAGACGAGCGCGCCCTCGACGAGAAAGAAGATGACGATGGCGGGCCACATCGCCAGCTCGAAGAGGTCCTTCTGCTTCTGGGCGACGTCGCCGCCGGGGCTGAAAGTGTTCGGCGTGCGTTCGGTCACGCAGCCCGCCGCCAGGAGCGCGATGAGCGCCAGGGTGGCGGCGGCTCCGCCCAGCCGCGCCAGCCAGAGCGGCCGGGGGCGCCCGAAGTGTGGCATCGGTCGGACTCCTTCCCGTCGGAGCGGGACGCTGGACCGGCGCGCCGAGGCTCGGACAAAGGCCGGCGGCCGGGTTCGAACGCCTTAGCGCATTTGCCCCAACAGGGCATGCGTTTGCGGCTTCGGCTCATGTCTAACACCGCCGGATCGCAGTGTCAAGAAATGGTGCGGCTGCCCCACACGGCGCGCATGCAACGACGCCCACCCTGAAAGGTGGCCTTCAGGGGTAGGGGATGGCCCGCAGGCGTGGCGGAGCGCGCCCTTCCCCCTTCCGATGAAGGCCACGCTCCAGCGTGGCCGAGGGTGGGCGCAGGCGTACGTGGGCGACGAAGGCGTGTCGGGCTACGGTGCGCCCGGGCAGGCTGAAGCCTGCCCTTCATCATTGGGGGACGCACGCATCAGCGTGGCCGGCGTGTCATGGCTGAGGGGAGGCGCCGGGAGCGCACGAGGGCCACCCGCGGGGGTGGCCCTCGTCAGGACACTCGATGCGACGGCGGCGCCTACCGCTGAAGGATGTGCACGGCCATCGCCGCGGCCTCGCCCCGGACCATGCCTCCGCCGTTCTGGGTGAGGCCGACCTTCGCCTTGCCGTCCTTCACCTGGCGCTCGCCGCATTCGCCGCGAAGCTGCCAGAACACTTCGACGAGCTGCGCGCAGCCAGTGGCCCCGATGGGGTGGCCCTTCGAGAGCAGCCCGCCCGAAGGGTTCACCGGGATCCGCCCCGTGAGCTCCGTCACGCCCTCGTCGATGAGCCGGCCCCCTTCGCCCACCTTGCACAGGCCCAGCTCCTCGTACTCGATGATCTCGGCCGGGGCCGAAGCGTCGTGCAGTTCGATGACATCGAGGTCTTCGGGGCCCACGCCGGCCATCTCGTACGCCTTCCGGGCCACGCGGGTCGTGACGCCCGGCTCGCCCGGCGCGCGGTCCTTCCCGGAGCCGAGCACGGACGCCGTGACCCAGACGGGCTTCGTCGTGAACTGCCGCGCCTTCTCTTCGGAGCACAGGATGAGCGCCGCCGCGCCGTCGCCGATGGGCGAGCACATGAGCCGGGTGAGCGGCTCGGCGACCATCGGTGAGTTCAGGATGTCTTCGATGGTGTAGCGCTCGCGGTACTGCGCGTACGGGTTGAGCGAGGCGTTGAAATGACTCTTGACCGCCACCTTCGCGAACTGGATCGGGGTGGTGCCGTAGCGCTTCATGTGCTCGCGCGCCGCCGCGGCGTAGAAGTCCATGAACATCGAGCGGCTCTCGCCGGCGCCCTTGCCGGCTTCCTGCGCGGCGCCGTCGCCGCCCTCGCGGCCGCGCGCGGCCGCCGCTTTCAGCATCTCCATGACCTGCTGCACGTCCACGGCCGCGCCGATGGCCTGGAAGCTACGGCGCTTGTCCTCGTGGTAGAGCTTCTCGACGCCCAGCGCGAGGACCACGTCGTACAGCCCCGAGGACACGTACAGCCACGCGAGGTGGAACGCCGTCGACGAGCTGGCGCAGGCGTTCTCGGTGTTGATCATCGGGATGTCACCGAAGCCCATCTCGCGCAGGATGACCTGCGCCTTGACCATCTCCTGGCCTGTGATGAGCCCCGCCGTCGCGTTGCCGACCACCGCCGCCTCGATTTGCTCCTTCTGGACGCCGGCCTGCTTCATGGCGGCCTCCACGGCCTCCCGGCCCAAGTCCTTGAGGCTGCGGTCCAACCACTTCCCGAAGCGGGTCATGCCCGCGCCGACCACTGCTACTCTGCGCATCGTCTCGCTCCTTCCGGGTGACTCCGGCGACCCCTGCGGCGCCCACATCTTACCGCCCGTGCGCCGCGATTGTACATTGCGCGATCTGCCTCATTGAAAGGGTTACCGAACGGGGAGCGTTGCCTCAGAATCA
>JBBING010000056.1:0-15156 GCA_037444005.1 Chloroflexota bacterium
CCTTCGCCTTGACAGTGCGGCACAATCGACAGAGAATGCAGTTGCAATTAGTTGCACCTGTGCCCGGCGGGCAATCGCAGCCCGCTGCGTCGAGTTCCAGGGAAGGAGGCCGCATGCGCCGTCGCCACGCTCCCCTTCTCTTCCTGATCCTGCCTCTCGTCGCCGCCTTCGCCGCGGCCTGTGGCGGCGACGACGGCGGAGGAGGTGAGGTCTCCGGGAAGCTCCGCGTCGTCACGACCGTCTCTCCCATCACCAGCATCGCCGAAAACATCGGCGGCGACCGCATCGAGCTCGAAGGCATCATTCCGGAGGGGATGAACTCGCACACGTACGAACCGCCTCCCTCGGTCGCCAGAACGCTCGCGACGGCGGACCTCATCGTGCTGAACGGGCTCTCGCTCGAGGAGCCGACGTTGGAGCTCGCGGAGGCCAACAAGAAGGAGGGCGCCGTCATTCTGCTGCTGGGCGACAACGCCATCACCCGCGAGCAGTGGAAGTTCGACTTCTCGTTCCCCGAATCGGAGGGCAAGCCGAATCCGCACCTGTGGCCCGACCCGATGCTGGCCCTGCGATACGCCGAGCTGATCCATGACCAACTGGTGTCGCTCGACCCCGAGAACGCCGACTATTACGACGAGAACCTGGCGAAGTTCCGGGAGCGCATTGAGGATCTGGACCGGCGCATCCGCGAGGCCATCGCCACGATTCCGCCGGAGCATCGCAAGCTCCTCACGTATCACGATTCGTGGGCGTACTTCGCGGAGCGCTACGGAATGCAGGTCATCGGAGCGGTGCAGCCGTCGGACTTCTCGGAGCCGTCGGCGCGCGAGGTCGCGTCGCTCATCGACCAGATCCGGCGCGAGGGTGTGCCCGCCGTCTTCGGATCGGAGGTCTTCCCGAGCGACGTGCTCGAGACCATCGCCCGTGAGGCGGGCGCGCAGTTCATCGACAAGCTCCGGGACGACGACCTCCCGGGCGCGCCGGGCGACCCGGACCATTCGTACCTCGGCCTCATGGTCGAGAACATGAGGACGATGATTCCGGCCCTCGGGGGCGACGCGAGCGCGTTCGATGGATTCGACACGGGTCCTGTCTTTTCCGGCAAGAGCACAGCGAAGTATCCGCAGTAGGGCCATGCTGCATCCGGCGCCCCACGACCTGGGGCCGACGCGGCCCATTGTGCTCCTGCAGGGGGTGACCTGCGGGTACGAGGGCGACGTCGTCCTCCGCGACGTCTCCCTGCAGGTGAACGAGGGCGACTTCGTGGGCCTTCTGGGGCCGAGCGGCGCCGGCAAGACCACGCTCCTGCGCGCCATGCTCGGGGCCGTGGACCTGTACGGCGGCACGGTGGTGGTCGACGGCGCGCCGGTGCACCAGGGGCGACGCGCCCGGGCCGGGTACGTCCCTCAACTCGAGACCGTCGACTGGAACTTCCCGGTGACGGTGGAAGAGGTGGTGCTGATGGGGCGGGCCGCCGACGGCGGCTTCTTCCCGTGGAGCCGCCGCCGGGACCGCGAGGCCGCGCACGAGATGATGGAGCGCCTCGGCATCGCGCATCTGGCCCGCCGGCACATCCGCGAGCTCTCGGGCGGGCAGCAGCAGCGAGTCTTTCTGGCGCGCGCCCTCGTGAGCAACCCGCGGCTGCTCCTCCTCGACGAGCCGACGAGTGGCGTCGACATCAAGACGAGAGACGACATCCTGCACCTGCTCGACGAGCTGAATCATCAGGGCGTGACGGTCATCATGACGACCCACGAACTGAACGCCGTGGCCGCCCATCTCCCCTGGGTGGTGTGCGTGAACGGACGGGTCGTGGCCGAGGGCCCGCCGTCGGAGGTGTTCACGCCGGAGATCCTGAAGGAGACCTACGGCGCCGAGATGCCGGTGGTGCGGTACCGCGGGCTCACGTTGGTGGCGGAGACACCGCACGTCATCGGACGGGCGGGACGAAGGGAGCCTGAGGAGCGTGCTGGAGCCGTTTCAGTATGACTTCTTCGTTCGCGGCCTGATCGCCGCGACGGTGGTGGGCGCGCTGTGCGGGCTCGTCGGCGTCTACATCGTGCTGCGCCGGATGAGCTACATCGGCCACGGGCTCTCGCACGCGGTGTTCGGGGGCGCGGTCGTCAGCTACGTCATGTCGTTCAACTTCTACATCGGCGCGAGCGTCTGGGGGTTCCTCTCGGCGCTGCTCATCAATGCGACGACCCGGCGCCGGCCGATGATCGGCGCTGACGCCGCCATCGGGATCATCACGACGGCGAGCTTCGCCCTGGGGGTCGCGCTCATCAGCCGCTACCGGACCTTCACCCGAAGCTTCGACGCCGCGCTTTTCGGCAACATCCTCGGCGTAAGCGAACGCGACCTGGTCGCCATTACGGCCGTGACCGCGGGCGCCGCCGCGATCATCTTCCTCATCTACAAGCAGCTCCTGTTCGTTACGTTCGACCCGGAGGTCGCGCGTTTCTACGGCGTGCGGACGGAGTGGATCGACACGCTGTTCTCCATCATGCTCGCGGGCACGGTCGTCGTGTCGATGCAGGTGCTGGGCGTGACGCTCATCGCGGCGGCGATCGTCATCCCGCCCATCGTCGCCCGGCTCCTCACCGACAGCTTCCATCGGGTCGTCGGGCTGTCCACCGCCATCGGGGCGTTCTGCGGCATGGGCGGCGTGTACATGAGCTACTACATCGACGTCTCGTCGGGGGCGAGCGTCGTGCTACTCGCCGCGGCGCTCTTCGTCGCGGCGATGGCGTACACGTCCGTCCGCGGCCGCGCGGGCGCGCGAGAGGCGCGGACCCGCGGTGTCGCCATCGCGCGCGACACCGGGGTGTTCGAGTGAACGCCGGGCGTCAGCCCTGCTTCGTGAGGGCGACGGGAGGCTCCTCGTAGAGCTTGATGACGCGGACGGCGCCGGGTGGGGCCGCCTCGAGACAGAGCTCGCACAGGGTGCACTCGTCCTCGTTCTCCTCGACGATGCGCAACGCCCCGCCATCGTCCAGGGCGAAGATGTTCACCGGGCAGACCTCGACGAGCTTCTTCGCAATGTCGGGCTGCCGCGCGATCTGGGGGTCGACCTCGACGCGGACGAACAATGGCGCCATCAACCGGCCTCCTCCATGCGCTGTCTCACGAGTTCGGGAATCTGGGAGATTTCTTCGGCGACGGAGATGCCAGCCTCCTGCATCCGCCGGATCTTCTCGGCGGCGCTGTCCTGCCGGCCTTCGACGATGGTGCCGGCGTGGCCGAACCGCATGCCCGGCATCTCGTCCATGAACCGCCCCGCCATGAATGCGACGACGGGCAGCCTCGGGCGGCGCTCCCGGATGTACGCCGCGAGCTGGGCCTCCATGGGGCCGCCGGGCTCGGAGTAGATGACGATGGCCTTGGTCTCTGGGTCCGCCTCGAAGAGCGGCATGAGCTCGGCGTAGGTCGAGCCGATGATCGCGTCGCCGCCGATGCTGATGGCGGTGCTCTGGCCGAGGCCGGCCGCCGTGAGGGTGTTGCAGATCTCCGTGGTCATGCCGCCGCTGCGGGACATGACGCCGACCGGGCCGGGCATGTAGGCCTTGCGGGCGTCCTCGGCCCTGCCGCCCAGACCGCCGACTTTGGCCTCCCCCGGCGAGAGGATGCCGAGACAGTTGGGCCCGATGACGCGCGCGCCGCGCATGGAGGCGAACTCGACGATCTGC
Source organism: Chloroflexota bacterium (assembly GCA_037444005.1). Lineage (GTDB taxonomy): Bacteria > Chloroflexota > Dehalococcoidia > DSTF01 > JACRBR01 > DATLZC01. Next base: position 3,690 of record JBBING010000056.1, read on the forward strand.
GCGACCTCACCCCGGGGGATGCGCTCGGTCACGATGACGAGGAGCTTGATGCCGGCGTCGATAGCCTCGAAGGCGGCGTCGCGGGCGAAGGCGGCGGGCACGGTGATGACGGTGGCGTCGACGCGTGTGCGCTCCGTGATCTCGCGGACGGTGTCGTACACGGGGACGCCGTAGACGTCGCGGCCGCCGCGGCCGGGGGTCACTCCTCCGACGATCTTGGAGCCGTATTCGAGGCACTCGCGGGTCATGTTGACGGCCTCGCGGCCGGTGATGCCCTGGATGATGAACGTGGTCTCTTTGTTGATGAGGATCGACATCGCTGGTCCGTCCTCCTGCGCTCCCGCGCGCCTCGCGAGCGGGGTCAGGCTTTGCGCGTCTTCTCGACGGCGCGGCGCGCCGCTTCATGCATCGACACGGTGCGATCGGCGTACTCGACGCCGTACTTCCGCAAAATCTTGAACCCTTCGTCCTCCCACGAGCCCGGGATGCGGAAGATGGCGATGGTGCTCGCCGGGTCCCGCCCCGATTCGATGCACCCCTTGATGACCCCGCGCGCCACGATGTCGACGCGCGTGTTGCTCACGACGTTCATCATGACAGCGATCTTCTCGACCCCCGGCTTGCTGAGGACGAGCTTCGTCAGCTCCGCCGCCTTGCGCACGGAGGGGTTGCCGCCGATCTCGCAGTAGTTGGCCGGCCGGCCGCCGAACGTTCGCACGGCGTCGAAGAGCGTGAGGCTCCCCCCGCCGGCCCCGATGACCAGCCCGAGGTCGCCGTCGAACTCCACGACGCGGCCGGCGACGCCGCGATGGTCCTCGGCGTCGATCTGCGCGCCGCGGATTTCGAAGGGCGTAGGCGGGCGGCCCTGGCGCGGCTCGTCGGGCGAGATCCCGAGCTCCTTCAGGATCGCTGTCTGCCGCTCCTTCGCCTCATCCTCCATATCGATGTGGCAGTCGAGCGCGAGGAAGGAGCCGTCCTCGAGGCGCGCCAGCGGGTTGATCTCCGCCAGGGTGAGGCCGTACTGTGTGAACACGCGGGCGAGCCGCGCGACGATGCCGGTGAGTCCCGTGAGCTCCGCGCCGGTGATGCCGAGCGACGCCACCGCCTCCTTCGCGACGTAGTCGGAGAACGGCAGCAGGTTGGAGAAGTGGCGCCTCGAGATGCGCTCCGGGTGCGATTCGGCCACTTCCTCGATGTCGACACCGCCCATATCGCTGAAGACGATGACCGGCTTCTTGGCGAGGGCGTCGTAGACGACGCCGGCGTAATACTCCTTGGCGACGGGGGCGCGCCGTTCCACGAGGACCCCGCGGGGCTTCTGACCTCTGATCTCGAGGGCGAGGATGGCGGCGGCGGCCTCGGCGGCCTCGTCGGGCGTGTCGGCGAAGCGGACGCCGCCGGCCTTCATGCGCCCGCCTGTCAGCACCTGCGACTTCAGGACGACGGGCCCGCCGACGTCGGCCGCGATGCGACGGGCGTCCTCGGGCGACTCGGCGACGCCGCCCTGAGACGTCGGAACGCCGTGCTTGGCGAGGAGGCGTTTGGCTTCGAATTCGTAGAACCGCATGTCGCGCCCTTCTTCCGTCCTGCGACTACGCCACGCGGCGCATCACTTCGAGGATGTCGTAGCCGGTGACCTCTTTCGACTTGCGGGCCTGCTCGGCCAGGTACTCGGGGTCGACCTTGCCCGCCTGCACCGCCTTCGCGAGGTCCACCAGGTTGTTCTTGATGGTCGCCTCGTCGTAGAACTCGCCCGTCTCGGGATCGGCGATCGAGCCGCCCCCCATCTTGTGGTAGATCTCGAGCGCGCGCTTTGCCCGGGCGATGTCTTCGTCGCTGGGCGTGAAGCACTCGTTCGCGATCTCGGCCTGCTGCGGGTGGATGATCCAGGTGCCGTCCATGCCGAGGTTGGCGGCGCCGATGTTCTTCTCTCGGAGCTGCTGGTAGATCTTCTCGGCCTCTTCCGGAGGTGTGTCCTTCCGCACGAGCCGGAGGAAGGCGTTGTCGATGGCGTGGAGGCCCGCAGCCTTGGCGGCCACGGCCGTTGCTTGCTTCGCGTAGTGGAAGTTCTGGTTCTGGTTGTCCACCATCTCCCGCACGCCCATCGCCGCCGAGAAGTCGGCGATCCCGAAGATGAGGCCTGCCATGCGGTCGGACGCCTTCGCGATCTTGTAGGCGTTGACCACCGCGAGAGGCGTCTCGATGAGCGCCTCGATCTGGACGCGCGTCGTCCAGCCGCCCTCGCGTTCGAGATCGTCGAGCAGGCGCGAGAGGTAGATGATGTCCTCGGGCTCGTTGGTCTTGGGCAGGATGATGCCGTGAAAGCGGTCAGGCGCCCCGAGCATGATGGCCCGCAGGTCGCCCATGAAGTACTTCGAGCGGATGTTGTTGGGGCGGATGGTGACGACGCGATGGCCGAAGTCGATGGTGTTGAGGGCTTCGACCATGACCTTTCGGCTCGGCTCGCCCTTGAACTCGTAGGGGCAGGCGTCTTCGAAGTCGGCCATCACGTGGTCGACGGGCGCCTTCGCGGCGTTTTCATGGAACTTCATCAGGTGGCACGGGTATGTGAGCTCCGTGCGCGGGATGACGTATCGGCCTTGCTTCTCGAGGACGTACACGTTCGGCTCTCCGTGGTTGAAGGTGTGCGGCGTAGGCCCGAGAGGTCCGAAGCGAACGCCGCCGCGTGCCGTTCGCGTCGGCCCGCGCAGGCGGGGGCGGGCGCTAGGACTATGTCATCTCGATTCCGGAGGATCAAGGCGGCCGCCGATCCTCACGCGTACAGCCAGGTGAGCGCGTACGTCAGATAGACGGCGCCCACGACGAGGGCCGCGGCGAGAAACCACGGGCCGAAGAACGATGGCCCCGAAGAGGACGCCGGAGGGCGCGACGGGCCGTGGGGATCGGTCATGCGCCGCCCTCCCCTCCTGCCGCGGCCACGGCCGCCTTCTCGCCCAGCACGGCGGCCTCCAACAGCTCCGCGATGTCCATCGCTTTCATGCGCTTGGTCTCGTCCGGCTCGACGGTCGGGATACCGTCTTCGAACATCTGAATGCAGAAGGGGCAGGCGGTGGCGACGATCCTGGCGCCCGTCTCCTGCGCCTCCTGCGTGCGGGCATGGTTGATGCGCTTGCCCTTGGACTCCTCGACCCACATGTGAGCGCCGCCCGCGCCGCAGCAGAAGCTCGTCTGGCGGCTCCGCGGCATCTCGACCAGCTCGACGCCGGGAAGGGAGCGCAACACGTCGCGTGGGGCCTCGTAGATGTCGTTGTGGCGGCCGAGGTAGCAGGAGTCGTGGAAGGTGATGGTCTGCCCTTCGGCGAAGTTCGGCTTGAGCCGGCCCTGCCGGACCAGCTCGGCCAGGAACTCCGAGTGGTGGATGACCTCGAAGCGCCCGTCGAAGTCGGGATATTCGTTCTTGATGGTGTTGAAGCAGTGCGGGCAGTTGGTGATGATCTTGCGCACGCCCTTGCGCTTGAGCGTCTCGATGACCTGCTGAGCCTGGAGCTGGTACAGGTATTCGTTGCCGAGACGGCGCGCCGGGTCGCCGGTGCAGCTCTCCTCCTCGCCCAGGCAGCCGAAGTCGACGTTCGCGGCCTTGAGGAGGCGCGCGACGGCGCGGGTGGTGGGGATGTTCCGCTCCGAGAGGGCGCCCGAACACCCGACCCAGTAGAGGTACTCCTGGCCGTTGTACGCTGGGATGTCGAGCCCCTCCATCCAGCTCGTGCGGGTGTACGTCGTGCCCCGCCAGGGGTGGCCCCGCTGTTCGAGCTGCATGAGGGTCGCCGCCGCCGTCTCCGGCATGTTCGACTCCATCATGACGAGCGCGCGCCGCATGTCGATGATGGCGGGCACGTGCTCGATGAAGACGGGACACTGATACATGCACGCCCCGCAGGTCACGCAGTCCCAGATGGGGTTGAAGCCCACCGCTTCGATGAGCGTCTTTTCGGCGTGCTGCCCGTTCCCTTTGAGGAAGGCGGGCGTCAGGTCGGGGATCTTCTGCTCGATGACGCTGCGGGCGTCGTGTTGAAGCTTCTTGGGCGACAGCTCCTTCCCGGTGAGGTACGCCGGGCAGTTGATCTCGCAGCGGCCGCACTCGGTACAGGTGTAAAAGTCGAGCATCTGCTTCCAGGTGAAGTCAGTCACCTGGGAGACCCCGAACGATTCGCCGCGCTCCAGCTTCGCCTCGAAGTCGCGGATGGGCTCGAGCCGCCCCGTGGGGGTGAGGCGGTGGAAGAAGACGTTGAAGGCGACGGTGAGGACGTGGGAGTGCTTCGAGTAGGGGAGGTAGTTCAGAAAGACGAGGAAGTCGAGCAGGTGCTGCCACCACCAGAACCCCAGCCACGTCCGCATCGCGCCCTCGCTCATGCCGGCGCGGTCCCACATCTCGGCGAGGGGGAACGCCACGAACGAGAGGTAGTCCTTGTCGCCGCGGTCGAGGGCGATGAGATAGCTGTTGGTGAAGACGTCGGTCACCATGAGCCAGGCGATGAGGCCCAGGATGATCCAGGCGTCGACGTTGAAGGTGAGGCGGGCGGGCCGCCAGAGGATGCGCTGCGCGGCCGCCATGAGCACGCCGACGACGACGAACACGTTGAAGGCGTCCATCACCGGGCGGAAGTACCAGTAGAGGTCCCCGAAGATGCTCTGGAGGCTGGCCTCGTGGTGAACGCCCTCGAGCAGGAAGTTCAAGGTGCGAATCTGGAGCACGATGAAGCCCCAGAAGATGAGCGAATGCAGGACGCCCGAGTACCAGAATCGCTTGCGGGATGCGACCCGGAGGTTCCCCAACACGTACGGGATCAGCGAGAGGACGCGCCGGGGAAGCTGGTCGAACCGGTAGTCGGGCCGGCCCGACAGGAAGATGCGGACGCGCTGGCCCGCGGAATAGGCGAAGAAGCCGACGGCGCCCAGGAACAGCAGGTAGTAGACGATGTTGCCGGGGAATTCGTTGGATGGGACCACACGCGCTCTCCTGAGACGTGCGGAGCGGCGCCCCCTCTGGCCGCTCCCGCGCGATCTTAGACCCTCACATTTCTAAAGGCAAACGTTCGTAAACCTTCTCGAAGCCGGGGCCGCGCCACGACGCGCTTGCCGCTGTGGAACATCAGTTCTAGCCTCGTGGCGTAGCGGTTCGTTCATAGCCCCTTGCCCCGGGCAAGGGCCGTCCCAAGGAGGCACCGATGGCCCTCACGCTGGCCGAGGCCGCGAAGCTCTCGAACGACGTCCTCGTCGCGGGCGTCATCGAGACGGTGATCCAGGAAAGCCCCATCCTGCAGACGCTCCCGTTCATCGAAATCGTGGGCAACGGCCTCACGTACAACCAGGAGAACACGCCGCCCACCGCGGACTTCTACGACGTGGGCGACACGTGGCAGGAGAGCACGCCCACGTTTACGCAGAAGACGGCGACGCTGCGCATCCTCGGCGGGGACGCCGACGTCGACAACTTCCTCCTGGCGACACGGAGCAACGTCCAGGACCTGGAGACGGCGGTCGTGCAGCTCAAGGCGCGCGCGATCCAGCGCAAGTTCGAGGAGGCGTTCATTTCGGGCGACAGCGCCGTCGACCCGAAAGCGTTCGACGGGATCGAGAAGCTCATCCCGCCGGAGCAGACCGTGAGCATGGGCGGGAACGGCGCCACCCTGACGCTGGCGAAGCTCGACGAGCTGATCGACGCGGTGAAGGGCGGGCGGCCCGACCTGCTCCTCATGAGCCGGCGGTCCCGCAGGGCGCTGAACAACCTCGCGCGGACCTCGGGCGCCTTTCTCGAGACCGACCGCAACGACTTCGGGCAGATGGTGACGTACTACGACGGCATCCCAGTCGGGGTGAGCGACTTCATCGCGGACAACCAGCTCTTCGGGAACAGCAACGACTGCTCGACCATCTATGCGCTGCGGTTCGGCGAGGGTGCGCTCGCCGGGCTGACGGCGCCGGGCGGTCTGCAGGTCGAGCGGGTGGGCAGCCTGGAGTCCCGGGATGCGACCCGCGTGCGGGTGAAGTGGTACGTCTCCATTGCGCTGTTCAACACCGTGAAGGTGGCGAAGCTCGTCGGCGTGCGCTAGCCGCGCCGGCAGGGAAGGAGTCCGACCATGGAACACGAAGCGGAACTGGCGGCCTTGCAGGAGGAGCTGGCCGACGCCCGCGCGGAGATCGAGCGGCTGCAGGCGCGGGCCGCCGACCGGGAAGCGCGCGCCGCGACGCTCGAGCAGGAGGCCGTGGAGTTGCGGGAGCGGCTCCGTCAGGCGGTCGCCGACCTGGAGACACTCGACGCCGCCCTGGCGGAGTCGGGCCGGGAGGTCGAATCGCTGCGGGCGACGCTGGCGCTCGCCGCCGCGAAGTACCGCGAGACGGCGCTGGCGGCGTCGCCGGACATCCCGGCGGAGCTCGTGAGCGGAGAGACCATCGAAGAGGTGGACGCCTCGCTCGAGGCCGCGCGGCGCACCGTCGCCCGTGTGCGCGACCACCTGGAGTCGCAGGCGGAGGCCGAACGGGTGCCGGCCGGGGCGCCCGAGCGGCGCGGCGCCGACCTCACGCGCCTGAGTCCCGCGGACAAGATCCGACTCGGGCTGCAGCGATAGCGGCCGCGCTGGCCGCGAGAACGACGGAGGCCACCCCGAGCGGGTGGCCTCCTCGCATGGCTTCGCGAAGGGCCTTACGGCTTCAGGATCACCTTCACCGTGTTGGCGCGCGCGTTGAACTGCTCGTACCCCTTCGGGGCCTCGTCCAGCGGCAGCGATTGGGTGATGACCTTCGTGAGGTCGACGCGGCCCCGCTGGATGAGGGGGATCAGCCGGCTCATGTAGCGGCGCACCGGGCAGACGCCCACCTTCAGCGTCAGGTCCCGCATGAACATGAGGCCGAGGTGCACCGGCAGTTGCTCGACGTAGACGCCGACGACGGAGATGGTGCCGCCCCCGCGCACCAGCCCCCACGTCGACTGGAACGCGGACTCGTGGCCCACGGCGTCGATGACGACGTCGGCGCCGCGGCCGTCGGTGAGCTCGCGGACCTTTGCGCCGGCGTCTTCCTTCGTGTAGTCGACGGGGATGGAGCCGAGCTCCTTCGCCTTGGCCAGGCGGTCGGGCACGCTGTCGATGGCGACGACGGCGGCGGCGCCCATGAGCTGCGCGCTCATCTGCGCGAAGAGCCCCACCGGGCCGCAGCCCACCACCGCGACGACGTCGCCCGGTTTGACGCCGCCGTTGTCGGCGGCGAAGAAGCCCGTCGAGAAGATGTCGCCCACGAAGATCGCCTGTTCGTCCGTCAGGGCGTCGGGGATGCGCTCGGCGCTGCCGTCGATGAACGGCACGCGGACGTATTCGGCTTGCGTGCCGCCGAGCTGCCCGAAGCCGAGGAGCTGGCTGTTCACGCACTGGCTCGGCCAGCCGTTACGGCAGTACCAGCAGGTGTCGTCGCTGATGTTGAAGGCGACGACGACGCGGTCGCCCTTCTTGAACTTCTGGACGGCCGAGCCGGTCTCCTCGACGATGCCGACGAGTTCGTGGCCGAGGGTCGTGCCCGGCGGGAGCGGCAGGCGCCCGTGGTACGGGTGGAGGTCGGACCCGCAGATGGCGGTGGTGGTGACCCGGACGATAGCGTCGGTCGGTTGCTGGATCGTCGGCTCCGGGACCTGCTCGACCCGCACGTCGCCGGGACCGTGGAACGTGACGGCCTTCATGATGTCGCTCCCTTCTGCAGCGTGATGTGGACCGATTATCCGCCGCTCGCGCCTCGAGCGCCAGCGGGTCACGCGGCCTGCGGCGGGATGATGTGGAGCAGCTCCCGTCGCACGGACATCTCGATCTCTTTGGTGCGGTCGAGGCCGAGCCGGAAGTAGACGTACCCCGGCAGCTCGATCTCGAGGTCGCGGGGGTTGGGCGAGCCGCGCAGTCGCACGAACAGCCGGTACGTTTCGGCGCCGATGATTTCGTCGACGATGACGCCGCAGAAGACGTTCTGTCGTCCGGCGTAGCTCTCGACCTCCGGCGGCTTGATCATGATGCGCGTCGGGCGGATGCAGACATCGACCGTCTGGCCGGGCCGCAGCGTCGTCCCGGACGGGGCGTCGGCCTCCAGACGGACGCCGTTCCACGCCAGGGTGACGATCCCGCTCTCGACCGCGACGATCGCCGCCGGGAGGATGTTCCGGGTTTCGACGAACTCAGCGACGCGCCGGGTGGCGGGCCGGTAGAACACGTCCTCACGGCTGCCCTGCTGCAGGGTTCTGCCGCCGTCGATGACGACCACGCGCTGCGCGAGCAAGAAGGCGTCGCTCAGGTCGTGGGTGACGATCACGACGGTCAGCGCGCGCCGCTGCTGGAGCGCCACGAGCTCGTCGCGCAGTTCGGCGCGGAGCCCGACGTCGAGCGCCGCGAAGGGCTCGTCCAGCAGGAGCGTGTCAGGGTCGGGCGCCAGCGCCCGCGCCAGGGCGACGCGCTGCTGCTGTCCGCCCGACAGTGCGGCGGGCCGCCGGTCCTCGAGACCGCGGAGGCCCATGAGGTCGATTAGCTCCCGGACGCGCGCGCGCCGCTCCGCCGGCGAAAGCCCGCGGAGTCCGTAGGCGATCTGTTCGGCGACGGTGAGGTGCGGAAAGAGCGCGTAGCGTTGCGGGACATACCCGACCCGCCGCCGCTGAGGCGGGAGGTTCACGCGGGCGCCGGCGTCGAACAGGACGCGACCGTTGGCCACGATGCGCCCATCGTCGGGACGGGTGATGCCCGCGATGCACTGGAGGGTGAGGCTCTTGCCGGCGCCCGAGGGACCGAACAGCACGACGCGCTCGTCGCCCGCTGTGAACGCGACGTCGAGGGAGAAGCCCGAGAGCCGGCGCCGGATGTCGAGATCCAGCGTCAAGGCGCCCCCTCCGTCGACCTCATCGTCCCGCGACGCGCGCGGCGCGGCCGAACGCGAGGAGGCTCGCGAGGCTGAGGGCCACGAGCGCCAGGGCGGTGGCGTTGGCCCGCGCGAGGTCGCCGGCCTGCACGGCGTCGTACACGGACACGGACATGGTCCGCGTCTTCCCGGGGATGTTGCCCGCGACCATGACGGTGGCGCCGAACTCGCCGACGGCGCGGGCGAAGGCGAGCGCCACGCCCGCCGCCACGCCGCGCATCGCCAGGGGCAGGGTGACGGTGAAGAAGATCTCGAGGCGCGACCGGCCCAGCGTGGCGGCGACCCGTTCGAGTTCGCGGTCGACGCCTTCGAACGCGGCCTGCGCGGTACGGATCAGGAGCGGCGCGGAGAGCACGGCCGCCCCGAGCGCGGCGCCCTGCCAGGTGAAGACGAGCCGGGCGCCCAGCTCGTCCTCGAGGAAGCGGCCCGGCGGGCTGCCGCGGCCGAACGCCCGGAGCAGGTAATACCCCACGACGGTGGGCGGGAGCACCAGGGGCAGGGTGACGGCCGCCGTCACGAGTTCGTGGCCGCGGAAGTGGTAGCGGGCCAGCGCCCACGCCAGCGGCACGCCAACCACGACGCAGAGCAGCGTCGCCAGGCCCGCCACCTGCAGGGAGATGCGGACGTCGTCGAGGTCGATGGCGGTCACGGCGCTGCGCCCTCCTCCGGCGGGATGAATCCGTACTTCCGCATGATGTCCCTCCCTTCGGGTCCTGTCACGTAGTCGACGAATGCCGCCGCCAGGTCGGGCCGGTCGCTGCCAGCGAGCGTGCCGGCGGCCTGCCGCAGCGGCTCGTACAGGTCCTCGTCGACGAGCACGTAGCGCAGGCGCCCCTGGCGCTGAACGGTCAGCGAGAGTGGAAGGATGCCGGCGTCGGCGTTGCCGCTTTCGACGAAGTCGGCGGCCTGAGCGGCGTTCTCGGCGAACACGATTTTGGGGCGAAGGGCCTCCCAGAGTCCCGCCGTTTCGAGCGCGCGTTTGCCGGCGGCGCCGTAGGGCGCATGGTCGGGGTTGGGCAGCGCGATGTGACGGACCGAAGGGTCGAGAAGTGCGTCCAGCGTCGCCGGCGGGTCCCCGTGGCCCCACGGCGTCGCGATGACGATGCGCCCCAGCGCGTACAACCGGACCGATTCGGGCCGAACGAGATCTTTCCGTGCGAGCCGGTCGATGTAGGCTTCGTTGGCGCTGAAAAAGACGTCGACGGGAAGCCCCTGCTCGATCTGCGCCGCGAACGTTCCCGAGGAGCCGTACGTCACCCGGACCCGGCAATCGCAGGCGCGCTCGAACGCAGGGACGAGGTCCTCGAACGCGTCCCGCAGGTCGGCGGCGGCGGCGACGTCGAGCCGGGGGCGGCTGTCGCCAGCGCAGGCGACGCCCGGCAGGGCGAGCGCCAGCGTCACGAGCGCCAGCGCGAGCCTCATGGCGCGACCGGCTCCGCGAGGACAGCGCGGTAGCGGTCCAGCCAGCGCAACGTGCTCTTGGCGGCGGTGACCTTCGAGTCCAGCACGAGCCGTTCGAAGCTGCCCGGGTCCGCCGCGTCGCGCTCGGCGACGGTCCGCTCAATGTACCGCTCCACGGCCGCGATCTGCCGTTCGAGCAGGCCGGCGCCGCGGTCCGCGGTGAGGGAGCGCGCGAAGTACAGCTTGAGGAGGAAGTCGTTGCGCACCTCGCGCAGGCGCTCGACCGGCGTCTCGAGCCACCGGCGGAAGGCGTCGGAGCCCGCTTCGGTGGGACGGAAGAGCACGCGCGGGGGATAGGTGTCGGGCTGGGCGGCGCCCGCGACGTAGCCGTCCGCCTCGAGGTCGTGGAGGAGGGCGTACAACATCGGCGGGTTGAGGGCCACCACGCGCCGGAGCCCCGGGTCCGCGCGGAGCCGCCGCGCGAGCTCGTAACCGTGAGCGGGCGCGAGGTGCAGCAACCCCAGGAGGGCGTAGTGCGCGACAGTGGGACCGCGTCTGCCCCTGGGCATCGTCAATGATTGAATAGTCACGAGGCGAACCCCGTCAAGGGCCGACCGGCCCCGCGGAGAGCGACGTCGGGGGATGGCGGATACGAAAGAAGCCACGCGGGCGGGGTGGCTCAGCGGCGTCGAAGCGAGAGGGGAAACGCCGTCAGGCGACCGGGGCCTTGAGCTCCGAGCCGCACTCGGCGCAGAACTTCGCGGTCGCCTTGTTCAGGCTGCCGCACTTGGAGCACTCGACCGCGGGCACCGTGCCAGCGTCGCTGGTGGCCGCGGCGCCGCCCGACGGAGGCTGCGACGCTTTCTCCGTGACCTGGGGCGCCGAGTCTTCGCGCAGCTCGCGCCGGAACTCGCGAATCGAGCGGCCCAGCACGCCGCCGATGTCGGCGAGCTTGCCGACGCCGAACACCAGCGCGATGACGATGACGATGAGGATGAGTTCCGGAGCGCCCAACCCGAACGGCCCCGCCGCCAGTACCATCTCCGACTCCTGTGGCGCTCCGCATACCGCTGGAGCGACACCTCAGCCTAGCACCGCCCCGTCCGGCCCGTCAAGGAACTGTACGGGTCCAGTACATGCCGTACACCTACCTCCTTTCTGGAGC
>JBBING010000057.1:0-15151 GCA_037444005.1 Chloroflexota bacterium
CAGGTGCTTTCGCTAACTTCACCTCACCGTTTCCACCGCGAAGAGCGTAGAGCCCTAGCCCCGAAGGCCGAAGCGCGCCTCTTCGGCTTCGATCTCGCGCTCGATGACCGCGCGCGGGGTCAACCACAGGACGAGCGCGATGACCACTGCGACGGCGAGCGCGTCGTCAGCGTACCCGAGAACTGGAATGAAATCGGGCACGAGGTCGAAGGGCAGCGCCAGATACAGCAGCAGGGCGGGAAGCGTGAGCTTCGCCGGGAGCGGGACATCCGGACTCGACAACAGGCGGCGGGCGAGGGCCAGCTTCCCGCGCCCCGGCAGGGCGAGGACCCTCCGAATCACCGGATGGCGGGTCGCCCAACGATAGGCCAGCCACACTCCCGCCGCCAGCGCGACCGCCGCCACGGCTGAGGCAACGATGACCTGCCACGGCTGCATAACCTCAGTGTACTGGCGGCGGGCGGAGCGGCTCGGGATAGCGCACCTGCATCAAGATTGGGGCGCCCGCATGGTGGTAATCTTTCCGAGCGTCTGCTAGAATAGCGCCCACGCTGCGGTGCTTGACGCTCTCGTGAGCGTGCAGGAGAGGAGAGCCGGTATGAATCGCGACATCCTCGAACAGCTTCGGCGCGAACCTGGGGCCGAGGACCTAGACCTCTCGTGGCTCGAGCGGCCCGCGGCCGAGCGGGGGCTGCGGGTCGTCCCGGGCAAACGGGGCCTCACTCTGGAGGACATCGCGACCGGCTCCTACGGGGCGATTCCGGACGAGACGCGGAACCGCAGCGGACGGCTGCGGGGCATGGCGCCCCGGCCCGACGCGCAGGTCTTCGAGAAGCACTGGCGGGCGCGCACCGATTCGTGGTCGGAGTCCGCGATGCTGCTCTACGAGGAGGCGGTGCAGCGCCAGTGGAGTTCGGCGACGGACATTCCGTGGCAGGACCTGCCCGAGCTGGACGAGAACCTCGAGCTAGCGATGTCGCAGCTCTGCACGTTCCTGACGCAGGTGGAGTTCATCGCCGGCGACGTACCTGGCCAGTACGCGCCCAACATCAGCGGCGAGTACTTCGAGGTCGGCCTCTTTCTCGCCACGCAGATCATGGACGAGGCGCGGCACCTCGACGTCTTCCGCAAGCGCGCGCTGGCCAACGGCGTGGGGCTGCTCCAGGCGGGCCCCGGCGCCGTCGGACTGCTGACGGCCCAGGACTTCACCGAGATGACATCGACCCTGCACCTCGTGGGCGAGGGTTTCGTGCAGTCGATGTTCCGCATGGGCGAGCTCTTCGCGCAGAGCGAGGTGGACAAGCGTATGTTCCGCCTGGCGGCGCAGGACGAAAGCCGCCACGTGGCGTTCGGCGTCATGCACATGAAGTACGTCATCGACACCGAGCCCGAGCGCCGCGAGGAGATTCACACGTACCTCGACCGGATGGAAGGCCTGCTGGGCGCGGGATCCGCCCAGGCCGGCCTCACGGGCGGCGGCGCGACTGGCGAGGCGCTGGCCATTCTGCTCGGCGGCGGCACCAGCGAGTCGCAGCTCAACGAGGGCTATCGGAAGCTCCTCGCCATCAGGAAGCGCCAGGTCAACGAATACATGCACCGACTCGAAGTGGTGGGCCTGGGAGACCGCCGGGAGCGCATGGCTCCGGGCCTGAGGCTGTTCCTCGACCCGCCGCGGAATTAGCGGCGACGTCCGGAAGGGCACGAAGCAGCGCGGGCCGGGCGGTAGGAGACGCCGCCCGGTTCGCATCGACGGCAGGTGAGGCGATGCCAGACGCGAACCTCCTTCCCAGCGCGGACGAACAGGAAGCTGGAGCGGCGACGCAGACGCAGGCGCCCGCCGCTGGCGCGGCGCCCCCCCAGTTCCAGTTCCCGTCCTTGGACATGAGTTGGGCGCGCGTTCCCACGGAGCGGCCGCCCCGGCCCAAGATCGGGTCGGACGGCTTCACCCTCCGGATGGCCGACGTCGGTTCGTATGGATGGGCGCCGGACCGATGGCCTTACGAGAACGATACGCCGCGCGGGTCGTATCCCGCGGAGGACCGCGGCCTTCCCGCACCCTACACCATCTACGACAAGGCGGAAGTGTGGGCCGACAACGCCGCGGACCTCTACGAGCTGGCCATCCGCGAGCGCTGGGCGCCCGCGACCCACGTCTCGTGGGGCAGCATCGAACCGCTGCCCGACCATGTCGAGGCGGCGCTCGACCAGATCTTCACGTCGATTTCGGAGCAGCAGTACAACTCCGCACAGGTCTTCATGGGCCGGCTGCGCGACATCTCCTATGGCTACCACGAGGTCAAGCTCTTCCTCGCGACGCAGATCTACGATTGCGCCCGCCACGTGGAGGCGTTCCGGAAGCGGGCGCTGGCCAACGGCGGCGGCCTCGGGGTGCAGTCGCCGGGCTTGCTCAACCGCGCGGCGTACGCGGCGTTCAAGTTCACGGAGCTCACCGTGTACGTGAACCTGATCCGCACCTCGTTCCTGCTCACGCTGTCCGAGTGGGGCGACCGCATCGGACGGTCGCAGGCCGACCGGCAGCTCTTCGAGTGGACGGCGAACGACCTGCGACGACATCTCGCGTACGGCATCGAGCACCTGAAGTACTACCTGCAGACCGACCCAGGACGGCGAACCCAGGTGCGCACGTGGCTCGCTCGGGGCGAGGTGATGATGGCGGCGGATTTGCGGCGCGATAAGCCGCTGCGCGAGGCGCTCATCCTCGCTCTGGGGGAGACCGTGCAGGAGGGCAAAGCGCGGCTCCGCGAGCTGCGTCAGGCGCAACTTACCAAATACGTGCGGAGCCTCGAGGCGGCGACGGTGTACGGCCACGCCGAGCGCGTGGTTCCGCAGCTCAAGGACATCATCGAGAACCCCTGAGAGGCACGCGGGGGCTTCGCGGCCGCGCCCGTGACCGCCGACGTCAGTTCACTGTCGCGCTGACCTCGGCGGTGTCAGCGCTTTCCCACGCCTCGTAGAACGCCCGCACGACGTAGTAGTACGTCCCGGCTGGCGGCGTGTCCGTGTACGAGGTGGCGGCGCGCGGCGTGACCTCTGCGATCAACGTGTACGGTCCCCCGCTCGTGTCGCTCCGGTAGATTCGGTACCCCGACGCGTAGTCGTCGGGCGTCGTCGTCCACTGGAGCTCCACCGTCGCGCCTCCGGTGGCGGTCAATTCCGACGGCGGTTCCAGGGTGTCAGTGTCGAAGGCGTTGCTTCCCACTGACTGCTCGTCGACGAAGAGCGTCAGCCCGCACGTCGAGGCGGCCGCAGCCGCGCTCAGGGCTACCCCCAGGAGGAGCGTGGCGAGCGCCGCGCTGAGCGGCCCACGAACGGGCGTCATGACGCGACGTGGGCCCTCCGCCATCGCGCGAGGCTCCACAGGGTTATCGCCAGCAGCGCGGCCAGGGGCGCCGCGAAAAAGGCGAGCAGCCCGCCGGTCGTCCGGGCGAAGTGGATGAGAAACCCCACCAGGGGGACGTGGTACACGACCCGGTCGCCGTCGCCTTCCAAACGCAGGGGATGGGCGTCCGCGTAGGCGTTCGCATCGCCCTTGGTGATGAAGAGGCGCTCGCCCTCTTGGACCCGCACGTCGACAACGCGATGGAGCACCGGCGAGCTCGCGGGTGAGCCCTCGAAGGCGATGATATCGCCCACCTTCACCTGGTTTGCGTTGACCGGCCGCGCGACCGCCACGCTGCCCAGCGGGAGCGCAGGTTCCATACTGCCTCCGTACACGATGTACGCGTGGTAGCCGAAGGCAGTGGGGAGCGTGGCGGCCGCGACGGCCCCGAGGGTGACGGCGAACATCAGCGACGCGAGCGCGATGCCGCCGCGGCGGCACACTGGCAACGCGCGTCGAAGGAGCGCGGAAGAACGTACGGCGTAACGCATCGTCATAGCGCCCATCGCCTACGGGTTGTTCGCGGTCTGCTCGGCGTAGAAGCGGAAGGTCGCCGCGGTCGACGCGTTCTGGTACGCGTTGCCCGTGGACGGCGGAAGCTCCACGAGGAAGCAGAGGACCTCGCTCGCGCCCGCCGCGAGCGTCCGGTCGCCGGTCTGTTCGCCCTGGGACGTGTCGCCCACGATGGCGGTTTCGCTCGCGCCTCCGAGATCGCCGGGGCCGTACAGAACGGTCGCGGGCGGCGCGCTCGCGCACGTCTGACCGGCGTCGCCTTCGTCGGCTTCGTCCCAGATAGTGAGATCGAGCTGGGCCCGCAGTCCCTTGCCGTCCGGATTCGACGCCTCGCTCGTGATGGCGTACCGGAGGTCCAGAGAGCCCGCGTTCTGGACCGTCAGGTCTTTGACGACGTTATCTCCGGGCGCCATGTCGCTGAACGAGATGAACGCCGTCGAGGGTGACGTCGAAATGTCGAGCGTGCCGGTCGAGAACGTGTTCGTGGTGTTCGTGGCGACGTCGGAAAAGAACGCGAAGCCGACGACGCCGCTCAGGCTTGCCGCCAGTCCTATCGCCATGACCGAAAGGAGCACGAGGCCCCAGGCGAAGGGCGGGCGTGGAAGGTGAAGGTACCGCATCCGACGAACCTCCTGCGCACAGCGTCTCCCACCGAAGCGGGAGCCCACCACTGATGTCGGCAGGTCGGCTCTTCGGCAGCTCAGCCGTCATAGCCCGGCGGGCCGTAGACCTGGAGCTTTGCGCCCCTGCCTTTCGGCAGGTTTGCCTTTATCGGAGCGGGGGTTGACGCCCCTGTTAGCCTGTCCATTCCGGTATCGGATGGCGCGGTCGAAACCTGAAGGACGAATCCCTGGGGGAGAGGGTTGCAAGATGAAACTCAGGTGCTGGCACCCGTTTTGAGGCGGAAGCCGACATCGCCCGGGGCGCGAGGGTAGGTTTCGCGCCCCGGGCGCTCGTCCGCGGCGCGATGCGATGCTATTTCTTTCGGACCGTGTCCGCCCACTCGAGCAAGGGCAGGCCGGCCGCCCGGCATTCGTCGATGTTGGTGTTGATCCGGTCGATGGTGGGCCGGTCGAACGTCTCGACGAAGATGAGCAGGCCGTCGCAATCGCTCACGTGCGGCAGGATCGTCTGCACGGCTTCGACGCCGGTGCGGACGTCCTCGTCGGTGAACGACTCCTTGCCCACGAGCTCGACCAGCTTCTTGGCGAGCTCAATGGCTCCGTCGTGGTCCTCGATCATCCGGTCGACATAACGGCCCAGGATGGGTTTGAGCGCGGGGTAGAGGGACTCCTCCTCGTATCGGAAGTGGGGGCCGGTCAGTTCGTTGAGCCGGCCGAGGACCTCGCGCGCACGGGCGGGGTCGCGCGCCTCGAACGCCGCCTTCAGGGCGAAGAGCGTGTCGCGGACCTTGCGGTGGTCCTCCCTGAATTCGGTAAACACATCCGTCGCCGTGGCCATGGTGCGCACCTCCCTGGTTGAGTTCCTTCGGACCCCGGACGCGGACGACCTCAATGATGGGGCAAGCGCATCAGCGGTGAAATGGCCAAAGGTCACATTGTAGAGCGAGAACGTCGACAAGCGCCGGGCGGCGTGAAACGCAACGACCCCGTCCACGGTCGGGACGGGGTCGATTGGAGGCGACGCTGGTAGCAGCGGCAGGATTCGAACCTGCGACCAAGGGCTTATGAGTCCCCTGCTCTACCGCTGAGCTACGCTGCCCCGCACTGAACTTATAGCACAAGCGCCGGTGCGGACGAAAAGACCCCGGGACGTCGGCCTGCCAAATGCGCTCGCGCGCTGCTATCGTGGACGCATGCCGGACGACACCGAGGCGCTGCTCAGGCGGCTCCGCGCCGAGCTCGGCCCGGGGCGCGTCGACGCGCGCAAGGCGGCGCGCGAGGAACGGATGCTCGACGCCCTCGGGCCCGGACGCGGATCCGCGGCGGAAGGCGTCGCGCCGGCGTTACCCCTCGCGGTGATTCTGCCCCGCAGCGCCGACGAGGTCGCGGCCGCTCTCCGCATCGCTAGCGAAACGAGGACGCCGGTCGTCGCGTACGGCGGGGGTACCGGCCTGATGGGAGGCGCCCGCTCCATCCGCCCCGGACTCGTCATCGACCTCCGCCACCTCGACCGCATTTGCGAGGTGGACCCAGCGAGCGGCTACGTCTGGGTCGAAGCGGGCGCGGTGCTGGACCGAGTCAACCGCGAGCTGGAGCCTCACGGCCTCATGCTCGGGCACGACCCCTGGACGGTGGGTCTCGCCACGGTCGGCGGGGCGATCTCGACCAACGGCCTCGGCTTCCTGGGCGGCGCGTACGGCAGCATGGGCGACCAGACCCTCGCCGTTGAGGCGGCGCTCGCAAACGGAATCCTCGTCCGCACGCGGCCGGTATGGCCTCGTTCGGCGGGGTTCGACCTATCCCGGCTGTTCATCGGAACCGAGGGGGCGTTCGGCATCGTGACGGCGGCGGCGCTGCGGGCGTATCCGCTGCCGGAGGAGCGCCGGCTGCTCGGCTTCCGCTTCCGTCGCTTCGAGGACGGCTTCGAGGCGGTGATGGCGCTGTTCGCCCGGGGAATCGCGCCGGCCGTGCTCGACTACGGCGACCGCTTCGCCCCCGGAGGCGGGGCCCGTGTCGAAGCCGAGCCGCCGACGCTGTATCTCGGCTTCGACGGGGCGCGCGCGGTGGTCGACGCGCAGGCGTCGCTGGCTGCGGCGGCCTGCGAAGCCACGGGCGGCCGCGCGCTCCCGGAAGCGGACGTTCGCCGCTTCTGGGAACGCCGCCACGACATCGCCGAGCGGTTCGCGCGCGCTCGACAGCGGCGGCGCGGTGCCCTGCCTCGGGCCGACGGCGCCTTCGACTACCTACACGTCTCTCTGCCTGCGTCCCGCGTGCTCGCCTACCGCGAGGCGGCCATGGCGCTCGCGGCGGACCGGGGAGTCGACGTGCTGGAGACCGGGCTCTGGGTGCGGCCGGGGCTCTTCTCGATGGTGTTCTTCACTGCGGGCTCAGACGACGCCACGGCACGGTTGGCGCGGGTCATCGACGACTGCCTGCGGCTCGCCCTTCGGGAGGGCGGCTCCATCGAATACTGCCACGGGGTCGGCCTGCGGCTGGCGCACCTGATGGCGGAGGAGCACGGGGCCGGCCTGGACGCGCTGCGAGCCCTGAAGCGCGCGCTCGACCCGGCGGGCGTTCTCAACCCGGGGAAGGGCGGCCTGTGAGCCGCTGCACGCTTCCGCCGGTTGATCGCAGGGCGCCGATGGCCTACAAGTAGGGGTCGTGACGCCGCGCGAAGGATTCGTCGAACGGAACGGCGCGCTCCTCCATTACACGGACTGGGGCGGCGATGGTCCGCCGCTGATCCTGGTGCACGCCACCAGCTTCTTCGGGAAGATCTGGAAGCCCGTGGCGGAGGCGTTGCGTGGGAGGTTTCGTGTCGTCACGCCCGACCAGCGGGGCCACGGCGACAGCGGCCCGCCCGAAGACGGCTACACGTTCGAGACCTTC
Organism: Chloroflexota bacterium; assembly: GCA_037444005.1. GTDB lineage: Bacteria > Chloroflexota > Dehalococcoidia > DSTF01 > JACRBR01 > DATLZC01. The sequence goes on from JBBING010000057.1 coordinate 7,426, forward strand.
GCCGAGGACCTGCACGCAGTCATCGAGCATCTCGGTTTCGAGAAGGTGTTCGCGGCGGGCCATTCGTCCGGAGGAACCACCCTCGCGCTGCATGCCGCGCTGTACCCCGGCGTCATCACCCGCATGGCGCTCATCGAACCTATCCTCGTGGCGCCGCCGTTCGTCCGCCGAGGCCCGAACCCCATGGCCGACCAGGCGCGGAGGCGCCGGCCTGTCTGGGACAGTCCCGACGCTATGTACCAGGCGTACCGCTCTCGTCCGCCATTCGACACCTGGCGCGACGACCTTGTGCGGCTCTACGCGGAGGAAGGCACGCGCCCGGTGGAAGGCGGCTATGAGCTGAAGTGCCTGCCGGAGTTCGAGGCGCGCTTCTACGAAGCGGTGACGGCCCTCGACCCATGGCCGTACCTCGAGCGGATCGACTGTCCCACGCTGGTCGCATGGGCGGAGCGCGGCCGGCCAGCGCCGATGTTCGACCGTGAAGCGGTGGGACGCGCGATCCGCGGCTCGCGCACCATCGTCATCCCCGACGCCACGCATTTCGTCCCTATGGAGCGGCCGGAGGAGGTCGCTGAGCTGCTCGCCGGGTGGTTCCTGGGCTAGAGGGAGGTCGCCATGCCCGCACGATGGGACACCGTCCAGGTCGACGGAGCGCCGATGCGCTGCTATGTGACCGTGCCGGAGGGCCCCGGGCCCTTTCCGGCGGTGATCGTCATCCAGCATGCCGGCGGCGTCGACGCGTTCGTCCAGACGATGACCGACCGCATCGCCGAAGCCGGGTTCGTGGGCGTCGCGCCCGACCTCTATCACCGTGAGGGTCCCTCGAGCGCGGACGACCCCATGACGCGCATGGGCCGGCTGCGCGACCGGACGATCATCGCCGATGTGAACGCGGCTATCGAGCACGCGAAGACGCTCCCCGAAGTTCGCGCCGACCGAATCGGCATCACCGGCTTCTGCATGGGCGGGCGCGTGGCCTACCTGATGGCGACGAAGCGGCCGGATCTGAAGGCCGCGGTGGTGTTCTACGGGGGGAACATCTTCGTGCCGTGGGGTGAAGGGCCGTCGCCGTTCGATGGGACGGCGGATATCGCCTGTCCCATCCTCGGGCTGTTCGGAGAGGACGACCCGAACCCGAGCCCGAGCGACGTCGCCCGGCTGGACGCCGAGCTCACGAGGCTCGGCAAGCCGCACGAGTTCCACTCGTACGCCGGCGCGGAACATGCCTTCATGAACGAAGGCAGGCCGAGCTACCGACCCGACGCCGCGCGCGATGCCTGGCAGAAGTGCATAGCCTGGTTCGACCGCTATCTGAAGTCGTGACGCCGGACGTCATCGGCCCCGGAGAGCTCAAGGTCGTGAGCGCATGGTCGCCCGCTCGCGACGTGTCCGGGGAGGTCGAGGAGGTCTTGCGGGCGAACGTCCGGCCCGAAGACATCCGGAAGCTGTGGGACGCGACGTTCCTCGTGTACACGGAGGCGTCCCAGGCGGAGATCCGCGACTGGCTCGCCGGACGCCTCTCCGAGGGCGACGGCGTGTTCGTCGCGGCCTTCGAGCGCTGGTCGTCGTGGGGCCGGGCGTCGGATCACCGCGCGTGGCTGCTCCGCCGGGGACACTGACCCGCGGTCACACCCGGTAGTGGTCGATGATGCGCCTGGCGGCGGCGAGCCCCAGGACCTCGTTGACCCCGTCCTCGATCATCGAGGCGCGGGCGTCCCGGAACAGCTTCTCCACGAGGAACTCCTTGCTCAGGCCGTAGCCGCCGCAGAGCTGAATCGCGTCGCTGGCGACCTCGAACGCCGTCTGCGTGCTCTGGACCTTGGCGGCGATCGAGTACTCCGTCGACGGCGGCGTCGTGGTGCGGTTGTAGATGGAGACGGCGCGCGACAGGGCGCGAGCGGCTTCCACCTTGCGGAACATGTGGAAGAGCTTGTCCTGCACGAGCTGGTGTTCACAGATGGGCTTCCCGCCCTGTACCCGCTGGCGGGTGTAGGCGAGCGCTTCCTCGAAGGCCGCGCGGGCGACGCCCGTGAACGTGGTGCTCATGCCTGCGTTGGCGCCCGCCAGGATGCTGTCGATGACCGCGGGGTAGGCGTCGGGCTCGACGAGCATGTAGTGCTTGGGGATGCGGACGTTGTCGAGAAAGATCTCGCCCTGGTTCAGGTCGCGCTGCCCTAGCTTGTTCAGCGGCGGCCCCTTCGTCACGCCGGGCAGGTCGAGCGGCACCACGGCGACGCCGCCGCCGTTCATGCCGCGCGATGGGTCGATCGTGAGGAACATGCAGGCGTGGGTGGCGATGGTGCCGTTGGACACCCAGGCCGACTTCTGTCCGTTGAGGATCCAGTCGTCACCGTCGCGCCGGGCGTGCACCTGGAACGTAATCTTCGGATTCCGGAACTGCTCGGTCCCGAAGAGCAGCGTGTCGGAGCCGTGATCGGGCTCCGTGATCCCCCAGCAGCCGATGTATTTCCCCTCGCGGTCGTTCACGTACGGCATGACGATCTCGTCCATGAGCGCCTTGTTCCCAGTGAGGGCCGCGTAGCGGGCGGCGAAGGCGAAGGGGAACGCGGTGACGCCGAGGCTGATGGAAAGCCCGCACGAGCCCCAGCCGAGCTCTTCGCCCACCAGGTGGGCCTCGAGCGGCCCGAGGTTGGCGCCGCCGAGCTCCTCCGGAAACGACCGCAGGTGATAGCCCTGCTGGTACGCCTGCCGGAACACATCCCACAATGGCGAGCCCGGCGCGATGACCTCTTCGGGCGACATGCGGTCGAGCGCCACCGACGCCGGGCGAAGGACCTCGGCGGCGAAGCGATGCGCCTGTTCGCGGAGCGCGTTCTGTTCAGGCGTGAGGGTCTTGTCGAGCTCCAGGTACATGAATCGCCTCCCCTTCGCGTCACGAGCTTCCTTCGGGACCGGTGGCCGTCTTGTAGCGGACGGCGGGGCTGCGGTCAGGGGCCGAACGTCGATGGATGGGGTGGACGTTCGGCCTGTACGTTGACGTGAAGGTGAGGGGGCTCTAGCATCGGGGAGGCGCACAGAAAGGGCGCCCCGGCGTGGTCGAAGAAGCGGTCCGTCCCTCGTTTGCGGAAGCGGCGCCGCGCTCGACGCGGCTGCCCGCTACCTTCGCGTCGCTGCGATACCGCGACTACCGCTTCCTGTGGCTCGGACAGCTCGGGCACTCGGCGTCGCTCTGGATGGAGCAGATTGTGCGGCCGGTGCTCATCTTGCAGCTCACCAACTCGGCGCTCATGGTGGGCCTCGTCGTCGCGGCGCGCATGACGCCCATGCTGTTGTTCGGACTGCTGGCGGGCGTCGCCGCTGACCGCTTCGACCGGAAGCGCATCCTGCTGACGACGCAGTTTGTGACCATGTCCATTCATTTCCTGATGGCGTTCCTGGTGCTGTCGGACGCCATCCAGCCGTGGTACATCTTCGTGACCACGTTCGTGTCGGGGACGTCGATGGCGTTCAATCAGCCGGCGCGTCAGTCGCTCATCCCGAAGCTCGTGCCGAAGGAGGCGCTGCTGAACGCCGTCGCGCTCAACACGGCGGGGCTGAACACGATGCGTGTGCTGGGGCCGTCGGTGGCGGGCGTGCTGTTGCTGTCGGGCGTGGGCCCGGTCTATCTGCTGAACGGGGCGCTCATCGGGGCGGTGATGGCTGTGACGGTGGCGATGCGTGTGCCCTTCGAGCCGCGCGCGCCGGAAAGCACGGGACCGTGGCTCGGCGACCTGAAGGAGAGCTTCGCGTTCCTGGGCAGGAATCCTGCCGTCCTCTCGGTGGTCGGCCCGGCGCTCATCCTCTTCGTGTTCGGGTTCCCGTATCAGAGCGTGTTCGTGCCGCTCTTCGCGAAGAAGGTGCTCGATCTCGGGGACTCGGGTGTCGGGGCGCTGGTCGCGTGCACGGGGGCGGGGGCCATCATCGGGTCGCTGGTGATGGCGTCACAGACGGAGCTGCGCAGGCGCGGGATGCTGCTGCTCGCGTTCCTCGCGCTGTTCAGCGCGGGGCTGCTCGTGTTCTCCCGCTCGTCGATTCTCGGGCTTTCGGTGGTCGCCCTCATGGCGACGGCCAGCATGAGCACATCGTACATGGCGCTCACCAACAGCTCGCTGTTGGAGCTTAGCCCGCCGGAGCTGCACGGCCGCGTCATGAGCCTGATGAGCCTGGACCGAGGCTTGGTTCCCCTCGGGGCGACCATCGCTGGCGCGCTGGCGTCGACGCTCGGGCCGCAAGACGGACTCATGGTCATGGCGTTGGTCTGTCTCGGGCTGACGGCGTTGACGGCCATGAGCGCCCCGGCGGTCCGCCGTCTGTGAGGCTCGAGCGCGGCGGGAGGAGTACAATCGTCCCGTTCGGCCCTGTCGGATGGCGGGCGGGCCGTTTAGGCTATCGCGAGAATACAAGGCCGCCGCCGGGCGGCGAGCGAGGAGAGGCCATGCTGCGTCTGAACGTCAAGCCAGTGCCGACGCTGTCGGACCGCATCAACGAAATCCGCAAACTCACGGCGGACATCGTCAACAAGGAGATTCTGCCGAACGAGAACATCCTCTGGCGCTGGGGCGAGGACGGCCGGGTCAGCGAGAGCGAACTCGAGGAGGCGCGACAGCTCCGCGAGGAGGTCAAGCGCAAGGTGAAGGAGGCGGGCCTGTGGGCGCCGCACCTCCCCGTCGAATACGGCGGTGCCGGCCTGAACTTCCTCGAACACGCCTACATGAACGAAGTGCTCGCCTACGCCGTGGGGGCGGCGTCGCTGTTCGGCGTCGTGGCGCCGAACTCCGGCAACCAGACCATCCTCCTGAAGTACGGGACCGAGGAGCAGAAGAAAAAGTGGCTCATCCCCCTGATCGAGGGGAAGATGGAGTCGGGCTTTTCGATGACGGAGCCCGACCAGCCGGGGTCGGATCCGCGCGCTATTCAGACGACGGCGCGGCGCGACGGCGACGAGTGGGTCATCAACGGGCACAAGTGGTTCACGTCGAACGGCAAGCGGGCCGACTTCTTCATCGTGATGTGCCGCACGGAAGACCCCGACGCGCCGGGCGACGCCAACTCGAAGATGACACAGATCATCGTCCCGCGGGACACCCCGGGCGTGCACATTGTGCGCGGGATCAACGTCTGGGGCCGCGAAAGCGACCACTGCGAGATCATCTACGACAACGTGCGGGTGCCACTGACGAACGCGCTCGGCGCGCCGGGTTCGGGGCATCAGGCGGCGCAGGACAGGCTGGGCGCCGGACGCGTCTACCACTGCATGAACTCGGTAGGCCAGATGTGGCGCGCCTTCGATCTGATGGTCGAGCGAATCATGACGCGCCAGGTCCACGGCGGCCTTCTCGAGACGAAACAGTTCATGCAGGGCTTCATCGCGGACTCGTACATCGATATCCAGGCCGCCCGGCTGATGACGATTCACACGGCCGAAAAGATCGAGAGCGGCGCAGACCCGCGGACCGACATCTCCGCCATCAAAGTCTTCGTGCCTGCCGCCTACCACCGAGTCGTCGACCGGGCGATTCAGGTCTGGGGCGCGGCGGGCGTGTCGGGCGATCTGCCGCTCTACGCGATGTACCAGGGCGCGCGTGTGCTGCGGCTCGCTGACGGACCCGACGAGGTGCACAAGATCCTCATCGCCAAGAACATCCTCAAGCACTACCACTCGGCGGCCGGGTGGGGATGGGACTTCGGCAACTGAGGCTGGCCCGCGTCGCTGGAGCGCTGGTCGCGCCGGACCTCCCTGCGGGGCGTCGTCCGGCGCGTAATCCTTTGCGGCGCTCGTTCGTTTCTCGACGGTGGACCTGAGCTCGATCCGCGACGCCTTCGGGGGGAACGGCCGGTTGCGGCTGGCCGTCGCGGCCGCCCTGACGGTCGCGGGCGGCGCGGCCTTGTTCGCCGTGTCGTGCGGCCGCTCGGGGTCGGGCGGGCCTCCGCCGGTCGGACCGCCGGGCCGCCCCGCCCGCCTCGAAGTGCTCAGCCCGCCCGAGGGCGCGGTCCTCAGCGTGCCGTTCCTGGTGCAGGCGATCGTGACGTCTCCCGGCGCCCAACAGGCGCCCCTCGGCCGCGTCGAGGTGTGGATCGCGGAAGGCGAGCACGAGCGCAGGCTGGGAGAGGCGACTCCGGGGTCGTTCGACCCCGTCACGTTCCGGCAGTTCTTCGATTTCGAGGTCCAGGACCTCGACAACGGGCAGTACGAGCTGGTCGTGTACGCCATCCCCGCGGGAGACCGCGAGGCGCTGGAGCCCGTGCGCCGGCCGATCGAGGTCGATGCGTCGGACGACGTGCGCGTCTTCGTCGACGCGCCGAAGGAGGGCGAAACCATCCGCATGCCGTTCCTGCTGGAGGGATGGGCGCTGGACCTGAGGGCTGAGCGAGGAACGGGCGTCGAGCGCGTCGAGGTGTGGGATGGTCCGAGGGAGAGCGGCACGCTCCTCGGCCGCGCGACGTATGGCTTCTATCGTCCCGACCTCGGGAAAGCGGTCGGGGCGACGCGCTTCAACTCTGCGGGGTTCAACCTGATGCTCGGGGACCTCGCCTCCGGCCCGCACGCCCTTCACGTGTACGCCCTCACCCGGCGCGAGGGGTGGAGCGACCCCGTCGTCGTGAACGTGGTGGTGAGCGACTTGCCCCGGGGCCCGGACAATCCCGCCATCGAAGTCGCCTGGGACGGGCTGGCGTTTCCTTCGGGTTTGGCGCTCGCGCCCGACGGACGCATCTTCTTCACCGAGCTCCAGACCGGAAACATCCGGGTGATCGAGGCTGATGGAACGTTACGGGAGCAGGCGTTCGCGCATCTGGACGTGGCTACGAAGGGGGAGGTCGGGCTCCTGAGCGTGGCGCTGGCTCCCGATTTCAGCGAGAGCGGCTTCGTGTACGTTGTACGGTCGGTCCCCGACGCGAACGGCCGCGCGGTGAAACATCAGGTCGTGCGGTTCCGGGACGCCGGCGGCGTGGGCGTCGACGAAACGGTGATCGTGGACAATCTGCCTGCGTCGCCCACGGGTCTGCACAACGGCGGCGCCATCGCCTTCGGTCCCGACGGGATGCTGTACGTCTCCACGGGCGACAATGAGCAGCCGTGGAGCGCGGGGGATATCGCCTCCCTGCGGGGAAAGATCCTGCGGTTCACGCCCGAGGGCGGGATCCCGGAAGATAATCCATCGCCTGGCTCGCCGGTCTATGCGATGGGGTTCCGGAACGTCTTCGGCATGGCGTTCCAGCCCTTTACAGGGCGATTGTGGGCGACCGAGAACGGCCCGGACAAGAACGACGAGGTCAATGTCGTCGTCCCCGGGGGGCACTACGGGTGGCCTGAAGTGCGGGGCGCCGCCGCCCGTCCGCCGTTCCTCGACCCCGCGCTGGACATCAGTCCGAGCGTGGGCGTGACGGGGATTGCGTTTCTGGACGCGGCGACGGCGTACTTCTGCGACGTGGTCACGCAGACCCTGCACCGGCTCGACCTGACGGGGCCGACCTTGGACCAGGTCGGCGCGCACGAGCTCGAAGGGCGAGGCTGCGGGCTGAGCGTCGTGGCGGCGCCCGGCGGCGTCCTGTACTTCTCCGACGACCACGCGATCTACCGCTATCGGCCGTCCCCGCCCTGAGCCGCCGGCTCGCCACCGCTCGAAGGGGAGCGCTTCGGAACCAGCAGGTCGACGGCGTCGGGCGACAGGCTGATGTGGCACAGCGCGCAGGCCTGCCGCTCCGGAGCGATCTCGGTGGGCGCCGT
>JBBING010000058.1:0-13878 GCA_037444005.1 Chloroflexota bacterium
TCGCCGATGGCGTCATCCTGAACTGGCTCGCGCCGTCCGACGTGCCTCGGGCCCTGGGCGTCGTCCGCGAGGCTGCCCGGGCCGCGGGGCGCGACCCCGACCGCATCGAGGCGGCCGCGCGGCTCTTCGTGCTGGTCTCCGAGCAGGAGGACTACGTGCAGGCGCTGACGCGGCGCAGCATCGCCGGCTATCTTTCGACGCCGGTGTATCGCGCCTTCCACGAGTGGCTCGGGCGGGGCCCGGCGCTGGCGGCCATGCATGCGAAATGGGAGGCCGGCGACCGCCGGGGCGCGCTGGAGGCCATCCCCCGCGAGGTGATCGACGACCTGTTCATCCACGGCAGCCCGGAGCGCTGCCGCGAGCGCGTGGAGGAGTACGTGGCCGCGGGCATCACCGTCCCGCTGCTGCATTTCGCGCCGTCGACGCTGGACCCGGCGGCGCTGGCCGACGCGCAGCTCGCAGCGATGCGGGCGCTTGCGCCACGGTAATCGCTACCTTCCAGTGAAGCGCGGCGTGCGCTTCTCGATGAACGCCCGCGGCCCTTCCTTCGCGTCCTCCGACGCGAAGACGATGGCGGCGCATTCGGCTTCGATGCGCATCGCCTCGGCCTGCGTCGTCGCGAGCCCTCTAAGCACGGACTCCTTGATCTTGCGCACGGCGAGGGGCCCGTTGTCGGCGATGCGCCGGGCGTACTCCTCGGCTCGCTGCATCACCCGGTCGGGCGCGACGACCGCGTTCACCAGGCCGATGCGATACGCCTCCTCGGCGTCGAGCCGGTTGCCCGTGAGCAGGATCTCCATCGCTCTGCAGTAGGGGATCTGCCGGGGCAGGCGCACGGTCGAGCCGCCGGCGGGGAGCAGCCCCCAGCGCACCTCCTGGAGCGCGAAAGTCGCGGCGGATGACGCGATGCGGATGTCCGTCCCCTGGAGCAGCTCGAGGCCGCCGGCGATGCAGTGGCCGTTGACGGCGGCGACGACGGGCTTGTACAGCTCGCGAGCCAGGAGCAGCGCCTTCGCCGCGAGGCCGGGCTCGCGCCGGACGCGCTCGTCCCACTCGTCCTCAGGAGCGCGGGCGCCGGTCACCAGCGGGATGAGCCGCGCGAGGTCTGCGCCCGAGCAGAACGCGCGGTCGCCCGCGCCGGTGATGATGGCGGCGCGGGCCTCGTCGTCGGCCTCGTAGCGGTCCCAGGCGTCGGCCAGCTCGCAGATGGCGCGTGGGTCGAGGGCATTGTGGACCTCCGGGCGGTCGATGGTGATGTAGGCGATGCGGTCGCGGCGTTCGTACACGACGTGGGGCACGGGTTCACCTCCGTTCGGGCTGCGGTTCGCGCCGGGCGTCTGTATCATAGGCCCGCCTGCGGCGAGGGCGAAGGGAGGTTCCCGTGCGGCTGCTGCGACGTCTTCTGATCCTGGCGCTGGCGCTGTGGACGGCGGCGAGCGTCGCTGCGGCGGTCCTCGTGCGCCTCTGGCTGCGGGAGCGGCACGGCCGCGGAGGGCCCATCCCGGTGAGCCAGGCGGGCACGCTGCTGCATCCGCTTCGCCGGCGCATCCACCCGCCCGAAGAGATGCTCGCGTGGTTCGGGGTGGGCGCCGGCCAGACCGTCCTCGAGCTGGGCCCCGGACCGGGCTACTTCACGATCGAAGCGGCGCGCCGGGCCGGTGAAGGCGGACGCGTCCTGTGCGTGGATATCCAGCGCGGCATGCTGGAAGCGCTGCGGCCGCGGCTGCGCGAGCACGGCGTCGCCAACGCGCACGCGATTCTCGGCGACGCCACGCGACTGCCCCTCGCGGACAGCGCCGTCGACTGCGCGTATCTCGTCACGGTGCTGGGTGAGGTCCCCGACCGGCCCGCGGCGCTGGCGGAACTCCGCCGCGCGCTGAGGCCCGGCGGCGCGCTCGCCTTCACTGAGACGCTGACCGATCCCGACTACGTGCCGCGGGACGCCCTGCGAGACCTCTGCCGCGCCTCCGGCTTCGAGTTCGACGACGAGCGCCCCCTGCTCCTCGGCTACATGATGCGCTTCCGCAAGCCCGCCGAGGCGCCCACCGCCGAACCGCCAGCGCGCCCCGGGAGGAACCGGACGTCTTCGCACGCGCGGGAGGAACGCCGGTGACGCCGGTCCACCGTGGCGCGCCCCTGCGCGCGCTGTGCGGCCGACGACGCTGAAACCGCTCCTGCCTGCGTCAGCTCCCCGCTGCCCCGAGGCCGCCTTTGCCGTATGATGCGCCCGGATCGGAGGAGCATGACGATGGACGAACGACGCGTGCCCGTCCTCATCGGGGCGGCGCAGTACACCCACCACCCGGACCGCGCGGACGAATGTCCCGAGCCCCTGGCGCTGCTGGAACGGGTCGCCCGCGCGGCCTGCGAGGATACCGGCTCCGCCCGCGCGCTCGAGGCGGTCGACTCCGTCCAGGTGGTGAACATCTTCTGCTGGACGTACGCCGACCCGCCGGGCATGCTGGCGGTGCGCCTGGGAATCGAGCCGAAGCATCGCCTGTACACCGCCATCGGCGGCAACACACCCCAGTGGCTCGTGAACGGCGCCGCCGACGCCATCGCCCGCGGGGAGATCGAGGTGGCGCTGCTCGCGGGGGCCGAAGCCATGCGCACGCTACGTTCGTACCGGGCGCGCGGAGCTATGCCCCCATGGACAGTCACCGAGGGCCGGCCGCAGATGGTGGGTGACCTGCGCCCCGGCGTCAACGACCTCGAGGCGCGGCATGGCCTGCGGCTCCCGGTGGAGGTGTATCCGCTGTTCGAAAACGCGCTCCGGGCGCGCGCCGGCGAGACCATCGATGCGCACCAGCGCAAGGTCGGCGAACTCATGGCGCGCTTCACCCGCGTGGCGGCCCGGAACCCGTACGCCTGGTTCCGGCAGGAGCGGACGGCCGAAGAGCTCATCACCGTCTCGCCCGATAACCGCATGGTCGGGTTCCCGTACCCCAAGCGGCTCAACGCCATCATCGAAGTCGACCAGGCGGCGGCGGTGGTCGTGACGAGCCTCGCCCGCGCCAGGGAGCTGGGCGTGCCGTCCGATCGCATCGTCTTCCTCTGGGGAGGCGCCGACGCTGCCGATGTCTGGCACGTCAGCGAGCGCCTGAGCTACGACCGCTCGCCCGCCATCGAGGCGGCCGGCCGCGCCGCCCTCGCCCAGGCCGGCGTCGACATCGACGACGTCGCCTATATCGACCTGTACTCCTGCTTCCCGTCGGCGGTGCAGATCGGGCGCGACGCGCTGGGCATCGCCCCGGACGACCCGCGGGACCTGACGGTGACGGGCGGCCTGCCCTACCACGGCGGGCCCGGCAACAACTACTCGATGCACGCCATCGCGACGATGGTCGGGCTGCTGCGGCGGGACCCGGCGGCGAAGGGTCTGGTGACGGCGCTCGGGTGGTTCATCACGAAGCACTCCGTGGGCGTCTACGCCGGCACGCCGCCGCCACGCGAGTGGTCGCGCGAGGCCCGCTGCTACGACGAGCAGGCCGACGCCGCCCGCGCGCCGCGCGTCGTCGCCGAAGCCGAGGGCCTCGCGACCATCGAGACCTACACGGTCGTACACGGCCGCGACGGCGCGCCCCAGCGGGGCATCGTCATCGGCAGGCTGGACGACGGGCGGCGCTTTCTCGCGAACACCCCTGCGGGCGACCGCGCGACGTTCGAGGCGCTGGAGCGCCAGGAGGGCGTCGGACGCCGCGGCCGCGTCCGTCACGACGCTGCGACGCACACGAACGTCTTCGAGCTGGTCTAGGGCCGAGCGCCAGCGGGGAGCGTCGCCGTCGGCACAGGCGTCGGCTCGAAGGCCGCGGGGTCGTATGCCGCCGGGTTCCAGGCGAGCGAGGGGAAGCGGTAGCTGCACGGCGGCAAGTCGGACGGGCACTCCTCGATGTTCCCGAAGAAGCGGTCGCGTCCGCCTAGGGGCGCCGCGTCGGCCACCAAGCGCTCCTTGCCGCCTGTCGTCGGGATGACGTAGACGCCGTCGCCGCGGAAGTACGCCACCCATCTGCCGTCGGGCGAAAGCGCCGGGCTCACGCCCGAGACGACGGGCTCCATGCCCGCGCCCGTCCCGTACAGGATGGCGGCTTCTCGCGTGACCGAACCGACAATCCAGCGGCCATCGGGTCCCGGGATCGCCGCCTTGGCTGGCACGGCCGCTGCCTCCGCGGGCAGCGCGAGGGTCTCCTCGGAGCCGCCCGCGCGGCGATAGTACGTGAGCATATCCCCTTCGGCGACGGCGATGCGGTCCGCATCGAGCCACGCCGGCCGGTAGAACTCGACGCCGCCTTCGTACAGAAGGCGGTGGCTCGAGCCGTCGGCCCGCATGACCCATAGCTCGACGTCGCCCCCGCCCCCGATGCGCGCGAGGGTGTAGGCGATCCACTCGCCGTCGGGCGACCAGACCACCGATTGCGCCCCGAGCGACGGGTTCGAGGCAGCGCCGCCGGGCGGGGTCGACAGCTTCGCCACTTTCGCGAGCACGTGCGCGCCCGTCCCGTCGGCGTTGGCCATGCAGATGTCGAACCCGCAGGTGTAGGCCAGCCGCGTGCCGTCGGGCGAGAACGACGGAGAGCTGAGCCAGTGCTCCTCGCGGTCGCCGGCGATGAGCTGCCGGACACTGCCGGCCGCGTCGACGCCGTAGATGCTTCCACCGGCGGCGAACGCGATGACGGGCGCCCACGGGCCCGCGGTCGGGGCTTCGGACGCTTCCGCGCGCCCGCACGCGGCCGCGGAGACGGCCGCGGCCAGAACCAACAGCAGGAGGGCGACGGCGCTCCGAAGGTTCACGGCTCGATCGTACACCCGCCGGTCAAGCGCGAGACCGCCCCAATGGCCCGAGGACGACCGCGATTCGGCCCGCGGGCTGACGTTACGAAGGGAGGACGATGGTGCCGGCGGCGGCGCCCGACAGCGCTTCGCGGAGGGCGTGAGGTTCGCGTCCGTCGACGATGAGCGTGCGTGCGCCGGCCGCGGCGGCGACGAGCGCGGCCTCGAGCTTGGGAATCATGCCGCCGACGGCGACGCCTTCGTCGATGAGGCGGAGCGCCTCCGCCCGCGAGAGCGCAGGAACCCGCTCGCCGCGGGCGTCGAGGACGCCGGGCACATCGGTGAGGAAGACGAGGCGCTCCGCTTCCAGGGCGGCCGCGACGTCGCCCGCGAGGGTGTCGGCGTTGACATTCAGGGGCTGGGCCAAGAGCAGTTCCCCTTCGACCTCGGCGGCGAGCGAGGCGATGACGGGGAGGTACCCGGCGTCGAGCAGCGTCTCGAGCTGCGTCCGGTCCACCTCGCGCACGCGGCCGACGAAGCCGAGCTCGGGGTCGAGGCGTTCCGCCCGGATGAGTCCGCCGTCGACGCCCGAGAGACCGAGGGCGCGCGCGCCCAGGCTGTTGAGCCGCGCCACCAGCTCCGTGTTCACCAGGCCGGCGAACACCGCCACTGCGACATCGATGGCCGCGCGGTCGGTGACGCGCAGCCCCCGCACGAAGCGCGACTCGACGCCGTGGATGCGCAGCCATTCGCTCAGCGTCGCGCCACCCCCGTGAACGACGACGAGGCGCCGGCCGTCTCGCCAGAGCGACGCCAGGTCTTCGAGCGAGGTGTCGTTCGCTCCCAGGGTCGATCCGCCGATCTTGACGACCGTGACGCCCGCCATGTCGTCCTATGTGGTGTAGTCGCCGTTGATGTGGACGTACTCCGGCGTCAGGTCGCAGCCCCACGCCGTCGCTGCGTGCTCGCCGCACCCGAGGTCGAGGCGAATCACGACCTCTTCGGCGGCCAGGGCCTCGCTCGCGGAGACCTCGTCGAACGGGACGGGTCCGCCGCGATAGGCGCAAACGCCGCCGAGCCAAACCTGCGCGCGGTCGAGGTCGATGCGCGCGCCGCTGCGCCCCGCGGCCATGAGGACGCGTCCCCAGTTGGGGTCGCGGCCCCAGACGGCCGCCTTCACCAGCGGCGACGCTGTGATGGTCCGCGCGGCGGCGCGGGCGTCCTCCCGCGAAGCCGCGCCCTCGACGCGAACGGTCAGCAGGCGCGTCGCCCCTTCGCCGTCGCGGGCGATCTGCCGCGCCAGCGACGTCAGCGCCTCGCGCAACGCTGCGCCGAAGATGTCGCTGGCGGCTCCAGCGCCGTCGAGCCTTGGCCCTCCCGCCGCGCCGTTCGCGAGGATCAGCGCCATGTCGCTGGTGCTGGTGTCGCCGTCGACGCTCACCATGTTCAGCGTGTCGTCCACGGCCGCGCGGAAGGCCCGGTCCAGGAACGCCGGCTCCACGGGCGCGTCGGTGGTCAAAAAGGCGAACATCGTGGCCATGTTGGGATGGATCATGCCCGAGCCTTTGGCGGCCCCGCCCAGCGTGTACGTGCGGCCTTCCGCCTCGAAGCGCACGCAGGCCGTTTTCGGCCGGGTGTCCGTGGTCATGATGGCGCGCGCGAAGCGCTCGCCGCCGTCCTCCGAGAGCTCGACGTCGGCGATGCCGCGGCGGACGCGGTCCATGGGGAGCGGCTTGCCGATGACGCCGGTGCTGGCCACGAGCACCTCCTCCGGCGCGAGGCCGAACCTGTCGGCGACGAGCCGGCACATCTCCTCGGCGTCGGCCGGGCCCTGGCGTCCGGTAGCGACGTTGGCGACGCCGGCGTTCACCACCAAAGCCCGCGGCCTGGCCGAGCGGAGGTGGTTCTGGGTCACCAGCAGCGGCGCGCCCTTGACCGCGTTGGTGGTGAACATGGCGGCGGCGTCGCACGGCGCCCGCGAGTACAGCACGGCGAGGTCGAGCTTGTTCTCGCCGTAGGTCTTCACGCCGGCGTAGACAGCGCCCGCGAGAAAGCCCCCGGGCGATGTGATGTGGCCGCCCGGCACGGCGGTCAGCGACTGCGATCCGGCGACGGCGGCGTCGCTCACGGGTACATCGCCAGGGCGCGCAGGCCCATGTCCTCCGGCAGCCCGAACATCAGGTTCAGACATTGCACGCCCTGTCCCGCTCCTCCCTTCACCAGGTTGTCGAGCGTGCTGATGACGATGACGCGCCCGGTGCGAGCGTCGTACAGCGGATAGAGGAGGCAGTCGTTGGTGCCGGCCACGTGCTTGGTGGCTGGGGGCGTTTCCGCCACCACGGCGAACGGATGCCCTTCGTAGAAGTCGCGGAACAGCTCGCGGAGAGCCTCGGCCTCCCGTCCCGCGGGAAGCTTGCCCGCCCGGGCCTTCGCGTACGAGGTGCCCAGAATACCCCGGACCATCGGGATGTGATGGGGGACGAACGTGACGGCCGGCGCGGGGCCTTCGCGGAGGCGCGCCAACTCCTGCTGGATCTCCGGGAGATGGCGGTGCCCCCCGAGGCCGTACGCGTCGACGCTCTCGTCCGCCTCCGAGAAGTGCACGGCGAGCCCGAGCGTCCGCCCCGCTCCCGACAGCCCCGTCTTCGCGTCGACGACGATGTCATCTTCGATGACGCCTTCGCGGACGAGGGGCGCGAGCGACAGGATGGCCCCCGTCGGGAAGCAGCCGGGCGTCCCCACGATGCGCGCCCGGCGGATCTCGTCGCGATGCAGCTCGGGCAAGCCGAACACGGCCTGGTCCAGAAGATCGGGGGCGGGGTGCGCCACGCCGTACCATCGCTCGTACTCGGCGGCGTCCTTCAAACGAAAGTCGGCGCTCAGGTCGACGACGGGGAGGCCCCGCCGAATGTACGGCAGGAGCGCCTCGGCCGCGGCGGCGTGCGGCAGCGCCGACACGACGACGTCGACGTCGCCCAGCTCTTCTTCGATCGTGAGGTTGATCCCGCGGGCATGCGGATACACCTCGGTGAGCCGCTTGCCCGCGGCCGAACGCCCCGTGACGCTCACCACGCGCGCTTCGGGATGGTTCGCCAGCAGGCGCACGGTCTCGATGCCCAGGTAGCCGGTGACGTTGAGGATGCCGACTCTGATCACGGCGCGCTCCAGGGTGGAACGCGTCAAGTATACGGACGCCGCGGCGCTGGGAGAAAGCTCGAAGCGCGCGACGGGTTGACTTCGGTCGACCAGTGTAGTAGGGTGGCGCCCTGTTCCCCCGGCTAGCGAAGAAGGGAAGCCCCTCATGCCTGCCCTGGAAGTCGCCACCCGGTCGGGCGGCGTCGTCGCCCTCGACCAGAAGGCTGTCCGCGCATTCGGCGAGACGCTGGACGGCCAGCTCATCCAACCCGGCGACGCCGCCTACGACGACGCCCGCCAGATCTGGAACGCGATGATCGACCGACGGCCCTCCCTCATCGCGCGGTGCGCGTCGAGCGGGGATGTGCAGCGAGCCGTGGCGTTCGCGCGCGAGTCCGACGTCGTTCTCGCGGTGCGAGGCGGTGGACATAACATTGCAGGCAACGCGATGTGCGATGGCGGGCTGGTGATCGACCTGTCAGCCATGAAGCGTGTCGACGTCGACCCCGGCCCACAGCGCGCCCGCGTAGGCCCGGGCGCCACGCTGGGCGACGTCGACGCCGCGGCGCAGCGCCACGGGCTCGCCACGCCCCTGGGCATCAACTCCACGACCGGGGTCGCCGGCCTGACCCTGGGAGGCGGCTTCGGCTGGCTGACCCGACAGTACGGGATGACGGTGGACAACCTGACCTCGGCCGACGTGGTCACCGCCGACGGTGAGATAGCGCACGCGAGCCCGGACGAGCACGCCGACCTGTTCTGGGCCATCCGGGGAGGCGGCGGGAACTTCGGTGTCGTGACGAACTTCGAGTTCGCGCTGCATCCCGTCGGCCCGGAGGTGTTCAGCGGCCTCATCGTGTTTCCGATGGCGCAGGGCCGGCGCGTCCTGGAGGTCTTCCGCGACCTCACGTCCTCCCTCGCGGAGGACACGAACGTGTGGGCGGTCATGCGGAAGGCACCGCCGTTGCCGTTCCTGCCGGAGAGCGCGCACGGCAGCGAGATCGTCGCGCTCGCGCTGTTCTCGACGGCGGGAGCGGAGGCCGGCGAGCGGCTCGCGGCGCAGGTGCGCGGGTTCGGCGCGCCGTTGGGCGAGCACGTGGGCATGCAGCCCTACGCGGCGTGGCAGCAGGCGTTCGACCCGTTGCTGACGCCGGGCGCGCGGAACTACTGGAAGTCGCACAACTTCCGGCAGCTCAGCGACGGCGTCATCGACCAGGCGCTGACGTACGCGTCGCAGCTGCCGTCGCCTCAGTGCGAGATCTTCATCGCCCTGGTGGGCGGGCAGGCCGCCCGTCCGGCGCCCGACGCCACCGCGTACGCCCATCGCGACGCGAACTACATCATGAACGTCCACGGACGGTGGGAGACGGCGGCGGAAGACCGGCCGGGGATCGCCTGGGCGCGCGAGTTCTTCGACGCCACGGCGCCGTACGCCGCCGGCAGCGTCTACGTGAACTTCATGACCGAGGACGAGAGCGCGCGCGTGGGGTCGGCCTACGGGCCGAATCTGCCGCGGCTCAAGGACGTGAAGCGCCGGTACGACCCGGACAACGTGTTCCGCCTCAACCAGAACATCGATCCGCGGGCGTAGTTCGCCTGTTCCGCGTACGAGAAGCCGCGAGGCCGCTCGTCGTGAGCGGCCTCGTTCGTTCCTGCGAGGCGGCGCCTACACCGACGGCTGCAGCGCCAGCGTTTCGTTGACGTCGAGCTTGATGCCCGGCCCCATGGTGGACGTGAGGGTGATGGAGCGGATGTACTGTCCCTTGGCGCCCGCGGGCTTCGCCTTGGCGACCTCGCTCACCAGCGCCGCGAGGTTGTCTTTGAGCTTCTCCTCGTCGAAGCTCACCTTCCCGATGGGCACGTGCATCAGGGCGGTGCGGTCCAGGCGGAATTCGACACGGCCCTGCTTGGCGTCCTGAACCGCCTTGCCGAGGTCCTGGGCGTCGACCACGGTGCCCGAACGGGGGTTGGGCATGAGGCCGCGGGGGCCGAGAATACGGCCGAGGCGGCCCACCTTCCCCATGAGCTCGCGCTGGGCGATGGCGACGTCGAAATCCGTCCAGCCGCCCTCGATCTTCTTGATGAGGTCGTCCGAACCCACGTAGTCGGCGCCGGCCTCCCGCGCGATGCGGGCGCCGTCGCCCTCGGCGAATACGAGCACGCGCACCGGCTTGCCGAGGCCGTGCGGGAGAAGGGCGGTGCCGCGGACCTGCTGCTCGGCGTGGCGCGCGTCGAGACCCGTGCGGAAGTGCACCTCGACGGTCTCGTCGAACTTCGCGTACGCCGTCTGCTTGAGCAGGCGGATCGCCTCGTCCGGCGGGTAGGCGCGGTTGCGATCGACCAGGGCGGCCTTTTCGAGATACTTCTTTCCGCGCTTCGGCATCGTCACACCACCTCGATACCCATCGAGCGGGCGGTGCCTTCGATCATCTTCATGGCCTGCTCGACGGTGTGGGCGTTCAGGTCACGCATCTTCGTTTCGGCGATCTGGCGGAGCTGGTCGCGCGTGATGGAGCCGACCTTGTCCCGCTTCTGAGAGGCGCTGCCCTTCTCGACGCCGGCGGCGCGCTTGAGCAGCTCGGACGCCGGGGGCGTCTTGAGGACGAAGGTGAACGAGCGGTCCTCGTAGACCGTGATCTCGACGGGGATGATGGTCCCGGCCTGCGAGGCGGTCTTCTCGTTGTACTCCTTGCAGAAGGCCATGATGTTGACGCCGTGCTGGCCCAACGCCGGGCCGACGGGCGGCGCCGGGTTGGCCTTGCCCGCCTCGATCTGCAGCTTGATCACCGCGCGTACCTTCTTCGCCATGAACGTCGCTCCGCCTGCCAGAGGCAGGGCTCACAACAGAAAGCGACCGCTCGGGTCGCCCGCGAAAGTGTACCGAACGCTCCCGCCGAACGCTACAGTCGCTCGACCTGGAGGAAGTCCAGCTCGACCGGCGTCTCCCGGCCGAAGAACGACACCAGCACCTTCACCTTGCCCTTCTCCAGGTTGATCTCGTCGACCTGACCGACGAAGTCCTGGAACGGGCCATCGATGATGCGCACGTTCTGACCGACCTGGAAGCCGACCTTGACCCGGGGGGCCTCGAGGCGCATCTGCCGCAGGATGCGCTTGACTTCCGCCGGGTCGAGGGGCACGGGCCGGTTCCCCGTCCCTACGAACCCCGTCACGCCCGGCGTGTTCCGAACCACGAACCACGCGCGGCTGGATCGCTGGCGCTCCTCCGGCGTCGCCGTCGGGTCGTCTTCGGCCTTCAGCTCGATCATCTGCACGAGGACGTACCCGGGGAAGATCTTGCGGGCGACGGTGCGCCGCTGGCCCTCCCGGATCTCGATCTCCTCTTCCGTCGGAATGACGACTTTGAAGATGAGATCCTGGGCGTCCATCGACTGGATGCGGTGCTCCAGGTTGGTTTTCACCTTGTTCTCGTAGCCCGAGTAGGTGTGGATGACGTACCAGGCGCGCCCGGGCTGGAACGCCTCTTCTTCGAGCGCGGCCTCTTCGGGAGATTGCGCCTCAGCCTTTTCGAGGCCGCCAGCGCCTCCCTCGGCGGCGGTCACGGCGGGCTTCTCGTGCTCGACCATCGTCTACCGAAGCCGGAACAGGGTGTTGTCGATGAGCCAGTTGAAGAAGATGTCGACCCCGCCCAGGAAGATCCCGATCACCACGGAGACCACCAGCACCACGACCGTGAGATAGATCGTCTCCTCTCGCGTAGGCCAGGTGACCTTGCGGAGCTCGGCGATCACGTCGGACACCGGGGCCGGGGGGCCGAACCGGCGACCGCGGCCCTTCGCCTCCTTGGCCGCCTGGGTCTTGGGCTGCGGGCGCGCGAGGGCGGCCTTGACCGACGGACCGCGCACTGGCGGCTTCGCGGAAATCGGGTGTCGTCGCAGCGCTCGACTCATGCTTCCTCCGGCCCGCTCGGGGCCCGGCCGCTTCGCTATCTCACCTCGCGGTGCAGGACGTGACGCCGGCAGCGCGGACAGAACTTGCGCAGCTCGAGCCGGTCCGGGTCGTTGCGCCGGTTCTTCTCCGTCGTGTACGTCCGCTCGCGGCACTCGGTGCAGGCGAGCGTGATGATCACGCGGTCTTCCTTCTTCGCCATGTCCGGCAGGCCCCGCCCGCCCAGCGGAACGGGCGGAGCGCGTCACTCCTACTGAATGATCTTCGTCACCACGCCGGCGCCCACGGTACGGCCGCCCTCACGAATGGCGAACCGCAGCCCTTCCTCGATGGCCACCGGCTGGATGAGCTTGATCGTCATCTTCACATTATCGCCCGGCATCACCATCTCGACGCCCTCGGGGAGACGAATCTCGCCGGTGACGTCGGTGGTGCGGATGTAGAACTGCGGGCGGTAGCCGTTGAAGAACGGCGTGTGGCGGCCGCCCTCCTCCTTCGAAAGCACGTACACCTCGCCCTCGAATTCGGTGTGCGGGTTAATGCTGCCCGGCGCCGCCAGCACCTGGCCGCGCTCGACCTCGTCGCGCTCGATGCCGCGCAGGAGGCAGCCGACGTTGTCGCCGGCCTCACCCTGGTCGAGCACCTTCTTGAACATCTCGACGCCGGTGACGACCGTCTTGCGGGTCTCGCGCAGCCCGACGATCTCGACCTCATCGCCGACCTTCACGACGCCGCGCTCGATACGGCCCGTGACCACAGTGCCGCGGCCCTTGATGCCGAAGACGTCCTCGATGGGCATGAGGAACGGCTTGTCCTTGGGGCGCACCGGCGTCGGGATGTACGAGTCGATGGCGTCCAGCAGCTCCTGGATGCACTTGTACTCCGGCGCGTTCGGGTCCTGCGAAGTGGACTCGAGGGCCTTGAGGGCGCTCCCGCGGATGATGGGGATCTCGTCGCCCGGGAAGCCGTAGTTCGACAGTAGCTCGCGCAGCTCCAGCTCGACCAGGTCCAGCAGCTCGGGGTCGTCCATCTGGTCGACCTTGTTCAGGAAGACCACGATGTTGGGGACCTCGACCTGGCGGGCGAGCAGGATGTGCTCGCGGGTCTGGGGCATGGGGCCCTCGGGCGCCGCGACGACGAGGATGGCGCCGTCCATCTGCGCCGCGCCCGTGATCATGTTCTTGATGTAGTCGGCGTGGCCAGGGCAGTCCACGTGGGCGTAGTGCCGCTTCTCGGTCTCGTACTCCACGTGGGCGATGGCGATGGTGATGCCGCGGGCGCGCTCCTCCGGCGCGTTATCGATGCTGTAGAAGTCGCGGAACGCGGCGAGCTTCTTGAGGGCGAGATACTTGGTGATGGCCGCGGTGAGCGTCGTCTTGCCGTGGTCCACGTGGCCGATGGTGCCCACGTTGACGTGCGGCTTCGTCCGTTCGAACTTCTGCTTGGCCATGTACGGTTGTTCCTCCTCGGTCCGGCCGCTGCGATGGCTTCACAGCAGGGCTAGTCGGTGCAAGTCTAAACGATAAGGCTCCCCGTCAACAGGGGGAACCCTGTTCGCGCGCTTGGCTGGAGCCCACACCCGGACTCGAACCGGGGACCCCGTTCTTACCAAGAACGTGCTCTGCCGGCTGAGCTATGTGGGCCCGCGTCATCTCACCGGCAACCCGCCAGAGGCGGGTCGGGGGGCGGCTTGTCAACGTGGTGGCGGGGGCAGGATTCGAACCTGCGTAGCCCGTCAGGGCAGCGATTTTACAGACCGCCGGTTTTAGCCACTCACCCACCCCGCCACGTACGCCCTTCCCGGGAAGGGCAGGGCCGGGTTCTGGAGCCCGAGAGGGGATTCGAACCCACTAACCTACCGATTACAAGTCGGTTGCGCTGCCGTTGCGCCACTCGGGCTCGCTCCGCCTCGTCCGCACGCCCGCGGGCGCGGTCGAAAGGCCCAAACAAAAGTAGGCCCCCGACACGTCGGGGCTCTCAGCAGCCACAGTATCGCAACCACCACGAGCGAAGTCAAGGAACTGTACGGGTCCAGTACATGCCGTACACCTACCTCCTTTCTGGAGC
>JBBING010000059.1:0-13646 GCA_037444005.1 Chloroflexota bacterium
CGTGCTCAGTGGTGGGTCCAGTGTAGGACGCGCGTTCGCGGCCGTCGACGCCCCGCGTTAACGTACCCTTTGCACTGCGTTTACAGTGGGCGTCTCGCACGCTGCACGCGTATAAGATATGTTCCCCTCCGGCCGGCGCTCGACGCGGCCGGTCTGCGGAGGAGGATGCGCCATGAAGCTTTTGGCTGGCCTGAGCGGCGGCGCTGTCGGCGCCATCGTCGCCTCGCTCGTATCGCTTCCGCTGGAGTCGCCCGACGATGTGGTCTTCAACACCTTCACGGTCACGCTCGGCGCCCTGCTCGTCGGGGCGGTCATGGGGGTGTTCTGGTGGGCGCTGCCCGCTGGCCGCTCCCGGGTCCCGCTGTTCGGCGGCCTGTGCGCCGTGGGCCTCGGGGTCTCCACTGCGGCCGCGTTCGGCTTCGAAGCGCTGGTCGACGGCGCTGTGGGCTTCATGGTCCCGCTCGCAGCCCTCGTGTTCGCGTGCGTGGCCGTGGCGACGCCGCTGCTTTCGGAAGCTCCGTGGCGGCGGTCGTGGATCGCCGCCCCCGTCCTGAGCGCCGTCGCGCTCGCGATCGGCGTAGGGCTGATGGGCCAGGGCGACGAAGAGAGCGGCCGCCTGGAGCTGCCCGCGGCGGAGCCGACCCCCGCGTCTGGCGCGGCCGTCGTCACCATCGACGACGTACGGGGTGTCGAGTTCCGGGTCGTCCCGGGCGAATCGGTGGCGACGTACACCGTGCGGGAAAAGCTGGCCAGCATGCCGACCACGACTGAGGCCGTCGGCCGCACGACCGCGCTGGAAGGCGTCGTCCGGCTCGACGGGGCGTCGACCATCACGGCCGACCTGAGCGCGCTCGAGAGCGACCAGGCCCGCCGTGACAACTTCGTCCGCGAGCGCATCTTCAACCAGGACCCCATCGCCACCTTCACCCTCGACCCCCTGCCGGATCTTCCGTCGGAATACCGGGAAGGGGAGACGGTGATGCGCGACGTCACGGGCGAGCTCACCATCCGGGGCGTCACGAGGCCGCAAACCTTCCAGGTGGAGGCGCGGCTCACGGGCGACACCTTGCACATCGTCGGGCGGACCGATTTCACCTGGGCCGACTTCAAGATCGACCCGCCGAACACGCCGCTCGTGACAGTCGAGGACAACGTGCACATCGAGGTGCTGATCGTCGCCCGCCGGAGCGAAGGGACGTAGGCCGGGGGCGTCAGAACTGCGTGGCGCCCGTGAAGGACCACTTGCGGATCTTGAGGGCGGGCACGCGGGAGACGCCGGCGATGGCCTGCGTGAGCATGGTCTCGCGCCCGATGAGGTCGACGTTGTTCAACGCCTCGACATAACCCTGTGTGAATCGCAGGTTCTTAATGGGCGCGACGATCCTGCCGTTCTCGATGAGGAACGTGCCGTCGCGGGTCATCCCGGTGACGATGACGTGCAGAGGGTGCACGGGCCGGGTGTACCAGAACCGGCTCACGAAGACGCCCCGCTTGACGTCGGCGATCATGTCGTCGATGGTGGCGTCGCCGGGCTTCAGGAACATGTTCGAGGGCACTGGCCCGAAAGTGTTGCCAGCGGGCAGCGCGTGCCCGGTGGACTCGCGTCCCTCCTTGCCCGCCGTGTAGCTGTCCCACACGACGTCGCGGGCGATGCCTTCCTCGATGAACGTCACCTGGCGCTTCGGAACGCCTTCGAAGTCGAAAGGCTGCGGGATGGTGTCCGGCGCCAGACCGTCGTCCCAGATGGTGATGTTCTCGCCCATCACTCGCTCGCCGATGCGGCCCGACATGAAGCTGCGCTTCTCGAGGAACGCCTGCGCCCCGAACGAGAGGTACGCGAAGAAATCCAGGAGATCGGCGACGGCGTAGGGAAGAAGCACGACCTCGTAGTCACCGGGCTCCAGCGGTCGCGGGTTGGCTGAGCGCAGCGCGCGGTCGACCGCCTCCGCGGCGATGGCCTCGCCGTCGATCTCGCGCACGTCCATGGTCCACCGCTCGGCGTGGCCGCTGGAGGTCTCGCCCATGACCACGGTGTTGATGTCGGCGGTGGTGTCGCGGTGGTAGGCCCAGACGCCCAGCGAGTTGGCGACGGCGACCTCGGCGGCCGCCGTGCGGAACGCCCCCGCGGCCGTCAGGCCCGCGCGTTGCGCCGCGTCGCAGATCTGGGCGACCACGTGGGCGCGTTCTTCGGGACCGCAGCGGGCCGTGGTCTCGGACCAGCCCTGCGCAGGCGTGATGGGCTGCGGTCCGGGGAGGGAACGGAAGTCTTCGTTCGGCTTCTGGTGCCGTGCGAGCTCCGTCGCCCGCTCGACGACGCGGGCGACGCCGTCGGGCGAGGGGTCGTTGGTGCCGGCGACGCCGATCTTCTTGCCGAGCACCACCCGGACCCTGATGTCCGTGTCCTGCTGCTCGACGTTCTGGTGGATGTAGTTGTTCGCGAACCGCGTGAGGGCCGTGTGCGACGCCAGGATCAGCACTTCAGTCTGGTCGGCGGCGCTCGCCGAGAGGGCCGTCTCCGCGATGCGCTTGAGTTCGCTTTCACCGAGCATGACTTCTCCGTGTGCTCAGAACTGGAGACCGAGGAGGCGCGCTGCGTTGTCGAACAGGATCTTTTGCCGCACTTCCTCTCGGAAGCCGGCCTGCTCGAAGTCCCGCAGCCACCGTTCCGGCGTGATGACGGGGTAGTCGGAGCCGAACAGCACCTTGTCCTGAATCAACGTATTCGCGTACTGCACCAGCGACGGTTGGAAGTACTTGGGCGACCAGCCCGAGAGGTCCATGTACACGTTCGGCTTGTGCACCAGGATGGCGAGCTGCTCTTCCTGCCAGGGCCACGCCGGGTGGGCCATGATGATCTTGAGCTCGGGGAAGTCGGCGGCGATGTCGTCGATGTACGGAATCGGCTGCGTGTACTTGAGCTTGATGCCGCCTCCGCCGGGCCGCCCGACGCCGATGCCCGTCGTGCCCGTGTGCAGCAACACGATGAGGCCCAGGTTCTGCGCTGTCTCCCACAGCGGGTAGAACTGCGGGTCGTTGGGGTAGAACCGCTGCATCGACGGGTGGAACTTGAGCCCCTTGAGGCCGAGCTCCGTAGCGCACCGCACGGCTTCGTTCACGGCGGCCCGGCCCTTCCACGGGTCGACGCTGCCGAATCCGATGAACTGCTTCGGGTAGCGCCGCACGATCTCGGCGATGTAGTCGTTCGGCGTCGGCGGACGCCCTGTGGCCGTCTCGGCGTCGATATCGAAGATCACACCGAAGATGTCTAGGCTGGCGTAGTATTCGGCCATCTCGTCGGCCGAGCGAGGCGTGGCCGCGGACTTGAAGTACGCCTGCGTTTCGGGCGACGAGGTGAGCGACTCGCCCTGCGGGTTCGGCGGGTGGATGTGGACGTCGATGGCTCTGGGCATGGCTCCTCGCTCTACTTCATGACGCCGACCTGGACGTTGCGGAAGCGGGCGGGTGCGGCCCCGTGGCCGGTGTGGGCGACCTGCTCGGGCTGGCCCTTCCCGCAGTTGGGCGTCCCCCAGATGACCCAGTGGTCGCGGTTGCAGACGGCGTCGCAACCGTTCCAGAACTGCGGCGTGATGCCCGTGTACGTCGCGTTCTTCAGAAGCGCGCCGAGCTTCCCGTTCTTGATCTCGCGGGCGAGTTCGGTCCCGAATTGGAAGTTGAGCCGCCGGTCGTCGATGCTCCACGACCGGTTCGTCTCCATGTAAATGCCCTCGTCGGTGTCGGCGATGAGGTCCTCGAGCGTCCATTCCCCCGGTTCGAGGCTGACGTTCGTCATGCGGATGAGGGGGATGCGGTTCCAGCCCGACGCACGCATGCAGCCGTTGCTGCGCTTACCCAGCGCCGCCGCCGTCTCCCGCGACATGAGGTAGTTCACGAATCGCCCGCGCTCTACGGCGAGCATGCTCGTCGCCGGGACGCCTTCGTCGTCGTACCCGAACGTCCCCAGCCCGCCTGGGCTCGTGGCGTCGATGCGGATGTTGACGTGCTCCGAGCCGTACTGGAACGAACCCAGCTTGTCCGGCGTGAGGAAGCTCGTGCCGGCGAACGCTGCCTCCGTCCCGAGCACGCGGTCGAGCTCGATCGCGTGGCCGCACGATTCGTGGATCTGGAGCGCCACCTGCGACCCGTCGAGAATAACGGTTGTGATGCCCGAGGGGCACGGCTTGGCGGTGAGCAGCGCCACCGCCTCCTCCGCCA
Organism: Chloroflexota bacterium; assembly: GCA_037444005.1. Classification (GTDB taxonomy): domain Bacteria; phylum Chloroflexota; class Dehalococcoidia; order DSTF01; family JACRBR01; genus DATLZC01. The sequence continues at coordinate 4,213 of JBBING010000059.1, forward strand.
CGCGCTCGGCGTTGCCGGGCAAGTCGTACCGCTCGACGAACTCCCAGCCCTCGGTGCCCTGATGCCGCCCGACGCTGTTGGGATACGACCGGCGTTGCACCTCGCCTTCGTCGACCGCCGTGGCCTCGATGCCGCAGCCCGTCTCGACCAGCTCCTGCTCGATGTAACTCCCCTCGGTGCTGGCGAACCACTTCAGCTCGCGCTGGCAATACACGTTCGATTCCGCCATAACGATGCCAGGCACCCGCTGCATGGCTTCGTTCGCCTTGAGCAGGAGCGCGATTTTATCCTCGAGCGAGACAGCGAACGGGTCCTTCTGGATCGGCGTGCGGTATGTGCCGATGTGGACCTCGGGATCGCCCAGGTTCGCTTTCGGACCCCGCACGATGGCCGACGCCCGGGCGATGCGGACGGCTTCGGCGGCCACGCGGGACGCCTCCTCCAGCGTCATGCGGTTCGAGCTGGAGAAGCCCCAGTAGCCGTCCACGATCACGCGCACGCCGAAGCCCAGCGACTCGTCCGAGGTGAGCCCTTCCACGTTCTGGAGGCGCACCGTCACCGACTGATCCCGGTAGTGGACGACGCGCACGTCGGCGTACGAAGCGCCCATGGTCACCGCGGTGTCCAGGGCGCGCATCATCAGATCCCGCATGCAGCTCTCCCGGAGGAACGCGAGGGACGGGGCATTGCGTCCGCTCGCCGCACGTCTAGGCGGAGGCTAGGGTACGCGCCCGCTCGAGGAAGCTCAAGATGTCGGCGTGCACGCGTTCGGGGTCTTCGAGGTTGAAGCCGTGGCGGAGCCGCGGGTACAGGATGAGCTGCGCGTTCGGGATGCGCTCCGCCAGGATGCGCGAGTTCTCGGCGACAATCAGCGGGTCGTCCTCCCCCGCGATGACGAGCGTGGGCGCTGCGATCCGGGGGAGCCGGTCGTAGGTGTCGTGACGCCGGATGGCCTCGGCCTGCCGCTTCATGCCCTCCAACGGCGCGGGATACTGTAGCGTCGAGAGGATGAACTCCTGAAACGCCGGCGTCGGGTTGGCAAGGAATTCCGGGCTGAACATCCACGAGAGCTGCTGTTGCACAAGCTCGCTGTCCGGGGCGGGCATCTCACGCAGCTCTCGCACCAGGTCGAGCCGCTGACACAGCTCATCCCAGCCTGCCGACCGCGGGCCGCCGCAGGTCGTGCAGGCGAGGATCAGCGAGCGCACCTTCTGCGGCCATCGCAGCGCCAGCTCCTGCGCGATCATGCCGCCCATCGACGCCCCCAGGACGTGCGCCGACGGGACGCCCAGCGCATCCAGCAGACGCGCGGCGTCGTCCGCCATGTCCGCGATGGTGTAGGGCTGCGCTGCCTGTCCCGAGCGGCCGGCGTCGCGGTTGTCGAACGCGATCACGCGGTAGCGCGCCGCCAGGGCGGGGACGAGCGGACCCCAGGCGACCGTGTTTCCGCCAAACCCCTGGATGAGCAGCAGAGGCTCGCCCGAGCCGTGCTCCTCGTAGTACAGGTCGATGCTGTCGACGCGAACGAACCCCACGGGACGCCTCCTTTCGGTTGACTGCCCGGCTACGCTCACGAACCTGCGGCCGCCGCCTGCGCGCTCACGGCGTGCGTCCGGACGAAGTCGATAATCACGCGGTTCACCAACGAGGCGCCCTCGATGAAGAAGCCGTGCTTCATGCGCGGGAACTCGACCAGGCGGGCGCCGGGGATCCGCGAGGCGATGAGCCTGGAGTTCTCCGGCGGCACCAGCGGGTCGGCGTCGCCGGTGAGCACCAATGTGGGCACGCGGATTTCGTGGAGCCGGTCGAGGGCGCTGTGCCCCATGACCGCCTGGAAGTGGCCGCGCAGCCCCACCTCCGGCGCGCGCAGGTGCGCGAGCCGCTCCGCCCGGTCCAGCAGCGCCTCGCGGTTCTGCGAGAGGTACTCGTCGCTGTACATGTAGAAAAACCCGATCTCCGCCGCCTTTCGCGGGTCGCGTTCCTGCCCGCCCGCCTGGAACGCCGCGATGACCTCGGGAGAGGGCGAGACCGCCTGCGGTCCGCCCGGCGTCGTGCACCCCAGGATGAGGGTCCGCACGCGCTGGGGGTGACGCAGCGCGAGGTGCTGGGCGATCATGCCGCCCATTGAGACGCCGAACACGTGCGCCGAATCGACGCCGAGGTACTGGAGGAGGCCCGCCGCGTCGTCCGCGAAGACCTCCATGGAATACGGGCCCTCGGGCTTCTCACTCCTGCCTGCGCCCCGGTTGTCGAAGGCGATGACGTGAAGATGGCGGGAGAGCTCGGGAATCTGGCCGGCCCAGGCCTCAGTGTTGCCGCCGAAGCCCATGATGAGGAGCATCGGCTCGCCGACGCCGTGTTCCTCGTAGTACAGCTCGACGCCGTTGACGCGCGCGTAGGCCATCTGCGGTCCTTTCGGTTTGCGGTTCCTGTGGGACAAGTGGCGCCGGGCGGGCGGCGACTGTATCCGCAGGCCCGCCGTCCTACGGATATACCGGACGCCATCATAGCACGGCTTACGCGTTCGTGACCTCGAACTCGGGAGCGTCGCCAGCGACGTCCCAGCGCACCGTCAGGCGCACCGAGCCGCCCGGCGCGAGGTCCAACGGCCAGCGCAGCGCGAGGCAGACGCCCTGCAGCGCCCGTTCGAGGCCCGCCTCCGAATTCGACACGGTCTCGATGGGGAAGTGCCACACATCGGCTGGAGCGTGGAGCCGGGCGCGCACGCCGTACGTCGCGCTTCCCCGGAGCTCGAACTCGGTCGCCTGCTCCACGTGCCCCGGTCCGGCGGTCAGGTCCACGTCGCCGTGTCCCAGACGCAACAGGTGGATGCGGTCGTCGCCCTGGGGAGCCTGCGGAGGCGACAGGTTCCACTCGCTCACGAACGCCGCGACCAGGGGCTCCGATTGGAGGTTCGTGAGTTCCCAGAAGACTTCGAAGGCGGGCGCCGATTCGTCGACGACGTACCGCTTGGTGAGCCGAAGCCCGAGACCCTCGTGCAGCAACTCGATCGCTTCCTCGCGGCCCGTGATGACGAAAGGCTTGTCGGCGAAATCGTACAGCGGCTCGAAACCGTTCGTCGCGCACGTTTCGGCGGTCACGCTGGGATGCACCAGGGCGTCCTGCGCGGCGCAGCGGCGCCGGCGGTCGTACACGAGATACCGCTCGAGCCCCCGTTCCTTGATGCGCAGGCTATGGATGGTTTGCGGCTCGTCTGCGGGCATGTCGAGGCTTCCCGCCTCGAGCAGGCGCTCGTGGTAGGCCTCCCGCCTGCGGGTGAGGGTGTTAACGAGACTCCACGCGGGGCCCCGGAGGTCCCATTCGCTCAGCATCCCGCCGAAGGCGGGGTGCACCATGAGTGATAGCGCTGGCGTTTGCACCAGCACCTCGCGCTTCCCGTCGAAGTCGAAGTCCGCCTGCCTGACTTCGACGTAGGGCGCGTGGTGCGTCAGCCGGTCCGCTTCGCGTTCCGCGGCGACCAGGAACGTATGAGTCGCGGCCCGGATGTGGCGCAGGTAGAGCCCGCCGAAGACGCCGTGCCAGTACGGGCAGTTGCACTGGGCCGTCCAGAGGAGGGTTCGGGCGCAGCGCACGTCGGCGCCCAGCTTGGCGGCCGCGTTGAGTTTGTCGTGCACCCGGACGCCCCGCTTGTGCATGGCGTTGGCCTCGCTGTAGCGGGCGAGAAAAGAGCGCCAGAAGCCGCCGTTCAAGTACCGGAGCACGTCCTCGCGGCCCGCCGCCTCGAATTCTTCCCGCAGGCGCACCAGCTCCGACGACGCCTCGGGAGGAAGCGCCCACTCCATCATCTCGGAGTACGACGCCGTCGGCAGGTACACGAGACCGCGCGCGTCGTAGGTGCGGTTGTACTCCCCCGGGGTGATCGTGCGAAGCCAGTCGCTGTTGCGCTCGATGGCCTCGAAGAAGCGATCCATCCAGCCGCGCTCCCAAACGTATTCGTACGTCGTCGGCCAGGAGCCGAACTTCTCGCCGTCGTCGCCGAGGACCACCAGCGTCGACGGGTCGTCGCGGGCCAGGCCGCGCAGCTCAGCGATGACGTCGTCCACCTCGCGCCAGGGGATGATGTACCGCAGGCGCTGAGACCCCGCGAAGATGTGCACATGCCGTCCCTGGTCTTCGGTGATGAACGCGCCGTTCAGGTCGGCGTCCGTGAGACCGACCAGCTTGAAGTGCCGGTCGTCCACGAGCGTCCAGTCGAGGCCCGCTTCGTCGATAGCCCAGGCGAACTCCGGCTCCCAGACGCGCTCGGCGAGCCACATGCCCGTCGGCTGCTGCCCGAAGCGATCCCTCAGGTACGTCGAGAGCTTCTTGATCTGCCCGACGCGGTCGTCCTCGGCGAGCATCGAAAGGATGGGCTCGTAGTAGCCTCCCGACACGAGCTCGATCTGGCCGCGGTCCACCAGGCGCTTCAGGAGGTCGAGGTACTCGGGCCGGTTAGCTTCGAGCCAGTCGAAGAGGCAGCCCGAGTGGTGCATCGCCACGCGGATGGACGGATGCCGCTCGAGGCATTCGAGCAAGGGGAGGTAAGCGCGGCGGTAGACGTCGTCGAAGACGAAGCCGTAGTTGCCTACGGGCTGGTGGTTGTGGAGGACCAGGGCGAGGTTGAGTCGCACGGGCTCCGTCCCTAGCGCGGACGCGCGGCGCTCGCTCCGTCTTCTGTGGGCCTACGTTCGATTATCCGCGATGCCTCGCGGCGATACCAGCGTCTGCCGGGCTTCTGCGCTCCACGCGGCAGGCGACGTCCCGCGGAGCGCCGGCGCTAGTCCCAGAAGAGCTGGTCGGTGAGCTTGTTCTGCAGGTCCCGGCCCGCGACGACCCGGTAGTAGCACTCCCGCTTGGTCTCTTCCGGCGCGTCGCTGATGTTGATGGCCCGGAAGGCGTTGACGATGACCTCGGCCTGCTGGAACAGCCCGCGGGTGATCATGTTGATGTCCCAGTGAGGGCGGCGGCTCGCCCACCAGAACTGACAGCTGTGCAGCGCCGGATCCATGAGCCCCCGCGCGATGTCGGCGTGGCGGCGGCTCGCGGGCGATCCCGCGACCTCGAGCGCCCGGTGCACGAGCTCGAGGCACAGGTCCACATGCTGCCACTGGAGCCGGTGGATGTAGTTTCCAGGGTCCTTCCAGAGGGGATACGGGTTGTTGTGCTTCAGGTCCTCCTCCGTGGTGCTCCACGATGACGCCCGCGGCTCGACGCGCCCCTTGCGTGGGAAGCGGTCCACCAGCTCGCTGATGGTGACGATGCGGACCTCACCGAGCTCCGGCTCCTCCGGCATCGTGAGGAGCCGCTTGTGCGCCTCCGAGAGCACTCGCTGTTGGGCGAGCTCGGCGTACGGCTTCGGAGCGAGCGATTCGTAGGCCTCCGCCAGGAAGAGCTGGTCCCAGTTCTCGATGTGGTGTCCAAATGTCTCCGCGTCCATCGCGGTGACGACGTACCGGTCGGCGCCGTTCGCGCTTCCGGCCACGGAGCGCAGGTGCGCGACGAAGGCTTTGCCGTCCATGTCCTGGAAACTGATCTTGTTGCTCAGCACGTCGTCCCGGAACACGAGCGTAAGCTCCTCACCCGAGGCGCCGGGCGCCGCAGCCGTGTAGAAGCCGTCGGTGGGCCACGGAGCAGGACACGCGATGCCGCTGGCGATGATCCATTCGTGCCCGAAGTCTGCGACGGGTTCGAGGATGTCCTGACTGATGCACATCTCGGGCGGGAAGAAGCCGCGCGGCTGGTACACGTCGCCGAAGAAGTGGCGGTTGGTCATGTGGTTGCGCCGGATCTGGCGCCGCTGCTCATCGGGCGGGATGAGCGGAAGGATGGCGTGGTACTTGGCGGACCCGACGAACTCGAGCTGTCCTCGCTCGGCCAGCTCGCGTAACCCGTCGATGACGTCGGTATACCCGCTCTCGAAGAGCATCTCCGTGAGCACGCCGTTGATGTTCACGGTGACCTTGGCGTACGGGTACTGCTTGAACACGTCGATGAGCGGCCGGTAGGACTCGTCGACTACCTTGCGCAGCACTTCGGGAATCTGGATCGGGGGCTGGTAAAAGTGCAGCAGCGGCGCCCAGTAGATCGTCATCGGCGGTCGCCTGTCTCCCTCGTTACGGCCTGAAGGCGTATCTGTCGATCAGAACGCGGCTAGCGGCGATCTTTTACGGCCGGGGCCGCGATGCCCTCGCGCGCCTCGAAATCCCGGTAGTCGATGTCCGGGAAGATGTTGTCGAGCTCACGATAGCGCGCGACGAGTTCAGGGTCGACGGTCCCCTGTTCGAGCTGCCCGGCGAGCTGGTTGAACCGTTCGACATGCTCCGAGAACCGCAGTGTGGCGTACTCGCGCGCCTGCCACGTCGTCACGAGGAAAGGCCAGTCGCTCGATTCGAGCAGGAGCAGCTCGCGGGCCGCCTGGTCCAGCGCCTCACGGACGGACGGCGAAGGCGAAGGGCGCCGGGCGACCAGCCGCTCCATCCGCTCCTGCGCCTGCGTGATGATGGGCCACATCCACGCGGTGTCCGCGTTCATCCACGTGAAGTGATTGCCGGCCTGGCCCCACGAGCTCTCCGGCAACGCGAGTACGTCTTCCGGCGGCTCCGCCCGCACGAACTCAGCGGCGCCCGTGAGCTGCACGTCCGGCTCCGCCGCGAGCCGCTTCAGCGTCTCCTTCAACCAGTCGACGCCCTCGAACCACCAGTGCCCGAACAGCTCCGTGTCGTAGGCCGCGACGACGATGCCCCGGCGTCCCGTCTGCGCGTGGAAGCCGCGCACGATGTCCGTCACCAGTGTCGCGAAGTGGTCGGCGTGGACGCGCACGCGTTCGGCGGCGGCGTCAGGGCGATACCAGGCCTTATCGGCGAGGTCGACGCTGCGTCCGGTCACCGCCCAGTAGCGGAGGCCCGATTCGCCGTCCTTCTTGTGGAACTCGAGGTAGTGGTAGTCGCCGGGGTACCCGTGTTCGGCGGACCAGACCTGGAGTCCCGTACGCGGCTCGCGGCCCAGGGCGGCCACTCGCGTGTCGAACACCCAGTAGGGGAGCAGCGTGGTGCGCATCGTCGGCTCGGGGTAGGCCGGGCGCGGCACGGAGTAGCGCCGTGGGATGGAGCCGTAGGGTCCGAAGGCGTCGCCCGCGGCCTTGCCCAGCGGCTCGCCGCCTTCGATGGCGTGCGTCTCGACGAAGAAGCACACGACATTCTGGCCCGCGAGGAATTCGTGCAGCCCCGGTTTGCGGTAACCCTGCGGGCCGGTCACGTACGGCGGCCGGTAGCCGCATTCGGGAAGCCAGAACGACTCGACGGGGCGGCCGAAGTGACGTTGATACGCGCGCACGCCGGTCGCAATCTGTCCGTAGATCGACGAGTCGCGTTCGAACAGGGGGAGGTAGCCGTGCGTCGCGGCGCTGCTTGCGAGCTCGACGAAGCCGGCGTCCTGGAGCTCGCGGAACGCGCCGACGAGGTCGCGCCCGAAGCGGTTCGTGTACTGGTCCAGCAGCCAGACGTAGCGGCGGTGGAAGAAATCGGCGAGCGCCGCCCGCGTCGGCTCGCCCTCACGCTCGGAGCGGCCCACGTCGCTGTACGCGCGGTCGCGCAAATCGACGAGGTAGTCCTCCAGATTCCGCCGCACGTCGGCGTCGGCGAGCTGTTCGACCAGCACCGGCGTGAGCCCGATGGTGAGGCGGTAGCGGACCCCCTCGGCGGCGAGGTCGTGGAGCGCCGCGAGGAGCGGAAGATAGGTGTCGACGGCGCCCTCGTGCAGCCACTCTTCGCCGTGGGGCCAGCGGCCAGCCCAGCGGCAGTACGGCAGATGGCTGTGCAGCACGAACGTGAAGGCGCCTTTGCTCATCGTCCCCCCTGTTCTTCGATGCGGCCGTACGGGAACTCGCGCGCGGGCAGGCGGAGAGTGCTCCCGCTCGGAATGTAGTTGTCGTCGAGCCCCTGAGCCGTCACGCCCGGCCCGATGACCACGTTGCGTCCGACGCGGATGTAGGGCGGCAGCTTGGCGCGCTTCCCCACGACGGTGATGCCCGCGTACACGATGTCGGGGCGCTCGTGATTCGGGGTGTAGTCGTCCCCGTATCCCACGTAGGCGTTTTTGCCGATATACACCTGCTTGTCGATGATGGACCGCTCGATGATGGCGCCCGTCGCCACGCGCACGTCGTCGAAGACGATGGAGTCGCGCACTACGGCGCCCTCCTCGACGAAGACGCCGGGCGACAGCACCGAGTGTTCGACGTGGCCGTTGATGATGCAGCCCTGGTCCAGCAATGACCGGCTGATGTACGCGCGGCGCCCGACCTTGGGCGGCGGATATCCCCGCATGCGGGTCATGACCCGCTGATCCGGGTCGTAGAGATTCAGCTCCGGCAGGTCCTCGAGCAGGTCCATGTTCGCCTGGTAGTACGACTCGATGGTCCCGACGTCGCGCCAGTACCCGGTAAAGCGGTAGCCGTACACTTTCTGGCCGCTCGCGACCATGTGGGGGATGACGTCCCGGCCGAAGTCATGGGTGCCGTCCTCGCGCGCGTCCCGGATGAGCTCGCGGAACAGGGTTTCACGGCTGAAGACGTAGATACCCATCGAGATGAGGTTCGAGCGGGGCTTCTCGGGCTTCTCCTCGAACGAGATGACCTTGCCGTTGCGGTCGACCTCGAGGACGCCGTAGCGGTGCGCCTCTTCGATGGGCACTTCGTACAGCGGCACGGTGACGTCGGCGCCCACCCGGTCGTGGAAGTCCAGCAGGTCGTTGTAACGCATGATGTACACGTGATCGCCGGCGAGAATGAGCAGCTTCTCCGCGCGCGCCTCTTCGACGAAATACAGGTTCTGATACACGGCGTCGGCCGTCCCGCGATACCAGTCTGACGTCTCCCGGCCGAGGTACGGCTGGAGCAGCGTGATGCCCGGCGTGCCGTCGGGGCTCTCGCGGTCGAGGCCCCACGGCTGCCCGATGCCGATGTGCTCGTTGAGCGAGCGGGGGCGGTACTGGGTAAGGATTCCGACCTTCGTGATGCCGGAGTTGACGCAGTTGCTCAGCGCGAAGTCGATGATGCGATAGCGGCTCCCGAAGGGAACGGCGGGCTTGGCCCGTTCCTCGGACAGCACGCTCAGCCGGTCGCCCTGCCCGCCGGCGAGGATGAGCGCGAGCACGCCCTTCACGGCCGAGCCTCCGTCGGCGTCGCCGCCTCGGCGGAGGCGGGAGGAGCGGCCGGCGGCGCTTCACCCCGCGAAAGGGCGTGGAAGATGCGCAGGTAGTCGCGCAGATACCGGGTCATCAGGAAATTCCGCCGAACGTGCTCCCGTCCCTCGCGCCCCATGGCGTCGGCCCGCTCCGGGTCGTCCAGCAGCTCGATGGTGCGGCGGGCGCACTCCTCGACGCTGTTCACGAGATAGCCCGTCTTGCCGTCGACGATCTGGAGCGGAATGCCTCAG
>JBBING010000060.1:0-13623 GCA_037444005.1 Chloroflexota bacterium
GGGTTCTGAGGCATCGCCTCCCCTTGGGTAACCATCACTTTTGAGGCATTACGCGTCGCGCGCGGTTCTACCGGCCCCGGTTGCGGCGCCACTCCTCGTAGCCTTTGACGCGGTTGGTGGGAAGCGGCGTGAACTCGAGCTTCAGGGACGATCCCCGCTCGGCCGGCCGGATGACTACTTCCCCAATCAGGTCGAGGTCGCCGGTCACGGAGTAGCGGAGGGCGCGGAGGCGCGCGCCGTCCGGCCGGCTCTCGTCCATGACGATCTCCCAGTTGCCGTCGTTCAAGCGGCGCTTGATGACGCCCGCCACCTCGCCCGCGGGCGCCGGCGCCGTCCATTCGACGCGATACGGCAGCAGCTCGCCCCTGCCGGCGTCCTCGATGGACGCCTGGGGCGGGGCCGGGAAGTCGTACGGCAGCGCCCGCAGCACCGCGTCCCTGGCGAAGGGGTCGGGGCGGAATGGCCCGCTTTGACTGACGAACGCGGACAGCAGATACCCGGCCGCAACCGAGCCCGCCGCGAGCGCCGCCCACCCCGCCCGGCGTCTCCACGGGTGCGACACTGCGCGCTCTCGGAGGATCGCGCGCAGACGCTCCCGGGCGGGCGCGGCGACGATCGCCGCAACGCCGGCGGCCGGGCTCGCGGCCGCGGCCTCGCGCCGGCCGGCGATCGCGAGGATGAACACCGTGAGCAGAGCCGCTGGCTGGATCCAGTACAACCCGTACGTTTCCGCGGCGGCGAACATGTCGCTCGCCGGGAACGGAGTCGCCTTCTGCGTGGCCGCGGCCGCGATAGCGCCGCCCACAAGGATGACGGGCTTGAGCCAGGACGGCCGCAGCTCAGAGCGCAGGAGGAGGGCACCGGGAACGGCGATGAGGCACCAGTTGTAGAAGGTGCTGTACGGCACGAGCAGCAGCATGCCGAGCGCGGCTGCCGTCTTCGCAGCGGCAGGCGTGCCCTTCCACCACACGACGATCACAGAGGCGAGGCTGAGCGCCATGAGGTCAGCGGTGAGCAGTGGGTTGGGCTCGACCCCTGCGCTGATGAGGAAGCCCTGCCACGAGTACTGCCACGCCTGCTGCGTGCCCGTGAGGAGGCCGCTCTGATCGAGCTGCGCCTGTGGCAGGCCGCGGAGCTGGGTGAGCAAGCCGTCGAACCCCACGACAGCGATCCCTGCCGTCGTGAGCGCGGCAAACACCAGTCCGACGCCCGCGAGCGCGCGCCAGCGTCGCGTCCACAGCAGGTGCAACAACAGGACCGGAAGGTACTGGGGCTTGAGCACCATCGCGCCGAACAGAACGCCCGCGATCACGGGCCTGCGGTCCACGAGCAGCAGGCCGCCCAGCGCCAGGAGCGCCAGTACGGGCGTGAAGTGCCCGATGCGCAGCACCCACTGCGTTTGCGGAAGCGCGACCACGCCGAGGACCACCGCCGTCTTGGCCGGCAGCGACCGAGCTCCCCGCTGCGCCAGGTACGCCACGCCCAGCATTGCGGCGAAGTTCACCGCCACATAGACCTGGTACGCCGTCCGCATGTCCAGCCAGGTCAGCGACTTCATCAGGAAGGCGATGCCGACGTTGTACTGTCCCGTCGGCGCGCCCGCCTTCGAGTCCAGGTAGAACATGTCGAAGTCGCTGTAGCCGAAGCGGTCGGGGTCCCACCACTTCCGCACGGTGTCGGGCATCCACGCCGCGAGCGTCATCAGCTCCACGCCGATGGCGGCGAACAGGAGCCCGGTCACGAGAGCCGGCGCCATCGGGCGCAGACGCTCCGACAGCGCATGTGGGCGGGGAACGGAGAGAGCGAGCGTCACGAACGTCTCCTTTCCTTCGGGCGACGGACGGACGCATCATCGCTCGCCTCCGCGAGCCGCGGCGACCGGTGAAGCGCCGCAACCTCGCGCGCCGATTCCCCGATTCCTCCGGGCGACGAACGTCGACGTACAGGAAGGCGGCCCCCTTTCTCCGTGCGCGCGGCCCCGCGCATCAGGGAACCGCCCGATGCCACGCTCCCGGCCGCGCTTCCTAGAATCGGCGGCGAGCTCGCGAGAGCGCGGACCCGGGAGGAGGCGTCAGGATGACCATTCGCCCCGCTGCGGAGAGCCGGGCGCGCGCGGCAAGACCGGACGCGCCGCGGCCATGGGACGCCGCGCCACGCTGGGAAGCAGACGCGCCGGCGCTCGCGCCACCGCGGACTCTGTATGTCCGCTTCGGCAAACGCGCGCTCGACCTTGCGCTGGGCAGCGTCCTGCTGGTCCTGAGCCTGCCGATCATTGCAGTGGCCGCGCTCGCCGTGGTCGTGACCTCGGGCTGGCCGGCGTTTTACGGCGCGCGCCGCCTGGGCCGGGACGGCCGGCCGTTCACCATGTGGAAGCTCCGGACCATGCGCCCCGACGCCGAAGAGTGGCTCGAGCGGCTGGTCCGAGAGGACGGTGCGCTCGCCCTCGAGCTGAAGACACGGCAGAAGCTCGCCCACGACCCCAGGGTCACGCTCGTCGGCAAGCTGCTCCGCCGCGCCAGCGTCGACGAGCTCCCGCAGCTCTGGAACGTCGTCCGCGGCGACATGAGCCTCGTCGGGCCGCGCCCCTACCTCCGCCGCGACCTCTCGGAAGCCGACGAGGACATCCTCGTGGTCCGCCCCGGGATGACCGGACCCTGGCAGGTCGGCGGCCGGCACCGGCTGCCGCCTTCGACCCGCGTAGCGCTGGACCGGGACTACGTACGGACGTTGAGCTTCGCGCGCGACCTGCGTCTCCTGCTGCTGACCATCCGGCCGCTGGTGCGGCTCGACGGCGTATGAGGGTCGCGCTCGTTTCCGTGAATTTCTGGCCCGAGGTGGCCGGTATCGGCCCCTACGCGCGAGCCTACGCGGACCTCCTCTACGCGGCCGGCCACAACGTCCTCGCGATCACGTCGCGGCCCCACTATCCCGAGTGGCGTGTCCGCGACAGCGACGACACGCGCCTTCCCTACCCTGTGCGCCGGCTCCATCACTACATTCCGGCGCGGCCCAGCGCTCTCCGGCGCATGGCGTTCGAGCTGTCGTTCGGGGCCGCGGTCTGGCGCGCCCTGCGAGCGGTCGGCGCGTTCGACCTGGCGCTGGCCGTCTCGCCGTCGCTGGCGGGCGCGGCCGCCGCGGCCCGCGTCGCCAGCGCCCGTGGCGTCCCGCTCGGGCTCATCGTGCAGGACGTGGTGTCAGCGGCGCCGGAACAAAGCGCGACGGGACGTGCGCTCGCCCGGCCGGCGGCCGTACTGGAGACGTACGCGCTTCGTCAGGCGCGTCTCGTGGGCGTCGTCAGCGAAGCGTTCACCCCTCGACTCGTGGCGCTCGGTGCCCGACGGGACCGCGTGCGCCTCGTGCGCAACTGGCCGCTTTCGGAGCGTCCCTTCCCACCGCGCGACGAAGCCCGGCGCCGCGCTGGCTTCGCCCCGGACGAAGTGGTCTGCGTTCACGCGGGCAATATGGGCGCGAAGCAAGGTCTCGAGACGGCGGTCGAGGCGGCGGCGCTGGCGGAACGACAGGGCGTCCCCGTCCGGTTCATGCTCATCGGCGACGGCAATCAGCGCGAGCGGCTCCAGCGCATGGCTCGGGACGTCTCGACGATCGAGATTCGCCCGCTGCTCCCGGAGCCGAAGCTCTTCGACGCCCTGGCCGGCGCCGATGTCTTGCTGCTGAGTCAGCGGGCGTCGGTGACCGACATGGCGCTTCCGAGCAAGCTCACCACCTACGTCAGGTCGGGCACGCCCATCGTCGCGGCGGTGGCCGAAGAGAGCGCGGCCGCGCGTGAGCTCGGTCCGTACGGCGCGGCGCTCGTTATCCCTCCCGAGCGGCCGGACGCGCTCGTCGACGCCATCCTCCGCGCCGCCCGCGACCCGGCGCTGCGGGCGTCCCTGCTCGAAGGCGCGCGCGCCTATCGCGACGCCGCCCTGGCCCGGCCCGCGCTGGAAGCCGCCTTCCTGTCGTTCGTCGCCGAATGCGCCTCCGGGGCGGCCTCTGCGGCTCCCGCGCCCGTCCCGACCGCGCCGTAGTCCCCTCGCGAGGCCGCGTCCCTGACGCCCGTCACCTGCAGCTTGTTCCCCAGGCGCCCGACGGCGACGTTCACCGCCGCCACGCCGGCGCGGTACGCCGCGAAGACGCCGCGACGGGACAGGAACGCCATCACCGGGCCCGGGTGGTGCCGGTAGTACAGCGCGTACCGGCGCGCGGTGACGCGAAAGCCTGCGCGTTCGAGCTCGCGGGCCACGTCCGCGGGCCGCAGCCGCATCACCGGGTTGCCGGCCTCCTCCTCGCGTAGCGCCAGCCCGAGACGCACGGCGACCCGCGTGACGAACGCATCGGCCGGCTCGTTCACGCTGACTGCCCGACGCGCGACGCGCGCGAGCTCGCGGACGGCGACCAGCGGGTCGCGCAGGTGGTGCAGGCCATCGTGGACGTAGGCGATGTCGACGCCGCCGCTCCGGACAGGCAATCGCTCGACGTCGCCCACGACGGCCAGATACTCGAGGCCACGCCGGCGGGCGCGCTCCCGAGCCCGTGCGACGCACCCCAGCGAGATGTCGACGGCGAGGACGCGAGCCCCCGCGCGGGCCAGAAACTCCGCGTCCATCCCGCTCCCGCAGCAGGCGTCGAGCACAGTGAGACCTCGCAGATCTGGAAGCAGCTCGACACTGCGGCGGAACTTCTCTTCCAACGTCCATCGATACGCAGCCGGCGCGCCGTGCGGCCGCTCGATCTCGAACTCCTCGGCCACCCCGCGGTCGTAGTATGCGGCCTGCCCGCGCTTGTGGTCGTGCAGGTGCTCCAGCTCATCGTGGCCCGCCTCGTAGACCGTACCGGGCGGCAGCAGGATCGGAACGCCATCCCGCACCTCGTACTCGGCGGCGCAGATATCGCACACGAGACGTCCCGCGGCCGAACGGAAGCCGCGCAGCCCGCCCTCGCGGCAGGCGGGGCAGGCGAGCAGCGCGATGAGGTCAGCCGGCGCGGGCATCGCTGTCCAGCCCTGCGCGAGTGAGCTCGGGCAGCCCCAGCGCCCGCTCGTACAGCGCCGCCCACGCCGGCGCCACCGCGGACCAATCGTAGCGGCGGGCGAACGCCCGGGCCCTCCGGCCGAGCTCTTCGCGTCGGTGTGGGTCGGCGAGAAGCTCCGAAAGCGCCTCCGCAAAGGCGTCGGGCGTCTGCGGTCGCACCAGCCCGGCGTCGGCCGCCGCGATCTCCGACGCGAGATTCACCGCGGGCGAGATGACGACCGCCTTGCCCGCCGCCATCGCTTCGACCACCGCGAGTCCGAAGTTCTCGGTGTGCGACGGCAGCGCCCAGATGTCGGCAGCGGCGAGCGCGGCGCGCTTCTCCTCGCCCGCGAGCATCCCGACGAAGACGACCCGATTGGCGACGCCCTCGCTGGCCGCGAGCGAGCGCAACCTCGGCGTCAGCCCCTCGTCATCCGGCCCGACGAGCGCGAGAACAGCGTCGGGGCGCTCGCGCGCCGCTCGCGCGAAAGCGCGGACGAGGATGTCGAGCCCCTTCTTGTGCGAGAGGCGCCCGAGGTTCACCACGACCGGGCCATCGTGTCCGCCGAGGTACCGCTCGCGGAAGGAACGCCCCGGTGGAAGCCGCTGGAATCTCGTCCATCGGATCCCGTTGGGCGCGACGACCGCGGGAGCGCGAAAGCTCAGGTCGGAGACGAGCCGGGCCTCCTGTGCTGTGGTGAAGTGGAGCGTCGCAGCGCCGTCGAGCATCCGGCGCTGCCAGAGCAGATCAGTGACCGCCTTCAGCAGACGGCTGCGGCGCCGGAGATGCGGGTCCAGTGCGCCGTGAGGCGTCACGATGTACGAAACCCCTGCCCGCCGGGCCGCCCGGAACGCGGCGAACTGAGGATACTGGAACAGCATGTGGATGTGGACGACGTCCACTGAAGGGGCCAGCTCGTCGAGCGCGCGCGTGAGCGCGGGGGAGTAGGCGAGGCGGTACGGCCACCGCGCGGGACACAGGCGCACGTCGACCTCGCGCGCGCCTTCGGGCAGGTCTGCATGGGCGACTCGGCGTCCGCTCCACGACGCGGGTTCGGCGAGGTCCGTGGCCACGACCACGCAGTCCCATCCCAGATCCCGGAGGGCATGAGCCGCCTCGAGCACCGCCACGGGAGGCCCGCCGAACCGGAGCGAGAGCGACGGGAGAACGTGCAGCGCCCTCATGCCACCACCGCCAGCGGCACCCGGCGCGCCTCTTCGGCCACGCTCTCGTACACCCGGGCGAATCCTTCGACCACGCGCTCCCAGCGGAAGCGCTCCGCCCGCTTGAGGCCCAGCGCTCGCATGCGGCGCGCCACGTCCGGCGACTCGAGCGTGACCCGCAGCGCCGCCGCCAGGCTGTCGACGTCGTCGGGCGCGGCCATGAGGGCGGCGTCGCCCAGCGCCTCGACGAGCGCATCGCAGTTCGAGGCGACGACGGGTGTGCCGCAGGCCATCGCCTCCAGCGGGGGCCACCCGAACCCCTCGGCGAATGAGGGGAAGAGCAGCGCGTCGCACGCGTTGTACAGCTCGACCAGCCGCTCGTCGGACACCTGTCCGCATTCGATCACGGCCCCGTCGAGGTCCAGCGACCCGGCCAGCGCCGATTCGTCGTCGTCCATCGCCGCGCCTGCGCGCACCAGCGTCACGTCGACGCCCGACCCGCGTAGCGCCGCGATGACCCTGAGCGTGCCGGCAACGTTTTTGTAGGGCTGGCCCGTCGAGACATGCAGAACGGCGTACCGCCCCACGCCCCCAAGCGACGCCCGTAGCTCGGCACGCTCCCGTTCGGGCAGGGGCCGAAAGCGGGGGTGCACACCGTAGGGGACGACCTCGATGCGGTCCGCCGGTACACCGACGAGACGCTCGACGTCCCGTTTCGTGGCCTCGGTCGGACAGACCACCCGCGCCGCCCGGCGAAGGAACGAGACGCTCCACCGGAAGCGGACGAGCGCGAGCCCGGGGGGCCGAAAGCCGGCGGAGCCCTCAGCGGCGCGCAGGAGCATCAGGTCGTGACACGAAATGACGGTGCGCTCCGGCGGGAGCGACATCGCGACGTGCGCGTACCCGTGGTCGGCGATGTGGTACACCTCCGCCCGCTGGCGGCGCGCGACGAGCGGATACCACACCAGCCGCTTCCAGTAGCCGTCGACGCGCCCGAGCCCCGCCAGCCGCGCGAGAGGCGACCCTCGAACCGCGGTCGAGCGGAGCGCGACGGCGCGGTGGCCCGCGAACCCCTCTTCGAGCTCGTCGGCGAAGCGCTCCATGGAACGCAGGCCCTGTTCGGGCATATCGCGCAGGAGCAGCACATCGATCCGGCCCTCGGTCATTTCCGCGCCCTCAGCTCCCAGCTCGCTCCCCACAGCCAATCGAAGGGAGGCACTCGCAGCAGCGCCGGGACCAGGCCGACGAACCCCAGGCGATTCGAGAGCGGCACCGGTCCCATGCGCCAGATCGCCTCGACAATGAAGCCGGCGTCTTCGAGTAGCAGGCGGGCCGCCTCACGCGTGAAGCCGCGCACGTGCGTGTAGTCGGCCCATACTCGCGACGGCCGTGCCATCACCACCGACGCCACGAGGACGCCTCCCGGCCTGAGCACGCGGTACGCCTCGCGCGCGGCATGAGCCGGCTCGCGCAGATGCTCGAAGATGTCCTTCGCCAAGACGCCGTCGAACCATGCGTCGGGGTACGGCAGCGCCTCTCGCTCGAGGTCCACCTGCGCCGCGAGTTCGTGTCGAGAGGCGAGCGCGACGGCCAGCGGATCGACGTCCACGCCGTGCACTTCCACATCCGGGTCCGGGCGCAGGCGGCCGAAGTCGCCGGCGCCGCAGCCGAGGTCGAGGATCCGGCACGCACCATCGAACTCGCGGTAATAGCGGGCAGCGAGCCCCGGCGGGAGCCCTCGTCCCTCGTAGTACGCCTGCTTCGCCACCGGTTCGACTCGCGCCGTCATGCCGCTAGCGCCTCCTGTCTCGCGTCCTCCGTCCGCATCCCGCGCGCCAGACACGCTTCCACGATGCCGTCGGCGGCCCGCTCCACGCTGTACGCGTCGATTCGCGCCCGGCTCTTCCGGCCGAACCGGGCGCGCAGCTCCGGATCGGCCACGAGCGCGTCGATGGCACGAGCGAGCGCGTCGGTGTCGTCATGAGGGACCACGAAGCCATTCTCGCCTTCGCGGACGAGGTCGCGCGCGCAGCCCACGCGGTCGCTCACGACCACGGGCAGCCCGAAGTTCATCGCCTCGTTGACCACGAGACCCCAGGTCTCATTGTGAGACGACGGGAGCACGAACAGATCTGCGGACGCGTAGGCGTTCGGGAGCTCGGTTTGATTCAAGAAGCCGGCGAACCGCACTCCCGGAACGCCCAGCCGGGCCGCGAGCGCCTCCGCAGCCGGGCGCAGCGGTCCATCGCCGGCCATCAGGAGCCAGCACGGCCGCGCCCGGCGTACGCGCGCGAAGGCATCGATGAGCCGCAACGGCTGCTTCTTCTCGATGAACTTGCCGGCGAACAACACGACCGGGGCGTCGTCCGTGATCCCCAAGGACCGGCGCAACGCGTCGCGCCGGCGGGCGAGTTGCCGGGCCCGCCGCTGGAAGAAGGCGTTGTCGACGGCGTAGGGCGCGAAGAACAGCCGCCGCTCGGGGATGCCGTATCGCCGGAAGTACCGCCGGTTCTCCTCTCCGATGTACAGGCCCGAGCACTGCGCGAACAGCGCCCGCAGGAGCGGCTCCTTGAGCGCGCGGCGACGCCACGGCCTTCGTTGCAGCAAGGTCTGCTCATCCCGCAGCAACACCGTCATCCTGCGAGCGCGCGCCGCGGCCACCGCGAGCCATGCGGTCGCGTGCATGTAGCCGTGGACCCAGAGCGCGTCGTAACGGCCGCTCGCGACTTCGCGCGCGATGTCGAAGTTCGGGCGCGCGATGAAGCCGTCGGACACGGGAGCCCCCCGTGCACTCGGAAGCATGCGCCACCGATAGCCTTCGAGGAGCGGCGTGTCCCACCGCACAGGGCGTCCGAACCCCGGGTCGTGGTACGCCCCGGCCGTCAGGTCTGAACAGAAGAACACCGTGAGGTCCACTTCGGGGCGGCGCGCGAGTTCGCGGTAGAGCGGCGCGAAGTACTGGATCGGGTGCGACACCACGTGTGCCAGCCGTACGACGGTCTTCATCGCTTCACCCTCGCGATGTCGCCCGCGCCGCGCCCAGCGCCCCTGCGCGCAGCTCCGGCCGGTCCTCTCGCGGGGGAGCGGATCGCAGCCCCGCCAGGATGGTCCGACCGTGAGCCAGCATCCGCGCGCCGTCCACCAGCGCCAACGCCATCGCGTACATCGCCGCCAGCGTGAGTCCACCCAGCGCGAGCCGCGGGAGGTCGCCCTCGACGCCAGCCGACAGGACGGCGAAAGCGGCCACCGCGGACGCGGCCGCAGCCACGACCGGCGCGACGAACTCGCGCCACGAGAGCGGCGCCAGACGCCGCACGTGCGGGATGATCGCGACGACGCCTGCGACCATTCCGACGGCGACGGCCGCGGCGGCACCGACGCCACCCCAGAGCCACGAGCAGAGCGGAACGGCGGGCAGGAACAGCCCGAGCTGCCACAGGCGGGCGCGCAGGACGCTCCCGACCTGGCCGTTGGCGACGAGCAAGACGCGCATCTGGTCGAAGAGCGGCGCGAGCAGCGCGTACACGCTGAGGAGCCGCAGCATGGGCGCCCCCTCGCGCCACGGCTCGCCGTACAGGAACGCCAACGTCTCGCCAGGCAGCACGAGGAACATCAGCGCGAGCGGGGTCACGCCCCGCGAAAGGATGAACATGAGCAGAGCGAACACGCGCGCGGTGCGTTCGCGGTCGTCCTGAATGCGGGCGTACGTGGCGAGCGGGAGCTGCTGCAGCACGGGGCCGTACAGGCGGTTCCCGGTCTCCGTCAGGATGTAGCCCTGGTTGTACAGGCCGAGCTGCCGCGCGCCCGACACGACTCCCAGCACCAGATTGTCGTACCGGTGGAACAGCATCTCGCCCAGGCGCGACCCGACCATTCCCGCGCCGAAGCGCAGCAGCTCGCGGGCCTTCGCGACGCTGAATCGACGCCCGGGGACGCACCGAGTGAGTGCGACCGCCAGGGCGACCATGACGACGCTCACGGCGACGTCGCGGGCCCCGAGCGCCCATACGCCGGCGCCCCGCTGCGCCAACACGAGCGCGACAGCGGCGCCGCATCCGACCGACGCCAGCTGGATCAGGGAAAAACGGCCATAGGCGAACTCTCGCTCGAGACACGCGATGAAGCAGCCTGCGAAGAGTTGCAGGACGCGTCCACCGACGACCGCCAGTAACACGAGCGCGATCGCTGCTCCTTCGAGCGCCCACAGTCCCGCCGCGACGCCTGCGCTCGCGGCGACGAGAACGCCGGAGATAGGCACGAGCAGCGCCATCGCGGTGTCGAACGCTTCGTCGAGCGTCTCCTGTGGCTCCCGGATGAGGGCCACCGGGAGGCTCCAGGCCCCCAGCACGAACAGAAGCTCGGTCACGGCGATGGCGAACACGACTTTGCCGAACTCGTTGGGCGCGACCATGCGCGCCAGGGCCAGCGTCGCGGCGAACGACACGGCGTACGCGCTGAGGTTGGTCACAGAGAGGAGTGCGGCGCCGCGCGCCGCCGAGCGAGCGAGGTTCATCGCGCCTCCACCAACGGCCGCCCGGCCACGTTCGCAGCTTCCTCACCTGAGGCCTTCGGGCGCATCCATACCGTCGCTGCGAAGGTGAGCAGATCCTCCTCGTCGTAGCGCGCGGTCAGCGCCCGCCATACATCGGGATGTCGTCTTCGGAACGCCAACGCCTGCGGCGACACGTGCAGCGTCACGTGGTCCATCTCGAAATGGCGCCGAAACGCTTCGAGGTACTGCCGATACGTCCAGCGGCTGAACATGCCGTGGCGCAGGTAGAACAACGCTTCCTCCCGCTCGTATGGGATGCCCCGGCGCTCCAGATACCGCACGAACTCATCCTCGGGCATCAGGAGATGCTCGAAGGCGCCGAGATAGTGCGCGCCGCCGTGGGTGTAGTAGAGGGGCCCGAAGTTCGCGAAGACGAGGCCCGTCGGCCGCACGACGCGGGCCATCTCGCGAACAGCCAGCTCGACGCCGTCCACATGCTCGAGGAGCGCGGTCGACGCCACGATGTCGAAGGACGCGTCTGCGAAGCCGAGCCGGCGCACGTCCATGCGCGCGAAGGCCACGCCGGGATACTCGCGCCAGCGGGCGCGAGCGAAGAAGTCGACCGCCGTGAGCGACCGGGGCCGCTCGCGAAGCCATAACCCCAGCTCGTCGGCATGGCCGACACCGAGCACGAGCACATCCGCGTCGCGCACGGGGTGAAGCCGTTTGGTGCGGCGCAGGTGCGCCTCGGGTTCGTTGCCGCGGCCGGACAGCAACACCTCGTCGAACTCCATTCGCGCCAGGTATGGCGCCACCCGCAGGTAGAAGGCCGGGCGGTTGCGTATCCAGTTCAGCGCGGGATACGTCGCCCGCACGGCGCGCACCAGCCAGCCGCTTCGCTTGGCGAACGCCTTACATTGCGCGAGCATGAGCGGGAACTCCTGTGCCGCGCGGCGTCGCGAGCGCGGCGTACGCCCCGTCCATCTCGAGGCCGTACGCCTCCCACGTTCGCCGGGATGCCGTCGCGAACGCCGCCCGGCCCATGGCGTCGCGGAGCCGCGCGTCGCGCGCCAACGTCCGCATACGCTCGGCCAGCGCCGCCGCGTCGCGGGCTGGCGTCACGAACCCGTTCACGCCGTCGTCGATGAGGTCCGCGCACCCCGCATGGTCCGACACGATGACGGGGAGCCCGGCGGCCATCGCCTCGACGGCGGCGAGCCCGAAGCCGTCTTCGACCGACGGCAGGACGAAAAAGTCGGCCTCGCGGAACTCGGCCGCCAGGGCGGCGCCGGCGCGCGGGCCGACGAGCTCGACGCCGTCCGGAAGCGGGCGGAGGCGCTCGAGCAGCGCGCGGCCCACCGGCCCGACGAGCCGCAGGGTCGCGTTCGCGTCGAGCCGGCGAAACGCATCCAGCAGATACGGCACGCCCTTCCGCACGTCGACGCGCCCGACGAAGAGAATCCGCGGCGTCTCCCGCGCTGGCCGTTCGGCCGGCGGCTCGACGCGGGGCATCGCCGTCTCGCACACGACCGCAAGCTTCGATTCCGGCACCCCTCGCTCGATGAAGGTCTGCCGTACGAATCGGGACGGCGTCACGATGAGATCCGCCTCTTCGTACTCGGCGAGCGTCCGCCGGATGACCGCCGGGTGCGTGACGACGCCGGTCAGCCCGAGCCGTTCGAGCTCCTCCGTGAGGAGCGCGGTTTGCGTGACGATATGGGCCGATCCCGTCTGCAGGACCGCCGGCAGCCCGCGCTGATGCACCTTGCGGAGCGAGATGAGGGCAGCGCTGGCCCAACCGTTGAAAACGTCGCAAGGGCCGAGCGCGCGTGAAGCGAGCAGGTCGAAGAGCGCGGTGACGGCGATCTGATTGGCCGGCTGGATCCACCGCGGCCCGAAGCGCTGCACTGCATAGTTCCACACACCGACGGGCGCCAGCGCGCGGGCCCGGCCGCGCGAGACGCCGAAGGCAGCGACCCTGCCATACGGAAGAGGCGTGAGCAGGCGCGTCAATCGGTCGCGCGATTCCAGCCAGCGAGCCCACAGGTAGGCCGGCTGGAACTTCCCCGGCACGCTGACCGTGATCCTCACGTCTGCGCCCGCCTTTCTCGCATCATCCGCAGGAGGCTCGCCCACTCGCCGCTGCGGTGGGCGGCCATGCGCACGTGGTCGAGCGCCCAAAACGCCGGCAGATCCCGCAGCCCCCGCGGCGAGCGCCGAGCCCGCCGCCACGCGTCGGCCAGCGGTCCGACGACCGTCGCTGCAAGCGCCAGGGACCACAGGGCGGCGAGCGCCCGCCTGGCGACGACCACGCCCGCCGGGAAGCCGAAGACCCGCCGCTCGAGGTACGGCACCGCATGGCCTCGGCCCCACCACTGACGCCAGAAGTCCCGCAGCGTCGATGGCGTCCGGTGCGTGACCACAATGGACCGCTCGAGCCGCCATGCGGCCCCGAGCGCGCGAAGCCGGTCGAAGAACACCACGTCCTCGCCCCCAGCCCCCGGAATCTCTTCCGGAAACGGCGCCCGCAGCCCGAGCTCGCGCCGGCACGAAAAGCCCTCGGTCCAGCCGACGTCACGGCCGGGACCATATCGCAGCTCGTGCTCCGCCTGCATGAACCGCCCGAACGCGTCGCTCAGGTTCTCGACCCGCGATTCCACCGACACGCAGTCGCAGCCCGCGACGTAGGCCCTGGCGAGCCGCTCGAGGAAGTCGGGAGACGGCCTGACGTCGGCGTTCAATACGACCACGACGTCGCCGGTCGCGGCCTGAATGCCCGCGTTGCGAGCCGCCCCGACACCCGACCGGCCCCGCTGCTCCAGGAGCCGGACAGGGCCACGCGCGGCGTACCGGCGCACGATCTCCCGGGTCCCGTCCGTCGAGCCGCCATCGATGACGATGACCTCGGAGGCGGGCAATCGCTGCGCGAGCGTCGCCTCGAGCGTCGCCGCGATGTCG
>JBBING010000061.1:0-13203 GCA_037444005.1 Chloroflexota bacterium
GGCATACTCCACCACACCAAGCCTTCCCTACCATGAATCTTTGAGACGCCGTCCGACGTCGGACCCAGTGGCGGCGACGCTCCAAGCGGCGTAGAATCGGCTTCGACCCCGCATCGTGACCCGAGGAGACCGACGATGACCCCGTGGATGCGGGACGCCTCTTCCCTGGCTGACGCCGTACGGCGGGGCGAGGTCCGCGCGGCGGATGTTCTCGAAGCCTCGCTCGAGGCCATCGCCCGCTCGCGGCTGAACGCCATCGCCCATCTCGACGCCGAGGGCGCCCGCCGCCGCGCGGAAGAAATCGACGGCGAGGTGCGGTCAGGCAAGGACCCCGGCCCCTTCGCTGGCGTGCCGATGCTGGTCAAGGACCTGGAGGACGTGGCGGGCATGCCGACCACCGACGGGTCCATCGTGTTCAAGGATCGCGTCGCCACGGTCGACTGCACCCATGTCGCGCGCCTCCGGGCGACGGGAGCGGTCATCGTCGGGAAGTCGACCGTCCCCGAGTTCGGCCTGGTGGCATACACGCGGACGAAGCTGTTCGGCACGACCCGGAATCCGTGGAACCTCGAGCGCACGCCCGCCGGGTCTTCGGGCGGCTCGGCGGCGGCCGTGGCGGGAGGACTGGTTCCCATCGCCACCGCGACGGACGGCGGGGGCTCCACGCGCATCCCGGCGGCGTACTGCGGCCTGGTGGGGCTCAAGGGCACCTTCGGCCGCATCCCGCGTGGTCCGCGCGCCGCCTACGGCCAGCTCACCACCGTCAAGGGGTGCGTCTCGCGGAGCGTGCGCGACACCGCGCGCTGGCTGGACGTGACGTGCGGATACGACCCGCGCGACCCCTTTAGCCTGCCGCGCGTGGAAGGCTGGGAGGCGAACCTCGGCCGCCGGTCTCTGCGAGGCCTGAGAGCCGCCGTCGCGCCCAATCTCGGCAACGCCGTCGTCCACCCCGAAGTCGAGCGCATCGTCACGGAGGCCGCCGACGCGCTCATCGAGGCCGCAGAACTGGAGCGAGTCGACCTCGAGGTCCGGGTGCCGGAGAACGGCATCGCGTGGGCGCGGGCGGGCTTGCCGGCGCTCGTGGCGGAGCTGAAGGGCCGCTGGCCCGAGTGTAAGGACGACCTGACCCCCGAAATCCGGCTCGCGATGGAGTTCGCCCCCTCATACCGCGCCTGGCACGCCGCGCAGGTCGAGGAGTTCCGCATCGAGATGAACGAAGCGATGGCGGACCTGTTCGAGCGGATCGACCTGCTGTTCTGCGCCACGAGCCCGATGGAGCCGTTCGCGGCGGAGGGCCCCATGCCGGACCACGTGGGTGAGGTGAAAGTCAGCCCCTACAACGCCGGCGCGCTCACGATCCCGGGGAGCATTTCGGGCTACCCCGCCATCTCGATTCCCGCGGGGCTCACGAGCTCGGGGCTTCCGGTGGGACTCCAGGTGTACGCCCGGCGGCACGAGGACGCCCTCCTGCTGGACCTCGCGCTGGTGATGGAGCGCGTCCGGCCGTGGCCACTGGTGGCGCCGGGCGCGCCCGTGTGACTGGGGGAAGGAGCGTATCGATGAAGCGCCTGCCGGAGCGGGGGTCGTCGCTCGATGAGGTGATGACGGCGCTGCGCGCGCTCGAAGCGCATGACGCCGACTACCACAATGCGCGCACGTGGAGCCTCATCTACAACGCCGGCCCCGACGTGGACGAGGTGCTTCAGGCGGCGGCCTCGCATGTCCTGCTGGAGAACGCCCTGAACCCCTTCGTGTTCCCGAGCCTGCGCGAGATGCAGCGGGACGTGGTCGCCATCGTGAACGACCTGCTTCACGGCGACGAAGACACCGGCGGAACGATGACTTCGGGCGGCACCGAATCGATCTTCATGGCGGTGAAGACGGCTCGCGACCGGATGCGCGCCGAACGGGGCATACGCCACGGCCGTATCGTCATCCCGAAGACGGCCCATCCCGCGTTCGTGAAGGCCGCCCACTACCTGGACCTCGAATGGGTCCAGATACCCCTGCGCGAAGACCTCCGTACACACGCCGAAGACCTCGAGCCGCTCCTCACGGAGGACACAGTGCTGGCCGTTGGTTCGGCCCCGGCTTACCCCTTCGGCATGATCGACCCGATCCCCGAGATGGCCGCGCTGGCGGCGCACCGAGGCATCCCCTTTCACGTCGACGCCTGTCTCGGCGGGCTGTTGCTGCCGTTCCTCGAACGGCTCGGCCATCACATTCCGCCGTGGGACTTCCGGGTGGAAGGCGTGACCTCCATCTCGGCCGACGTGCACAAGTACGGCTACGCCATCAAAGGGGCGTCGGTGGTTCTGCACCGCCCCAAGTCGAACCTTCGGTATCAGGTGTTCCAGTTCGCCGACTGGCCCGGCGGTCTCTACGGCACGCAGGCGTTTCTGGGCACGAAGCCCGCAGCGCCCATCGCGGCGGCATGGGCGGTGTTGCACTACCTCGGAGAGGAGGGATACCTCAGACTTGCGCGACAGGCCATGGAGGCGACGGAGCGGCTCATCGCCGGCATTCGGGCGACGCCCGGCCTCCACGTCTGGGGCGAGCCCGAAATGACGGTGCTCGCCGTCGGTTCCCACCAACGCGATATCTTCGCCATCGGCGACGCCCTGAACGCCAAAGGATGGCACTTCGACCGTCAGGAGAACCCGCCGGCGATCCACCTCATGGTCAGCCCGCGACACGCCCTCGTGATCGACGAATTCCTCGCGGACCTTCGCGAGGCCGTCGCCACCGCCGCCGGCTCCAGCGCGACCGTGGCGTCCTACGGAGACGACGTGCGCGCGGAAGCTGGCGGGCCGTAGGCGCGGAAACAAGAACGCCGGCCGTGGAGGCCGGCGATTGACGTGCGCGACTGGAGCCAGCGGGGGGATTCGAACCCTCGACCCGCGGTTTACGAAACCGCTGCTCTGCCACTGAGCTACGCTGGCTCGGGCCCGCGCGGCCGGATAAATCAGGACGGCGCTTCGCAGCGCCGTCACCCCGCGCAACCGCCTCAGTATAGAAACGCCTTCGGCGGCGGGTCAAACTCCATATCTGCGCTATGATGACACGCCATGCAATTCGATATTCGCCACGTCCTCCTGGTTGACGCCTCCGAGGACCTCCAGTTCGTCGCGAGCGGTCTTCAAAGCGCGGGCATCACCGTGTCCGCCGCCACGCTCAAGGAGCTGCCCGCCCGCCTCGAAGAGACGGCGCCCGACGCCGTCATCGTCGCGCTCGGGCGCGACAGCGATCCGGCAGCCCTGCGCAGAATCCTCGAGGACGACGCCTTCCCGACGCGGACGCCGGCCATTGCCCTCGTGCCTGAGGATCAGCTCTCTCGATTCGACGTCACCATCGGGTTCGACGACTTCGTGGTGCAGCCAATTCGCGTGCCCGAGCTGATCCTTCGCGTACGCCATCAGGTGTGGCTGAAGTCGGGGGGACCTCACGGCGACGTCATCCGGGCGGGCGACCTGATCATCGACCGGGGCAGCTATCGGGTATATGTGTCCGGCCGGCCGGTCGACCTGACGTACAAGGAGTATCAACTGCTCCTCTTCCTCGCGTCGAACCCGGACCGCGTGTTCACGCGGGAGACGCTCTTGAATCGCGTGTGGGGCTACGAATTCTATGGCGGCGCCCGAACGGTCGATGTCCACATCCGCCGCATCCGCAGCAAGATCGAAGATGGGACGCACACGTTCATCGAGACCGTGCGCAACGTCGGGTACTGCTTCCGCCCGTCGCGCCCCAGTCAGTAAGACCTGAGCCTTCGAAGCGAAGGCCGGACCGCCCCGTCGACGGTCCGGCCAGATGCGCTCCCCGCAATCGAGCCGTACTGCGGACTCGGCCGAGAGGACACGCCTTGGTGGCAGGGGGAGGAGGTCCCCTCACGTAACCGCAGTACGGCCCATCACCAGCCTAGAGGCCAATAATCGGTCAAGTCAAGCACGGCTTCCCACGATTCTCCTCGCCGGTAACAGGAACGTCATCGGCGCGAAATCTGCCTGTAACACGACGCCACTAGAGTGTGGTCGCGAAGCGCCCCCAGCGTGGAGGGAGTAGGGAGAACGTGGTCACAGAACTGCAGCTCAACAGCGGCGACACGGCGTGGCTTCTCATCTCCACGGCGCTCGTCATGCTCATGACGCCGGGCCTGGCCTTCTTCTACGGCGGCCTGACCCGGAACAAGAACGTCCTGGGCACCATCATGCAGAGCTTCATCTGCCTGGGACTCATCACCGTCCTCTGGGTCATCGTGGGGTACAGCCTCGCCTTCGGCCAGGACCGACTCGGCGGCTTCATCGGAGACCCGCGGACCTTCTTCGGCATGAAGGATGTCAAGGCGGACAATGCCATCGCGCTGGCGCCCACCGTCCCGCACCAGGCGTACATGCTCTTCCAACTGATGTTCGCCATCATCACCCCGGCGCTCATCACGGGCGCTTTCGCCGAGCGTGCGAAGTTCAGCGCCGTGCTCATCTTTCTCGGGGCGTGGTCGCTCCTCGTGTACTCGCCCATCGCCCACTGGGTGTGGGGAGGCGGGTGGCTCGCCTCCATCGGCTGGCTGGGCGACCGGGCCGCGCTCGACTTCGCTGGAGGCACCGTGGTTCACATCAACGCCGGCATCGCGGCGCTGGTGGCGGCGGTGCTCTTCGGGAAGCGCATCGGCTTCGGGAAGGAGCCTATGGAGCCCCACGACATCACCATGGTCGTGCTGGGCGCGGCGCTCCTCTGGTTCGGCTGGTTCGGATTCAACGCCGGTAGCGCGGTCGCGGCCTCGGGGCTCGCCTCCAACGCCTTCATGAGCACCCATATCGCGACCGCCGCGGCGGCGCTCGCGTGGACCGGGCTGAGCTGGGTCTTCCTGGGCAAGCCGAGCGTCGTGGGGGCGGCCGCAGGCGCCGTCGCGGGCCTCGTGGCCATCACGCCTGCGGCAGGCTTCGTCGACGCCATGCCGGCCCTCGTCATCGGCATCGGTGCGGGCACGTTCTGCTACTTCGCGGTGCGCGCGAGGGCGGCCATCGGCCTCGACGACTCCCTCGATGTCGTGGGAGTGCACGGGGTCGGCGGTATCTGGGGCGCCCTGGCCACCGGGCTCTTCGCCAGCACCGCGGCCGCGGGCTTCGGGGCCGACGGGCTGCTCGAAGGCGAACCCATGCAGTTCGTGGTGCAGCTCGTGGCCGTCGGCGTCACCATCGCGTACTCGGGCGTCGTGTCGCTCCTGATCCTCAAGGCGGTCGACTTGCTCGTGGGGCTGCGCGTGACCGAAGCCGAGGAAGCCCTCGGGCTGGACGCCAGCCAGCACGGCGAGCGCGCGTACGTCTTCGATATGGGTTCGCTCGGCGTGCCCGCGGCGGCCCCGAGCTACATGGTCGTCGACCGCGAGCAGGCGGCCCGGAGGTTCCAGGCGGCGCAGCCCGGCGAAAGCCCGGCGTAAGGGAGATCGTGGCATGAAGAAGATCGAAGCCATCATCCGCCCCGAAAAACTCAACGACGTCAAAGACGCGCTCGCCGCGGCAGGCATCGTGGGACTCAACGTCATGCAGGTGACGGGGCGAGGCGTGCAGAAGGGCATCGTGCACTCGGGACGCGGCGGCGAAGCCTATGCGGTGGACATGCTGCCCAAGGTCAAGGTCGAGACCGTCGTCCACGACAACGCGGCCGAGCGGGTGGTCCAAACCATCCTAAAGGCGGCGTGGACGGGCAACATCGGCGACGGGAAGATCTTCATCCTCCCGGTCGAAGACGCCGTCCGGGTGCGCACGGGCGAGCGCGGCGACATCGCCGTCTGAACGGAGCGAATCGCGCCCGTCCGGGGCTGGCGGGCGTGCGGAGCGAATCCATGGTGGAAGGAGGTTTACGTTGAGCCCTCAGGACGTAGCCAAGCTGATCGAAGAAGAAGGCATTCAGATCGTCGACCTCAAGTTCAATGACCTGCCCGGCTTGTGGCAACACTTCTCGATGCCGGTCAGCGAACTGACCGAGATGGACGACCTGACCACCAGCATCTGGGTGGAGGGCGTCGGGTTCGACGGGTCGAGCATCCGCGGGTTCCAGAAGATCCAGGAGAGCGACATGATCCTCATCCCGGATCCGTCGACCGCGCGGCGCGACCCGGTGTGCGAGATCCCGACCCTCAGCATCATCTGCGACATCTACGACCCGCTCACCAAGCAGCCGTACAGCCGCGACCCGCGGTACATCGCCAAGAAGGCCGAGGCGTACCTGCGCTCGACGGGCATCGCCGACACGAGCTACTGGGGCCCCGAGGCCGAGTTCTTCGTCTTCGACGACATCCGGTTCGACCAGACTGAGAACGCCGGCTACTACTACGTCGACTCCATCGAAGGCGACTGGAACACGGGCCGCGACGAGCGCCCCAACCTCGGATACAAGCCCCGGTACAAGGAAGGCTACTTCCCGGTGCCCCCGCACGACTCGCTGCAGGACATCCGGAGCGAGATGATCCTCACCATGATCAAGGCGGGCATCCCGGTGGAAGTGCATCACCACGAGGTCGCCACGGGTGGCCAGTGCGAGATCGACATGAAGTTCGACACGCTGGTCAACATGGCGGACAAGCTGCAGATGTACAAGTACATCGTGAAGAACGTGGCCCGGAAGCACGGGAAGGTGGCCACGTTCATGCCGAAGCCGCTGTTCGGCGACAACGGCTCGGGGATGCACACGCACCAGAGCCTCTGGAAGGACGGGAAGAACATCTTCTACGACCCCAACGGGTACGCCCTCATCAGCCAGACGTGCAAGTACTACATCGGCGGCCTCCTGAAGCACGCCCCGGCGCTGATGGCGTTCTGCGCCCCCACGACGAACTCCTACAAGCGGTTGGTGCCGGGTTACGAGGCCCCGGTGAACCTGGTGTACTCCGCGCGGAACCGCAGCGCCGCCTGCCGCATCCCGGTGTACACCGATAACCCGAAGAGCAAGCGCATCGAATTCCGGCCGCCCGACCCCACCTGCAACGCCTACCTGGCGTTCGCGGCCATGCTCATGGCCGGCCTCGACGGCATCGAGAACGAGATCGATCCGGGCGACCCCCTGGACGCCAACACCTACGAGCTCTCGCCTGAGGAGGCGGCGAACCTCAGAACCGTCCCCTCCTCTCTCGAAGAGGCCATCCGCGCCCTCGAAGAGGACCACGACTTCCTGCTCAAGGGTGGCGTCTTCACGCAGGACGTGCTCGACGTGTGGATCGAGTACAAGCGCGAGGTCGAGATCGACGCTGTCCGGCTGCGGCCGCACCCTTACGAGTTTTACCTGTACTTCGACGCATAGGTGCTGGGGGCTGCGTCGGAGTACTGGTAAGAGGGCCGGCGGGACATCTCGCCGGCCCTCCCCTCTTCGTCTGGCAGCAGGCCTCACCGGGCGCCGAGCGCCCGCCCCGCCTCGCGCACGACGCGCTCCCACGTTCGCCCGGCTTCTTTCCCGAGCGACACCGACTCCTCGTAGCCAGCGACGGGCGCGGCCATCCATTCCTGCGGAGGCAGGAAGTACCCTAGCGTGTCGTGCGTTAGCCCCAGCACCAAGCGATGCGGCGCGGGCAGATCGCCCTTGACGGGCAGGGCGAGATGGGTGGTCGCCTCGCCGGGAACGGTGACGCCTATCGCCTCGCGCCCGAAGGCCACGGCCGTGACGGCGGTCTGCACGGCCGTCCCGCCGGAGCTCGCGAGCGCGCCGGGCAGCGTCGCCGCGAATCCGGCAATGATCTGGGCCGCATCGCCTCGGCCGCGGTCCCCTAGGAATGCGGCCAGCCTCGACAGCGCTCCCGACGTCGCGAGCGACCGGAGCGCCGGCGTCGCGGGGCGCAACGCGCTGCGAGCCCATCGGGGCAGCCGCTCGGGCGCCACGGGAATGAGCGGACGCCGGGCAGCGACGCAGAGGTCCCGGCCCACGGGCTGCGCGTCGCTCAACGCCATCACGGCGCGCTCCGCCAGCGCCTCGCCCAAAGCGCGCATCGCGTCGGCGCCGCCGGAGCGAGCGGGATTCACATCCCCCAGTGCGCCGTTCACATACAGGGTCACGCCCCCGAGCTCGGCGTCCAGCCGGTCCGTAAGCGCGCCGGGGAAGTCTCGCGACACCTCCCGATTCTCGGCAGTGAGCGTGGTCGGATGACAGGCGAAGTTCACGAGCGTCGCGACGACGTTGCCGCCCGCGTCCAGAGCCTGGAGCGCGACGAACGCGGTGTCGACGTCCGCCCAGCCGCGTCGGTTTCTGGTGAGCCCCTCGACAGTCGTAGAGCCGGCTCGGAGCGTGGCCGGGCGCGCCCGCACGTGCGCTGACCTCGCGGCTTCGAGCGCGGCGTCCAGGAGGCGACGCAGATACGACGCAGGCACGCCGCCCCAGAGACCTTGCGTATCGGGGCTCGCGTGCGCGTGCGTGCAGGAGATGAGGACGGCGTCCGCGGGCACGCTCGTCGCCACCGCCACGCGGCGCCGCAGGGTTCGAACCGACGCCGCGTCCAGGCCAACGAGGTCCAGCGCCAGGAAGAGCACCGCCCGGTCGCCGAGGCCGATGTACATCGCCCGGGCGCAGGGAGCGTCGAGAGCTCCCTCGGCGCGTCGGCTGCGAAAGCCCCCGTACCCGCCGAGATAGACCCCCGCGCCTAGCTCATCAGCGGTGGGCTCCACCCGCGCGAGGCCCGCGCCCACGACGAAGGAGCGGTCGAATGTCACGGCGCGCCATTCTACCAGAGGGGCCATCCGCGGGGACGCCCCGCCGCCCCCCTCGTTAGCGTCATCGGCGGCGCCGGTCGCCTGTGAGCGGCTCGAAGGAATACCCGACACGCCGGTGCGTGCGGATGAGGTCGACCGGCATGCCAGCGGCACGCAGCTTCGCCCTCAAGTTGCGGACGTGGGCGCGGATCACCTCGACGCTGGCCGTCCCTTCCGGGTACTGCCATACGTGCGCCAGCAAATCAGCGAACGCCACGGGCTGCCCCGGACATCGCGCCAGGTAGACGACGAGGCGGAACTCGGTCGGGGTGAGGTGAACGGCGCGCGCCCCGTAGGCGAGTGTGTGGTCGGAGCGGAGCGCGACGCGCCCCTGGCGAACGAGATCGCGCGCCGGCGGTCCGGACCGTCGCACCGAAAACCTCCTCGTGTGTCTCCGCCGGCGGTCGGCCGGCGCGGCGAGCCCATGTCGGCGGGGAAGGCGGGCGCGTTCACGAATGCGGGGCGTGGGCCGGGCGGACGCCCGGCGACACCTTGTGCGTCGCGCCGGCCAGCCCGGGGGCGGATGCGCGGGCCGGCGGCGACGCCCAGCCACCGCCATGATTATGCGCAGGTCTGTCAAGAGCCGGACGGCGGTCCGGCTACGGTTCGCTGATGGACGCGAGCGGCTGAAGCCTCACGATTTCGGGGCGGCCGGCCAGCATCCCTGCGATCTTGCCTCCGAACGCGGCCATGTGCGGGGTCTTCCCGTGTTCAGCGAGCGCGGCCTCGTCGGCGTAGCGTTCAATGAACACGAACTCGGCCGGGTTCGACGCCGACTGACACAGGAGATACTCCAGCGTTTTGCCGGCTTCATGTTCCCGAACCGCCTTGACCATCTCCTCGGCGGCGGCCTTGAACTCGTCGACTTTGTCCTCTCTGACCGAAAGCTTGGCGATGACAGCGATCACGGTGTGTGCGCTCCTTCAGCTCGGCGTCCCTCGTTTCGCGGCGGTATGCTAGCACGGCGCGCCCTTACAGGCACCGCCCGCGTGTGCCCCGCCGAGGGCGTCGCACTATACTGAGGTGACCCGCCCGCGCGCCGCGCTATCCTCCGCGGCGCCTTCGCGACCACGCCGGAGGGAGTCCATGCCGCTGGACGCCATCGTCGTCAGAGGCGCCCGAGAGC
This sequence comes from Chloroflexota bacterium, assembly GCA_037444005.1. GTDB lineage: Bacteria > Chloroflexota > Dehalococcoidia > DSTF01 > JACRBR01 > DATLZC01. The sequence goes on from JBBING010000061.1 coordinate 9,859, forward strand.
ACAACCTCAAGGACATCGACGTCGAAATCCCCCGCGACCGGCTGGTCGTGATCACCGGCCTGTCCGGCTCGGGGAAGAGCTCCCTCGCATTCGACACCATTTACGCCGAAGGGCAGCGGCGTTATGTCGAGTCGCTCTCAGCCTATGCCCGCCAGTTCCTCGGCCAGATGGAAAAGCCCGACGTCGACTATATCGAAGGCCTCTCGCCGGCCATCTCCATCGACCAGAAGGGCGTGAGCAAGAACCCCCGGTCGACGGTCGCCACGGTCACGGAAATCTACGACTACCTCCGGCTCCTGTTCGCCAGGGTGGGGCGGCCGCACTGCCCCAACTGCGGGCGCCCGATCGAGCGGCAGACCGTGCAGCAGATCGTGGACGCGATCCTCGCCCTGCCGCCGGGGAAGCGCATCATGCTCCTCGCGCCCATCATCCGCGACCGGAAGGGCGAGCACCAGCACGTGCTCGAGGACGCCCGAAGGGCCGGCTACGTGCGGGTGCGCGTCGACGGGCAGGTGCGCGACCTCGACGAAGAGTTCCAGCTCGATAAGAACCGCCGCCACACCATCGAGGTGGTCGTCGACCGCCTCATCACCGAAGAACCGGGCTCGGAGGCGAGCGCGGCCAGCGCCAGCCGCCTGGCCGACTCCGTAGAGCAGGCGCTCCGGCTGGGCGGCGGCGTGCTCCTGGTGTGGATCGAGGGCGTCGGCGACCGGCTGTACTCGGAGCACTTCGCCTGCCCCGTGTGCGGCATCAGCCTGGGGGAGATCGCGCCCCGGAACTTCAGCTTCAACAGTCCCCACGGCGCCTGCCCCGACTGCACGGGACTGGGCGTCCGAATGGAGATCGACCCCGATCTCGTGATCCCCAACCGCGACCTCTCGCTGGCCGAAGGGGCCGTCGCGCCGTACGCCCGGGCGACGACGATGTCGACGTGGTACCAGCGCATCCTCGAGGCCGTCGCCCGCAAGCACGGCTTCAGCATGGAGACCCGCGTCCGCGACCTCACGCCGGAGCAGCTCCGCGTCATCCTGTACGGCGATGAGACGCCAGTCACGGTGACCTACACGTCGAACGGCGGTCACACCAACCGCTGGAGCACGACCTTCGAAGGCGTGATCCCGAACCTGAGCCGCCGGTATCGCGAGACGGATTCCGACTACGTCCGCAGCGAAATCGAGCGGTACATGGCCGCGAACCCGTGCCCCACCTGCAAAGGGGCGCGCCTCAAGCCCGAGGCGTTGTCCATCACGATCCCCTCGCCCCACGACCGCGGGCGGGAGCTCAACATCGTGGACGTCACCAGGATGTCGGTGGCGGAGGCGCTGCGCTGGGTCGAGGGCTTGCAGGACACGGCGACGACGCCTCTCACCGAGCGCGAGCAGACCATCGCCCGCCAGCTCCTCAAGGAGATCCGCAGCCGGCTCACCTTCTTGAACGACGTCGGGCTGGACTACCTGACCCTCGATCGCGCGGCGGGGACGCTTTCCGGAGGCGAAGCCCAGCGCATCCGCCTCGCCACGCAGATCGGGTCGAGCCTCATGGGCGTCCTGTACGTCTGCGACGAGCCGAGCATCGGGTTGCACCCGGTGGACAACGGGAGGCTCATCCGCACCCTCGAGCGGCTGCGCGACCTGGGGAACACCGTGCTCATCGTCGAGCACGACGAAGCGATGATGCGCGCGGCCGACCACATCATCGACATGGGGCCGGGCGCCGGCGAGCAAGGGGGCCGCGTGGTGGTGGCGGGCCCCATCGAGAAGGTCATGGCGTGCGAGGAATCCATCACCGGCGCGTACCTGAGCGGACGCCGGCGCATCCCCGTGCCCGAGCGCCGTCGCCCGGGGAACGGTCACGCCATCGTGATCCGCGGAGCGCGCGAGAACAACCTCAAGAACATCGACGTCCGCATCCCCCTCGGAAAGTTCGTGTGCGTGACGGGCGTGTCAGGCTCCGGCAAGAGCACGCTCATCGCGGAGATTCTGTACAAGAAGGCCGCGCAGATTCTGTACAAGGCCCGTGAGCGCCCGGGAGAGGCCGACGCCATCGAGGGGCTCGAACACATCGATAAGGTCGTGAACATCGACCAGTCGCCCATCGGACGGACGCCGCGCTCCAACCCGGCGACGTACACGGGGCTGTTCACGCCGGTGCGGGAGCTCTTCGCGAGCGTCCCGGAGGCGCGCTTGCGCGGCTATACGCCCGGGCGCTTCAGCTTCAACGTGAAGGGCGGCCGCTGCGAGGCGTGCGCCGGCGAAGGCTACATCGAGATCGAAATGCACTTCCTGCCCGACGTCACCGTCCCGTGCGAGGTGTGCAAGGGCAAGCGCTACAATCGTGAAGCGCTGGAGATCGAGTTCCGCGGGAAGAACATCGCCGAAGTGCTCGACATGACGGTCGACGAGGCGCTCCAGTTCTTCGAGCGGTTCCCGAAGGTGCGCAGTAAGCTCCAGACGCTCCACGACGTCGGCCTGGGGTACATCCGGCTCGGCCAGCCCGCCACCACGCTGTCGGGGGGCGAGGCGCAGCGGGTCAAGCTGTCGACGGAGCTGTCCCGTCGGTCGACGGGCAGGACGCTGTACATCCTCGACGAACCCACCACGGGCCTGTCATTCGAGGACACGCGGGCACTTCTCGGCGTGCTGCAACGTCTCGTGGACGCGGGGAACACGGTGGTGGTCATCGAGCACCACCTCGACGTCATCAAGAGCGCTGACCACATCATCGACCTGGGGCCGCTCGGAGGCGACCGGGGCGGACGGATCGTGGCGGAAGGCACACCAGAAGAGGTGGCCCTCGTCGAAGAGAGCTACACGGGGCAGTACCTCCGGACGCTCCTGGCCGACCGTCTCCCGGGCACGAATGGGCGGCGCGGCCGGAATGGGCGGAAAGCCGCCGCCGGCGCCGCGTCCGATACATCTGGCTGAGAGGACGCTCCTAGGCCTGCTGGCCAGGCCCCTGAAGCACGAGCCGCGCGCCCTGCGGTCCCTCGACCGCGTCCAGGGTCGCACCGTCGACCAGCGCGCCCACCTCGGGGTCGATGACGAGCACCGTCCGCCCGGCGCTCTGCACCACCTGGTCGCCCTCGCGCTCCTCGTCGATGGCGAGCTCCAGGCCGGCGTCGGTCTGGACGAGGCGCAGCGTCTGGTCCTCGCCGATGTCTGTGGCCTCGATACTCTCTCTCAGTCGCTCCGCCGCGCGTTCCGTGACGGTCAACATGAATGCCTCCTCTCCCACCCCGGTTTCGCGGGGAGCTCGAATGGTAGGCTTCACGGTACCACGTTCCGCGCGCGGACAACAGGGGGCCGCGCATCAGGTGTCTTGATCCGCGTTGGTGGGCGGGTTGCG
>JBBING010000062.1:0-12841 GCA_037444005.1 Chloroflexota bacterium
CATACCAGAAGGCAGGCGCTGCTTCTATCCCACCAACCAAGAACCAGTCACGCGCCTAGCCAATGTAGTCGTCGACGGCCTGTTCGAATTCGTCGGGCAGCACGCGAGTCAGGACCGGGAGCCTGTCGACCATGAAGTTGCCCAGGAGGGAGTCCTGGATAGTCTCGCGCAGATCGAACTTGTCGTACGTAACGAAGACCAGCAGGACCGCCTCGATGATGATGAACGCCTTCACGAAGCCGAAGGCGGCGCCCGCGAGCTGATCGAAGATGCCGAGTTGCAGCACCTGCACGGTGGGTTTGAGGAGCATCGCCGCGATCTGCCCCGCCAGCGTCACCGCGCCGAAGATGATGCCGAACGCGACGATGCGCGCTGTCTCTTCGTTATCGATGGCGAGCAGCACGTCCTTCTGCAAGTCCTGATAGAAGAGCCCGGCGAGGATGACGCCCAGGATGGCCGACGCGATCGTGACGACCTCGCGGATGAAGCCCGCGGAAAACGCGGCCGCGGTGAACCAGAGCACCACGACGATGATGACGCCATCGAGCCAGTTCACGCGATGATTCCTCCTCCTTGATGCTCGGCGGCGCGGGCCGCGGCCTGCACGGTCGCGCCGGGCCGAACGGCTCCCTTCTATGTCCTGAGCGCCGGCCAGCGCCGCTCGGCCTCGGCGCCGGCCCACAGGAGCGCAGCGAGCAGGATTCCCCCGAGGAGCGCGCCTCCGACCACGTCGCTCGGCCAGTGTGCGCCCAAATACACGCGGGACGCCGGCGTGGTCACGATGATGAAGGCGCACCACGCGCGCACCAGCCACCGCGCCGGCCGCCACGGGATGACCCGGCCCGCTATCCACCAGACGAGGCCGTAGAACAGCACCGCCGTGAGGGCGTGCCCCGAAGGAAACGAGAAGCTGGTCGAGCCGTCGTCGATGACCCGCACGAGAGCCGCGTCTGGCCGGGGGCGCTCGACGAGCCGCTTGACGGCTTCACCGACGCCGCGCGCCGGGAACGTCGCGAGCGTGAGCCCCGCTTCGAGTGGTCGCCGGGCCAGCGCCAGCGCCACCGCCAGGCTCACGCCGATGGCGCCGGCGGGCCAGGGCTTGCCGACGTCGGTGATGAATCGCATCGCGCCGCTCAACACGGGCGGGTCGACGGCGATCCAGCGACGGGCGGCGCCGAGATCTCCCGGGAAACGGTCGTACACGGCGGCCATGACGGCCATCGCCGTGAACGCGACGACACAGGCGAACCATCCACAGAACGCGGGCGTGCGCAGGAGGGCGGGGACGCCCACAGTGAAGCGGGGCCGGACCAGCGACGTCACGCCGCCAGTATCCGCCCTGGTGGGCGGCGGAAGCAACCGCCTGCCCCGGCGGTATACTGGCATCACCACTCAGCGGGAGGAAGCGTCATCGACCGCGAACGGCTCCGCGAGCTGCTCCAGCGCGTCGCTTCGGGCGATGTGTCCGTCGCCGATGCCCTCGACGCCCTGCGGGCGATGCCATACGAGAACCTGGGGTTCGCGAAGATCGACCACCACCGCAGCCTTCGAGACGGCTTCCCCGAAGTCGTCCTGGCGGAACGCAAGACGCCCGAACAGATCGCGGCCATCGCAGCACGCCTGGCGGAGCGGAACGGCCGCGTGCTCGTGACGCGCGCCACGCCCGACGCCTTCGCCGCTGTGCGGGCGGCGGTGCCCGACGCCCGGTATCACGAGACGGCGCGGTGCATCACGGTCGAACGTGAGCCGGTCGAGCGGCGGGCCGGCGTCGTCGTCCTGTCAGCGGGGACCGCGGACCTCCCCGTCGCCGAAGAGGCCGTGGTGACGGCGACGATCATGGGGTGCGACGTCGCGCGCGTGTACGACGTGGGCGTGGCCGGCATCCATCGCCTCCTCGACCACGTCGAGCTGCTGCAGGCCGCGAACGTGATCGTCGTGGTCGCGGGCATGGAGGGGGCGCTGCCCAGCGTGGTCGGCGGGCTCGTGGGCGTGCCCGTCATCGCCGTGCCGACCTCCGTGGGCTACGGCGCCTCGTTCGAAGGCCTGGCGGCGCTCCTCACGATGCTGAACTCCTGCGCCGCGGGCGTCGCCGTGGTCAACATTGACAACGGCTTCGGGGCCGGGTATCTGGCCGCCGTCATCAATCGCCTCGCCTGGTCGCAGCGCCCCGATTGACGACCGTGAGCCGCGTCGCCTATCTCGACTGTTTCTCGGGCATCAGCGGCGACATGCTGCTCGGCGCGCTCATCGACGCGGGCGTGCCCGAGGACGCGCTGCGCGCCGAGCTGAGCCGGCTCCGTCTACCCGGCTGGCGGCTCGAGACGCGGCGCGTCACACGGGCGGGTCTCGCCGCGGTCAAGGCCGACGTCGTGCTCGAAGACGCGAGGCCCCCGCATCGGCGGCTGGGCGACGTGCTCGCGCTCATCGAGGCGGCGGACGTGCCCGAAGCCGACCGAGAGCGCGGAGCCGCTGTCTTCCGCGCGCTGGCCGAAGCAGAGGCGCGCGTGCACGGTGTCGCCCCCGAGGAGGTGGAGTTCCACGAAGTCGGGGCGGTCGACGCCATCGTGGACGTGATGGGCGCAGTGGCGGGTCTGCGCCTGCTCGACGTAGACGAGCTGTACGCCTCAGCGCTGCCGGCCGGCTCGGGAGCGGTTCGGGGAGCGCACGGGGAGCTGCCAGTGCCTGCCCCGGCGACGCTCGAACTCCTGGCGTCGGCCCGGGCGCCCCTGACCGATGCGCGGGGCGACGCGCCCGTCGAGCTGGTGACGCCGACGGGGGCGGCGATCGTGACGACGCTGGCCACGTTCGGGCGGCCGGCGATGCGACTCGAGCGCGTCGGCTACGGAGCGGGCGCCCAGGAGGTCGAAGGGAGGCCGAACGTACTTCGCCTGTGGCTCGGCGAGCGCGTCGACGACCGCGCAGGGACGATGCTGCAGATCGAGACGAACATCGACGATCTCAACCCCGAGGTGTACGCCTACGTGCAGGAGCGGCTCTTCGCCGCGGGGGCGGCGGATGTCTGGTTCACGCCTATCCAGATGAAGAAGAATCGGCCGGCGGTGCTGCTCGCGGCGCTCTGTCCGCCCGAGCGCGAGGAGGCGTGCGTGCGCGCGCTGCTCCGGGAGACATCGACGCTGGGCGTGCGCGTCAGCGAGGTGCGGCGTCATGAAGCCGCGCGCGAGACGATGGCGTTCGAGTCGAGCCTGGGCCCCGCCGAAGTGAAGGTAAAGCGGCTGCCCGGCGAACCGCCGCGCGTCGCGCCCGAGTACGAATCGTGCCGCCGGCTGGCGGAGGCGACGGGCCTCCCGCTGGTCGAGGTGTACCGCATCGTGCAGCGCGAGGCGGAAGAACGGCTATCCTGAGGTCCTGCCCGCGGCGGGAAATTACGTGAAGGCCACCCTTCAGGGTGGCCGAGGGTCCCTCGAGGGAATGGCCGTCCCTCAGACGGGGCCAGGCCGAATGCTGTGAGCGCTTGGCCACGCTAAAGCGTGGCCTTCATCGAAGGGGCAGGCCGCCGCCGAGCAGGTCGAGCCGGGCTCACTCTGGGCGGCGGAGGACGGCGCCGGTGTGGGCGCTGGTGACCAACCACTGGTACCGGCGCAGCCACCCGGGCGGGATGTCGCGCTTCGGCGGCTTCGCCTCCGCTACCCGGCGTTCGATCTCGCTGTCGCTCAGGTCCACGTCGAGCCGGTGGTTCGGGATGTCGATGCGGATGGTATCGCCGTCGCGCACGGCCGCGATGGGCCCCCCGGCCGCCGCCTCGGGTGAGACGTGCCCGATGCAGGCGCCTCGTGTGCCGCCCGAGAATCGCCCGTCGGTGATGAGCGCCACACTCGTGCCGAGGCCCATGCCCACGATGTTCGCCGTCGGGGCGAGCATCTCCTGCATGCCGGGGCCGCCCTTCGGGCCTTCGTAGCGGATGACGACGACGTCACCCGGCTTCACCTCGCCGCCCAGAATGGCCGCGCACGCCTCCTCCTGGGATTCGTAGACGCGGGCAGGCCCTTCGAACGTCCACATCGACGGGTCCACGCCGGCCGTCTTGACCACGGCGCCCTCGGGCGCCAGGTTCCCGAAGAGCACCGCGAGCCCGCCCTCGGCGCTGTGGGCGTTTTCGAGCCGCCGGATCACCGTCTCGTCGCGAATCTCGGCGTCCGCGATGTTCTCCCCCAGGGTGCGGAGCGTGACCGTCATCTGGTCGAGGTCGAGGACGCCCGGCTTGCGGCTGATCTCCTTCAGGATGGCGCTCACGCCGCCCGCGCGGTGGACGTCTTCGATGTGGACGTTCGGGTCCGACGGGGCCACTTTGCAGATATGCGGGACGCGGGCCGCGACCTCATTGAGCCGCGCGAGGGGATAGTCGACGCCGCCCTCGTTGGCGAGGGCGAGCGTGTGTAGGACCGTGTTCGTCGACCCGCCCATCGCCATGTCCAGCGCGAACGCGTTGTCGATGGCCTCGGGCGTCACGATCTTGCTGGGCCGCAGGTCGGCCTCGATGAGGCGCAGAATCTGGCGTCCGGCTTCGCGGTAGAGCGCGGTGCGCTCCTCGCTGTCGGCGAGGATGGTGCCGTTGCCCGGCAGGCCGAGGCCGAGCGCCTCCACGAGGCAGTTCATCGAGTTCGCCGTGAACATCCCCGAGCACGACCCGCAGGTGGGGCACGCCTGCTGTTCGAGCTCGAGCAGATCGGCGTCGGAGATACGGCCCGCCTGTCGCGCGCCCACCCCCTCGAAGACCGAAATGAGATCGATGGGGCGCCCGTCGGACGCCCTGCCCGCACGCATCGGTCCGCCCGAGACGAAGATCGTGGGAATGTCGAGCCGCATGGCCGCCATGAGCATGCCGGGCACGATCTTGTCGCAGTTGGGGATGCAGACCATGCCGTCGAACCAGTGCGCACGGACCATCGTCTCCACGGAGTCGGCGATGAGCTCGCGGCTCGGGAGCGAGTACTTCATGCCGATGTGGCCCATGGCGATGCCGTCGTCGACGCCGATGGTGTTGAACTCGAACGGGACGCCGCCTGCCTCGCGGATGGCGTCCTTGATGATGGCGCCGACCTTCTGCAGGTGGGCGTGGCCGGGCACGATGTCGACGTAGGAGTTGCAGACCGCGATGAACGGCTTGCGGAAGTCGGCCTCGTCGCGAATGACGCCTGTGGCCCGCAGCAGAGACCGGTGGGGCGCCCGCTCGAATCCCCGCTTGATCATGTCGGAACGCTGGTCGGCCATCGCCCGCCTCCCCGAATCGGCTCGAAGCGCGTGCGACCAGTATAGCAACCGTTCAGTGGAGAAATCCGCGGCCGGCGGAGTTGGCCGGTCCAGTCGCTGTGCGGTTGACCGCTCCGGCGGGGCGCGCCTACACTGACGCCGCATCGCCTCGACGAGCCCGCGCCGCCTGTGAACATCCTCATGATCTGCGCGCTGGACGTGTGGTCCCTGGACCAGGGCCGGGGCGCGCCGACGCTACATCGTACGCTCGAAGCCTACGGCTCGGCGGGTCACCGGGTGACGCTGGTGGGGCCGGACATCGGCGCGAACCATCTGTACAGGCCCGGCCTCCGGCCATGGCCGGAACAGCGTCCGGCTATCCCCAACGTCAGGTACGAGACGTTCCACATGCCGAGCCTCAAGGACCTGCCGTTTCCGATTCCGGCGGCGCTCGACCGGATAGAGCAGAAGGCCCGCTTCGCGGCGCTGTTCCCTGTGCTCGCAGCGCGCAGAGCGATCTCCTGCCTCGAGCGGGAGGCGTACGATGTGCTCTACGCGTACGAGGTCCACGGCGCGCTGGCGACTCGCCTGGTGCAGCGGCGCTTCCGGCTCCCCACGGTGGCGCGATTCCAGGGTACGGTGATGCGGCCGGCGCTGGACGACCCCTTCCTCCGCGCGCGCCGCTACGAAGAGGTGCTCGCCCTACGCATCCCCGCTGACCTGTACATCATGACGGACGACGGCACCCAGGGCGACGAGGTGCTCGCGCGGCTCAACCCGGCCTCCCGGGGCAAGGTTCGCTTCTGGCGGAACGGTGTCGACCTCGAGCGTCTTCGCCCGCCGTCGCCGCAGGAGCGCCGCGAGGCCCGCGCCGCCCTGGGGCTGCCCGACGACGCGTTCGTGATGCTGACGGCCTCGAGGCTGGCGGCGTGGAAGCGCGTGGACCGGGCGATCCGCGCGTTGCCTGCCGTGCGGGCGTGGACGCCGGGCGCGACGCTGCTGGTGGTCGGGGACGGCGAAGAGCGGCCGACGCTGGAGGCGCTGGCGGATCGCCTCGCCGTGCGGGATGCCGTGCGCTTCGAGGGCGCGGTGCGCCAGGAGGAGGTCGTGCGCTACATGTGGGCCGCGGACCTGTTCCTGGCGCTGGCCGACCTCTCGAACGTGGGCAATCCTCTGCTCGAAGCGATGGCGACGGGGATGTGCGTCCTGACGGTGGACGCAGGCGATACGCGCGAGCTCATCCGCGACGGCGAGACCGGACGGCTTCTGGATTCTCCCCAGCGGTCCGGCGTCGCGGAGCCGTTCGAGCGCCGCCTCGCCGACGCCATCGTCGCGCTCGCGGGCGATGCGGCGCTGCGGGAGCGGCTCGGCCGGGGCGCCCGCGCGTACGCCGAAGAGCGCTTCTGGACCTGGGAACAGCGCCTCGCCGCCGAGATCGCAGAAGTCGAGCGCGTCGCCGGGGTCGCGAAGCCGTGAGCGAGCAGGGCTCCGCCGCAGGCGAGGGCGGTTTCCTCCGCAACGTCAACGCCGTCTTCCTGGCCACGGTGGCGGACTACGCCGTCGCCTTCGTCACATCCATTGTCGTCGCGCGCACGCTGGGCAAAGCCGGCCTCGGAGCGTATTCGCTCTTCTTTCTCTCGGCGGCGCTGACGCATCAACTCGTTGGTCTGGGGATCGGCAACGCCTCCATCTACATGCTGGGCCGGCGGGTGTTCACGTTGCGGCAGGTGGTCACCGCCGGGCAGGTGATGGTGGTGTGCGCGGCGCTGGTCGCCGCCGCTCTCGCGGGCGTAGGGGTCCCGGTGGTCGGGGACGCGCTCCGCGAGCGCGATGTGCCGACGTGGGCGTTCGTCCTGGCCGCGCCCGCGATGATGGAGTATCGCTTTCTCGGCTTCGTGTTGCAGGGACTCGGCCGGTTCGTCGCCATGAGCCTGGTGACGCTCATCGACCCCCTCGTGTTCCTGTTGATGCTGCTCGCGGCCATCGCGCTCGCCGACCCGGGTGTGGGCGCGGCGATCTGGCTCCGCAGCGCGGAGCTGGCGCTGGGGGCCGCGGTCGCCCTGGCCGTCGTAGGCGTCAGGCATGTCGACCTCTCGCGGCTGCTGAGGCCGGAGCGGGAAGTGATCGGCCGGATGGTGGGCTTCGGGGCGCAGGGCGAGCTCGGCAATCTGCTGCAGCTCGCCAACTACCGTCTGGACGCCTACCTCGTGGCGCTGTTCGTAGGGCAGGCGGGCGTGGGTCTGTATGCGGTGGCGGTCGGGCTGAGCGAAGGGATCTGGTTCATCGCGAACTCCGTCGCCGTGGTGCTGGTGACGCAGCTCACGGCGTCCGACGCCGACGACGCCGCCCAGCGGACGCCCGTCGTCCTGCGGCACACCCTCCTCCTGAGCGCGCTCGGGGGAGCGGCGCTGGCGGCGGCGGCGCCGGTCTTCGTCCGGCTGCTGTACGGCGGCGCCTTTTCGCCTGCGGTCGTCCCCCTCCTGTGGCTGCTTCCGGGGACGGTGGCGCTGGCTGGCTCGAAGGTCCTGACGGCGTACGTGTTCAGCCAGGGGCGTCCCTTCGTGAACACGATGATCACCGCGGCCGCCATCGTCGTCACCGTCGCGTTGGACCTGGCGCTGATTCCGGCGCTGGGCGTCACGGGCGCCGCGATCGCCTCGTCCGCCGCCTACGGGGCGCATTTCGCGCTCGCCCTGTGGGCGTACGGACGCCTGGCGGGCGCCAACCCCCTGCGCTCGCTCGCCCCTCGCCGGTCGGACGCGCTCCTGTACCTCGACGCTGTGCGGGCGTGGGCGAGGCGGTCCGGCCCCGCGCCGGCCGCGGAGGGCGAAGCGTGATCGAGTCCGGCTCGCCGGAGCGACGGTTGCGCATCGCCGTGCTGGGCAACTGGGCGAGCCCGCACACCCACGCCTGGGTGCGATGGTTCATCGACCGCGGCCACGATGTGCACGCCATCTCGTACTATCGTCCGCGGGAGGCCCCTGAAGGCGCCCGCGTGCACGCGCTGGAGGACCGGCTGGACGCGCCGCCCTCGGGAGCGGGCGGGGGCGGGCGTTCTCCGTTGCCGGCGTGGTTTCTTCGGCTCGCGCACGCCTTTCGCTATCGCATGGCGGGGCTGCCGCGGGTCGTCCGCGAGATCGCGCCGGACGTGTTCCACGCTCACTACCTCACCGAACACGCCTTTTATGCGGCATACGCGCTCGATGTCCATCCGTTCGTGGCCACGGCCTGGGGGTCAGACGTGTTCCTCGACGCCGCGCGGTCGAGGGCGTCGCGCGGGCTCGTGCGTACGGTGGCGCAGAAAGCGGACCTCGTGACGGCGAACAACCGTCACATGGCGCGCGAGCTGGTGCGGATGGGCGTGCCCGAGTCGAAGGTGAAAGTCATCGTGCTCGGAGCCGAGCGCTTCTTTCTGGAAGGACGCGAGGGCTCGGTGAATCTGAGCGGAGGGCCTGCGCCCCCGACCATCCTGAGCACGCGGGCGCTCGAGCCTCTTTACCGCATCGACGTCATCCTGCGGGCGATGCGTCTCGTGCGGCGTCAGGTTGCGGACGCGCGCCTCGTTATCGCGGGCACGGGCTCGCAGCGGGGCGCGCTCGAGGCGCTGGCGCGCGAGCTGGGGCTCGAAGACGCCGTGACGTTCACGGGGTTCCTGTCCCGCGAGCGGCTGCGCGAGGCGTTCCGCTCCGCTCACGTGTACGTCTCGGTCCCCGAATCGGACGGGACATCGGTCGCGGTGACGCAGGCGATGGCCGCGGGATGCTTCCCCATCGTGTCCGACCTGCCGTCGCAGGAGGAGATCGTGGACGACGGCGTAAACGGCTTTCGCACACGCGTGGGCGACGCCGACGCGCTGGCGGAGCGGATCGTGCGGGCGCTCGCAGACCCGGAGATGCGGCGCCGGGCTGCAGAGGTCAACGGCCGGCTGGTCGAGGAGCGGTGGCTGTTGGAGACGAACATGGCCCGCATGGAGGAGCTGTACCTGGCGCTGGCGAGTGGGCGCGCCACCGGTTGACGGCCTCGGGGCGCGCCGATAGTATGCGTCAACGGCGGGGCGGAGGATGGTGGATGCGTCTCCCCCGGTTGCCGGCGCGAGCGCGCGCGTTCGTGCCACGGGTCGCGACGGCGGCGTGCGCCGTCCTGGTCGCCCTGGCGCTCGGGGTTCCGCGGCCGGACGACTCCTCGCCGTCCGGAGCGGACGCCGTCAGCGCCACCGCGTACAACTTCGGCGTCGAGAATAGCTGGATTCGCGTCCAGAACACCGGGACGCTTCCCACCGATCCCCAGGTCGACTACTACGACGAGAACGGCAGGCTCGTCACGAGCGACGTCTGCCCGAAGCTGTACGTCTGCCCGACGCTCCAGCCGGGCGAGGGCTGGACGTTCTTCCAGAAGCTGAATCCCGGGCTTCCGGGCGGGTTCCGGGGGTCGGCGACCGTCACGTCGGAGCAGCCGGTGGTGGCGCTGCAGGCGAAGGACGTCATCCGCAACGGACGCTTCTCCATCGCCGGCGACACGACGACGCCCACCGAAGGCGCGCACGTGGTGTATCTCCCCCTGATCGCGAGCCAGGACGGCCCCGACCGCGGGTGGAACAGCCGCTTCGTGGTTCAGAACCTGGAGCAGACGACGGCGTGCGTGACGCTGACGTACTTCAGCAACTACACCGATGGCCCCGTGAAGTACGACCCGTACGACCCGGCGGAGAAGCGGCCCCGCAGGCTGTCCGGCTGTCCCAAGGGAGGCAGGCCGATTCCCCCCGGCGGAAGCCTGTTCCGCGACCCGCAGACGATGGGCGTGGGTCCGGCCTTCACGGGCTCGGTGCGCATCACCACGCACACCAACGCCGAGGGCGCGGACCCGGACGAGCAGTTCATCACGGCCATGGCCGACCAGTACCACGCCCTGTACTCGCATTTCGCTTCGTACCGCGGCCTTGCCGACACAGAGCTGGGGCGGAGCCTCATCCTCCCGCTCATCGACCGGGAGGTGGGGCCCCTGAACCAGTGGAGCACCCACTTCCAGATCGTGAACAAGGACCCGGAGAAGCCGGCATCGGTGACGCTGCTGTTCGAGGGCTACGACCTGAACGCGGGCGGCGCCTTCGTCGTGAAGCGGAACACCATCGAGGTCAAGGCCGCCCGGCTGTGCCTGCAGGAGCGGGACGACTTCGCGAACTGCCTCGCGCCGGGCGACCGGCTCCCCACGAACTTCGTGGGCACCGTGAAGATCACATCGACGCGGCCGGTGGGCGTCATCGTCAACCGCAACTCGAAATTCCAGGATGTGTTCACGAACTACCGGGCGATTCGTCCCGAGGACGGCGGACGCAAGGTGCTCCTGCCCGTGCTGAACAAGAACTACGGGCCTGTCGGCGCCGCCCACGGATGGAACTCGTGGTTCCGGGTGATGGTGACGGACGGTGGTGTCGCCAACGTCACGGTGCGCTACTTCGGGCGGGACCTCCCGAACGGGACGGTGTCGTATACGATCACCGTGAACCGCGAGGCCACGGTGTTCCAGTATCTCGAGCCCATCCTGCCCGACGGCTTCGCGGGAACGGCCATTCTCGAGTCGGACCGCCCCATCGCCGCCGTCGCGAACCTGACGACGGACGTGTTCGTGGGCGACCCGGACCTGCTCTATAACGGCATCGCGATCCCGTGACGACGTGGGTCGTCCGGCTCGCGGTCGCCGCCCCAGCGCCATGAGGGTCTGCTATCTCGCCGACGCTCCGTACGTGCATACCCGCCGCTGGGTGGAGTATTTCGCCGGGCGCGGGTGGGAGACCGAAGTCATCTCGTTCCGGCCGGCGCACATCCCGGGCGCCGTGGTGCGGTACGTGGGTGGATTCGAGTGGCTGGGGAAGCTTCGGTATCTGGCGCACGCGCGCCGGGTCGCAAGGCTGGTCCGCGACGCGCGCCCGCACCTCGTCCACGCGCTCCATCTGACCAGCTACGGGTACCTCGCAGCCCGATCCGGCGTGCGGCCCACGCTGATCTCGGTGTGGGGGACGGACGTGCTCGAGGCGCCCGGCATGAGCCCCGTTCACGAGTACTTCACGCGATTCGCGCTCCGGCGGGCGGATTATGTGACCGCCACCGGCCTGCACCTCGCGTCGGCGACGCTCGCGTATCTCCCGGCGTCGAAACCCGTCACCGTCGTGCCGTACGGAGTCGATCTGGACCGCTTCCGGCCCCAGCCCCGGCCCGCGCGTGACGAGCCCGTCGTGGGGTACGTCGGCCGCCTGTCACCCGAGAAGGGCCTGGCGACGCTGTTGCGCGCCCTGGCGGCGCTCCGCGAACGCGGCGTGCGCTGGCGGGCGACGCTCGTGGGTGACGGCCCGGAGCGGGGCGCCCTCGAACGCCTCGCCGTCCGTCTGGGCATCGCCGACCGGGTGCGATTCGCCGGCGAGGCGCCGCACGATGACATCCCCTCGCATCTCCAGGCGTTCGACGTCTTCGCCATGCCCTCCACGTGGGAGGGCTTCGGGGTCGCGGCGGCAGAGGCGCAGGCGATGGAGCTCCCGGTCGTGGCGTCGGGCGTGCACGGCATCCCCGACGTCGTGGCCCACGGCGAGACGGGGCTTCTGGTTCCGCCCGGGCAGCCGCTGGCCCTGGCCGACGCGCTCGAAGCGCTGCTCACGGACCGCGACCGCCGCGTCGAGATGGGGCGGGCGGGACGGCGGCTCGTCGAGCGGCGGTACGACTGGCGGGAGAACGCCGCGCGCATGGAGCGCATCTACCGGGAGCTCGCGACCGCGTTCTGAGACGACGTTGTCGGGGCGCGGGGACGGGTGTACGCTGCCGGACGGCGCATGCAGGAGTCACGTCCCTTCGTGTCGGTCATCGTGCCGATCCGCAACGAGGAGCGGCACATCGAGCGTTGCCTGGGAGCCCTGGCCGAGCAGGACTACCCGCGCGATCGCTTCGAGGTCATCGTCGTCGACGGCGAATCGACCGACCGGACGCGCCCGCTGGTCGAGCGGTTCATCGCGGAATCGACGCTGAACATCGCGCTGCTGTCCAATCCGGCAAAGCGGACCGCCACCGGGCTGAACATCGGGATCCGGGCGGCCCGCGGCGAGATCGTGGTCCGGGTGGACGGTCACTGCGTCGTCGCGCCCGACTTCATCACGGAGTCGGTGGCGGCGCTCCAGTGGTCGGGCGCCGACTGCGTCGGCGGGCCCATCACCAGCGTCGGCGAGGGCTTCTGGGGGCGGACCATCGCCACGGCCATGTCGTCGCGCTTCGGTGTCGGCGGGGCGGCGTTTCGGGTGAGCGCCCGCGAGCAGTGGACGGACACCGTCGCCTTCGGCGCATACCGGCGCTCCCTGTTCGACACGCTCGGCGGCTTTCGCGAAGACATCGACGGGGGCGAGGACGACGAGTTCAACTACCGGCTGCTCTCCGCGGGCGGGCGCATCCTCCTGACGCCGTCGATCCGTTCGCGGTACTTTGTGCGGTCGAGCCTGCCCGGGCTCGCGCGGCAGTACTTCCGGTACGGCCGCGCGAAGGCGGCGGTGCTGGCGGCGCATCCCGAGCAGACGCGGCCGCGCCAGCTTGCGCCGCCGGCGTTCGTCGCGGCGCTGGCCGCCGCAGGAGCGCTCGCGCTGCGGGGAGCGCGCCGGCCG
>JBBING010000063.1:0-12769 GCA_037444005.1 Chloroflexota bacterium
GTTGAACACGGCGACCACCGCGCCCTGGATGAGCCGCTCGATGATCTGCTCCTCTTTGCCGTCCTCCACCGTCTCGAATTCAACCTTCCCGGAGAGGGTGGGCACGACATACGGCAGGTCGCTGATGCGTGGGACCACCTCGCTCTCGTCGAGACGAATGGAGCGGCGAAGCGCGTTCGCCAGCAGCGATT
Organism: Chloroflexota bacterium; assembly: GCA_037444005.1. Lineage (GTDB taxonomy): Bacteria > Chloroflexota > Dehalococcoidia > DSTF01 > JACRBR01 > DATLZC01. The sequence goes on from JBBING010000063.1 coordinate 192, forward strand.
CGTAGTTCGCGATGGACGCGCGGACGGACACCCCCGAGCGCTGGTTGACGTCGGGACTGCGCCGGGCGAGCCGGGTGATCTCGGCCACGATCTCCTTCATGTACTGGGGTACGACCACCCGGTAGCCGGTGTCGGCGAAGGTGGCGCGCTCCTGCTCCATGATGCCGATCTCGTGCTCGACCTTGCGCGGGTAGTGGGTGCGAATCTGCGCTCCGTAGCGGTCCTTCAGCGGCGTGATGATGCGTCCGCGGTTCGTGTAGTCTTCCGGGTTCGCCGACGCCACGACCATGACGTCCAGCGGCATCCGAATCCGGTATCCGCGGATCTGGACGTCGCGCTCCTCCATGATGTTCAGCAGGCCCACCTGGATGCGCTCCGCCAGGTCCGGCAGCTCGTTGATGCAGAAGATGCCGCGATTCGTCCGCGGGATGAGCCCGTAGTGAATCGTCAGCTCGTCGGAGAGGTAGCGCCCCTCCGCGACCTTGATGGGGTCCACCTCCCCGATCAGGTCGGCGATGGTGATGTCAGGCGTAGCCAGCTTCTCGCCGTAGCGGTCGTGCCGGCCGAGCCAGGTGATCTCCAGGTCGTCGCCTTCGGCGGCGAGCCGGTCCCGGCAGCTCTTGCAGATAGGCGCGTACGGGTTGTCGTTGATCTCGCAGCCGGCGACGGCGGGAACTTCGTCATCCAGAAGGTTGACCAGCGACCGGATCAGTCGCGACTTCGCCTGGCCGCGCTCGCCGAGGAAGATGATGTCCTGCCCGGACAGGATGGCGTTCTCGAGCTGCGGGATGACGGATTCCTCGTATCCTACGATGCCGGGAAACAGCTCCTCACCCGCCCGGATCTTTCGGATGAGGTTTCGCCGCATCTCCTCCTTGACGGGAACGACCTTGTAACCGGACGCTCTCAGTTCACCGACCGTTCGGGGCTTCGTCTGTGCCACGACCACACCTCGCCTCAACCAGCAGTACCCGACAGGTCTCCCGGCGGGCCTCGGGAAAGCAGCCCCTCGAACAGACGCGCCAGCTCGTCTCGCTCGAACCGGCGCAAGGGCGACTCCCCCTCCGGTCCGACCATTATAACCGCTGGAGGACCCGCCACGACGCGCCCGATGCAAAACGACGGGATCCCCTTGCGTTCCAGCGCCTGCGTTGCCCTCGCGCAGTCCTCCTCAGGCAGCGCCGCGAGCAACGCTCCCGAAGCCAGTAGGCCCAGCGGGTCGAGGCCCAGCGCTCCGCATACCTCCCGCGTCTCGGGTAGCGCGACGCTGTCCACATCCCGCACGCGAAGCGCGCGCCCGCAGCCCGCGGCGAGCTCGTACAACGCCGTCGACAGCCCGCCCTCCGTCGGGTCGTGCAGCGCGCGCACGCGCGCGGCTCCGCGCAGGGTGAGGGCGTCTTCGACGACGCTGATCCCCGGTTCGAATAACATCGCCGCCGCCCGCTCGAGGACCTCCCGCGGCACGCCGGAGCGCTCGAGTTCCTGCGCAGCCTCCCGCGCGAGCAAGGCCGTGCCCTCGACCGCGATCCCCTTCGTGAGATGGATGTGGTCGCCCTCCTGCGCTCCTTCGGGCCATACGATCTCCTCGCGGGTGGCTTCGCCCAGCATCGCGCCGGCGACGATGGGCCTGTCGAGCCCCACGGTGATCTCCGTATGACCGCCCACCAACGCCACCCCCAGACGTGAGCACGCGTCCCCCAGTTGGTGGAGGATGGTCTCGGCCAGGTCGGGCAACGCGCCTTCGGGCAGAAGCACCGTCGCCATGAACCATCGAGGCGTGGCCCCGAGGCAGGCGACGTCGTTCGCGTTCACGTTGACCACGTACCAGCCGATGAGGTCGGTCGCGAACGTGACGGGGTCCGCCTTTGCGACGAGCACGCGGTCGCCCAGATCGAGGACGGCGGCGTCCCGGCCGATGCCGGGCCCGAGGAGCACACGCGGATCGGCGGGCGCGACCTCCGCCAGGAGACGGGCCAGCAGGCCGTGAGGAAGTTTTCCTGCGGGGAGACGGCGGCTCATGCTGGACTGAGTGTACTCCGTGGGAACTGCGGCCACACCGAGCGCATCGCCCTGCTAGAACCCCAGGCTGTGCGCGAACAGCCTGCCGGCGAGCGCGACGAGCGCGACCGCGAGCGCCGCGACGATGGTCCGGCTGCGCGTTCGGTGGGCGAGCCAGGCGCCGAACTGGGCGCCCGGGACGGCCCCTGCCGCGAGGGCCGCCGCCTGAGCCAGGCGCTCGCCTCGCAGGGTTCCGTCCACGAGATGGACGACCGTTGCGCCGCCAGCCATGAACGCGAGGATGAAGTGAGAGGTCGCGACGGCGAACTCCACCGGGATGCGGAAGAGCACGATCATCGCCGGCACGTGAATGACCCCGCCGCCGATGCCGAACAGGCTCGACGCGAACCCGATAGCGGCGCTCAGGGTGATTCCTTGCCAGGCCGGATAGGCGTACCGGTAGGTGACACCATCTCTCGTGACGACGGTGCGGACGAGGAGGCCGCGCGCAGGTCGCGGCTGCTGAATAGGGGGGCGGGCTGGCCGCACGGTCACCGCCGCCAGGACCAGCAAGAGCGCCCCGAACAGCGCGCTGAACGCTCGTTCCGGCACACGGTGCACGACCACTGCGCCGCCGACCACGCCGGGAACGGACGCGGCCGCGAACAGGAGCCCTGTCACATAGTCGATACGGCCCTGCCGAGCGTACGCGATGGACCCGGACGTGGCGTTGGCCCACACGACGCCGAGGGAGATGGCGGTGACCCGCTCGGGACCATAGTCGGGAAACAGCAGGAGGAGCGCGGGCACGAGGATAAAGCCGCCACCCGCGCCGATCATGGTGCCGAACGCGCCGACGGCGAATCCCAGCGGAATCAGCAGGAACAGTCCGGCGCTCACGCCGTCCCTGCCGACTCGTAGCGCATGTCCCGATGTGACGTCATCCCGTCGAGCCCATGCTAATACGCCGACACGTTACGCGCCCCCGTTTCGCTGGCGATCGCTCGGCGGGTGCGTTACGCTTCCGGCGATGAGGGTGCTCATCACCGGCGGGGGAGGGCAGCTCGCCCGCGAGCTGCTCCGGGCGCTTGCCGAACATGAGGTCGTGGCCCCGACGCGGCGCGAGCTCGATGTGACCAACGAGGCTCGCGTCCGCCAGGCCGTGAGCGGCGTCCGCCCGGACCTCGTCATCCACACCGCCGCGCTCACCGACACCACGCGATGCGAGCGCGAACCCCTGCGGGCCCAGCAGGTCAACGCCATCGGGACGCTCAACGTCGTCAGCGCCGCCTGCGAGGTCGGCGCTCGCTTCGTCTACATCAGCACGAACGAAGTCTTCGACGGCACGAAGCGGGCGCCCTACGAGGAATCCGACGGCCCGAACCCAATCAACGCCTACGGCTATTCGAAGCTTTGCGGCGAGCGGGCGGTCACGGAGCGCTGCGCGCGATACTACATCGTCCGCACGGCGTGGCTGTACGGCGACGGTGACCGCCACTTCCCCGCGAAGCTGCTGCGGGCCGCCGCAACCAGCGAAGACCTCCGCGTCGTCGACGACGAAGTGGCGACGCCCACCTGGTGCCGCGATCTCGCCGGGGCGGTCGTCCGTCTCGTCCTGAGCGAAGCGCCATCGGGCGTCTACCACTTGACGAACGCCGGGGAGGCCTCGCGCTTCGCGTGGGCGTCGCGCCTCTTCGAACTCACGGGGGCGCGTGTTCGCCTGACCCCCGTGAGTTCGCGCGAGTACCACAACGGCTCGGACGGACCGCGTAAGCCCCCGTACTCGGTGCTCGCCAATACGGCCGCCGCGAGGGCGGGTATTGTCCTTCGAGACTGGCGCGAGGCGTTCGATGAATTCGCCGCCTCGATGACCCGCCATGGCTGAGGGCCGGGACGAGCCCGTTGTCGTCCTCCTCACCGTCACCTACCAGAGCGCGGGCTTCATCGATGAGTGGGCGCAATCCGTCCGCGCGCTCGAGTACCCCCGGCTGCGCGTCATCGTCGTCGACAGCGCCTCGAGCGACGGCACGGCCGAGCGCGTGCGCCACCTGCTGCCCGAAGCCGAGGTGATCGCGGGCGACGAAAACTTCGGGTTCGCCCGCGGGAACAACATCGGCCTCGAACGGGCGCTGGCCGGGCCCTGCGACTTCGTGCTCTTCATGAACAGCGACGCGGTCGCGACCCCGGGGGCGCTCCGGCCGCTCCTCGCCGCCGCAGACCAGCGCACCGTCGTCGTCCCGAAGATCCTCTGGTATTTCGATCACCGCAGCGTGAGCACACACGCCGGCGGGTTCGACTGGACGCTCGGCCTCTTTCGCGACACCTTCCACGGCAAGCCCGACGGGCCGGCGTCGAGCGTGCCCCGCGAGCTGGAGACGGCGAGCTTCTGCTGCGCCCTGGCGCCCCGCTCGCTGTTCGAGGAGGTCGGCCGGTTCGATGAGACGTTCTTCATGTACTACGAGGAGACCGACCTCCTGAAGCGCGCCCGCGACCGGGGATTCCGCATCCGCTACGTGCCCGACGCCGTCGTGTACCACCGGGAGAGCGGGTCGAGCGGCGGCGGGTGGATGACTCCGTTCAAGCTGTACTACGCGACCCGAAACCGCCTGTACCTCGTCCGAAAGCACCAGCGATCGCGCTGGCGGTACGCGTGGTTCACGCTGTACTTCTGGGCGACCCGGCTTCCTCAGTCGTTGCGATTTGCCCTGGCAGGCGATTGGACGCTGCTCCGGGCCATGTGGCTCGGCGTGGCGGATTACTACCGCGGGCGCATGGGCCGGACCTACGAGGTGCGGGACTTCGTGTAGCCCGGGAACCTTCGCGCTCCCTCCGGCGTCTTCCCCGTGAACGGCTCGTGCGAGGAGGACCCGGAGATGAATAAGCGCATCACCATCGTCGGCATCGTGGCCGTCGCGGCCGTCGCCTTGACTGGATGGTTCGTCGGCTCGTCCAGCTTGGACTCCGACGAGGGCCGCGAGGCGAACCCCTTCGCGCCCTCCGACATGACGTCTCCGCCCGCGATGAACACCGGCGCTCTCGGCGCCCGCGCAGCCGGCGATTCTGCGAGGGCCGACGCCCCCGCCGCCATCGGCCCGGAGGCGGAGTCGGCGGCGAATGCGACCGCGGGGGCTACACTCGACCGCACCATCATCCGGACGGCGTCCCTCGACCTTACAGTCGAAAGTGTGACGCGCGCCTTCGAAGACGTGGGGCGCATCGCGACCGCCGTCGGGGGCTTCGTGGCGAGCTCGAGCCTGGGCAAGCAGCGCATCGGCGACGATGAGTATCAGGTCGGCTCCATCACGATTCGGGTGCCTGACCGCGAATTCGAAGGCGTGATGGCGCGGCTTCGCGGCCTCGCCGTCGAGGTCGTGAACGAGAGTTCGGAGACCTCGGACGTCACCGAGGAGTTCACCGACCTTCAGGCGCGCCTGCGCAACCTGGAAGCGACGGAACGGCAGTATCTCGCCTTTCTCGAGCGAGCGCAGGACCTGGACGACATTCTGGTGATCACGGACCGCATCAATCAGGTTCGCGCGGAGATCGAGCAGACGCAGGGCCGCATCAACCTGCTGCAGAACCTCAGCGAGCTGGCCACGATCACGGCGCACCTCACGCCCGCGGCGGCCGAGACGCCCGCGCCATCGCCCGAGCCCGACGGCGTGACGAACCCGTTGACGGCGGCTCGGGAAGCGTGGGAGCGCTCGCTGGAAACGCTGGCGGTCATCGCGAGTGGCGTGCTCGCCGTCGTCGTGTACTCCTGGTGGATCGTCCCGCCCGCGGGAGCGGGAGCGTTCGCGCTGCGCGCCTGGTGGCGTCGCACGCACCCGGCGACGCGGGCCACGGAAACGGCTGCCTGAGGCCCGTTGGACCAAAGGGGCAAGGGGTCGCTCATGAGGCGGCCCCTGGCGTGTCACTTGGACGGCGCGTCCGCCTGTTTCAGGTAGAACGTCATGCTCTGGAGCGACAGCACGGGGTCGATGTCGCGGACGTGGACGTCTTTGGGGCGCTGAAGCGCGATCGGGGCGTAGTTCAAGATCGCCCGCACGCCGGCCTCGATGAGCGCGTTCGCGACGGACTGCGCCTCCGAGGCCGGGACGGCCACGATGCCGATCTGGATCTGCCGGCCCTGCATCACGCGGGGCAGGTCCGCCACGTCGCGGACCACAAGCCCTCCGATGCGTTCTCCGATGACGGCGGGATCGGCGTCGAACGCCTCGACAATGCGGAAGCCCTGGGGCTCGAACCCTCCGTAGTTGAGGATGGCGCGGCCGAGCTGCCCGACACCGACCAAGACCATCTCCCAGTGACGGTCCAGGCCGAGAATCCGGCGCAGGGTTTCGTGCAACTGGCGGACGTTGTAGCCGCGCCCCTGCTTACCGAAGCGGCCGAAGTAGCTGAGGTCCTTCCGGATCTGGGCCGGGGTGACGCCGAGCTGTGCGCCCAGCTCCTGCGAGCTCACGACCTCGCGGCCACTGGCCTCGAGAAGCGCGAGCGCCCGCGCGTAGACGGGCAGCCGATCGATGACGACTTCCGGGATGTCGATGGGCATGAGCGCTCCGGCGCGGGTGCGCCGAGGAGCTCGGCCCACCCCCGATTCGTGCGATTTCGCACAATACTAGCGACGGCCCGATCTTCGATCAACTCTCGTCCACCCGGGTGGCGCCCCAGCGCTCGTAGTACGTCACCTTCTCGACAGGAAGTCGCGCGGCGGGGCCGAATCGCCCTTTCGGCCACCCCATCGGAATCAACGCCACTGTTTCGACGTTGTCCGGGATGCCCAGGAGCTCCTTGATCTCGCGCTCATACGCGCGGTGTAGCGTCGTGAGGGCCGTTCCTAGACCGAGCCCTCGCGCCGCCAGCATCAGATTCTGGATGGCGGGAAAAATGGACCCGTAGTGCGACGCCCGCACGATGTCCGGCGTCCCCGGCGGCGGGGCGTGGCGTAGACACACGAGGATGAGGACGGGAACCTCGGCCAGATGTTCCGCCAGATAGCGCGCCGACCGGTAGTTTCGTCGCGCCTGCTCGTCCATCTGCTCCAGCGCACCCGGAGGCATCGCGCCGTAGCTCGCGTCCCACGATCGCTTGTAGTAGTCCGCGATGACGCGCTTCGTCTCCGGGTCGCGGATGACGATGAAGTTCCACGGTTGGCGGTTCCCGCCGCTCGGCGCGCGGATCGCCGCGTCGATGGTCTTGCGCACGAGCTCGTCCCGAACCGGGTCTGGCTTCAGGCGGCGCATCGCCTTCTGGGTATAGATCGCTTCGAACAGGCCGATCTCTTCTGGCATCGAATGCTACTCCTGCTGCGATGAACGTGCGGACGGATCGAGCCGCAAGAGGTTCGACGGACCCGACTCCGGGCACCAGATGACGCCGTTGGCGTCCTCGACGATGGTCCGGCACGCCGCTTGCGGGCTCGGGATCGGGAACTCCTGCCATGTCTCCGTCGCGGGGTCGAAGCGCGCCACTGCGTTTCCCGCCTCTTCGGTGACCCACACTGCGCCGTCACGGGCGATGGTGATGGCGTAGGGACGCGAGTTCGGCGCCGGGGTGGGGAATTCGTGGAAGGTTCCTGTGGCGGGGTCGAACATGCCGATCTGGCCGGCGTAATACTCCGTGAACCACAGCCGGCCTGACGCGTCAGCGGCGATTCGTCGCGCCCCCTGTCCCGGTGTCGGCGGCTCGAACTCCTCGACGACGCCCGAGACCGGGTCGACCCGCCCGATCTTGCCGCCCCGCAGCAGCGCGAACCAGACGCCGCCGTCGGGCGCCACCGTGATACCGTACGGAACGCTTTCCGGCGTCAGCACCGGAAACTCCTCCACCGCTCCCGTGGCCGGATCGAGCCGCCCGACCCGGTCGCCCTGCGATTCCGTGAACCAGAGCATCCCCGAAGCGTCGAAGACCAGCGAGTGCGGCCCCGAGGTCGGTGTCGGGATGGAGAACTCCTGGAATCGTTCGGTGGAGGGGTCGAATCGCGCGATGGCGCTGAGCCCGATGTGGGTGATCCACACCGCGCCGTCCGCCGCGATGGCGATGCCGTGGGGCTGCGCGTTCGGCCTGGGCACCGCCCATTCCTGAAACGTCTCCGTCCCGGGATCGAATCGCCCCAGCCGGTTCCCGAAGAGCTCGGTGAACCAGATGCGCCCCTGCGCGTCGACGGCCAAGCTGTGCGGAAAGCCACCCGCCGGGAGCGCGTACTCTCGCAGTGTGGCCGCGTTCGCGGATGGCGTCGGCGAGCGCGGCCGCGGCGTCACCGTTGGCGCCGGCGTGCCTCTCTCGGTGGTGGGCGACGGCGTCGCGTCTGGCGAGCCGGCGTCACCGCCGCACGCTGCCGCGAACGACACGAGCGCCGCGACGACGTACACGGGGCGACTCCAGGACGTCGGGAAGTGCAAACGGCGCATGATGTCAGATCTTCAGCGCCAGGACATCGCGCGTAAGCTGGTTCCCGTTCTTCACGTGAACCCACACGTGCATGATGCGAACCTTCATCGTCTTGCCGCCCGAGTCGATGTAAAGCTCGTCCCCCTTCTCGAACCGGTAGTCCGTGTCCACCGTGGCCAGCAGATCGGATTTCTTGGCGCTGAACGGGTCCGATTCCCAGATTTCGGTGCGCATGTATCCCTCCTGCTGGCCTCCATGGTAGGGCGGCGTCGCCGCACGGTTCAACGACGGCCTACTCGTACCGGAGCGCCTCGGCGATGGGGATGCTGGCCGCCTGGCGGGCCGGGATGATGGTCATGACCACTGAGGACAGAAAGGCGAACGCCCCGATACCGAACACCTGCAGCCAGGGCACGTAGAACTGCTCGAAATCGGCCTCGCCGAAGCTGCTGCTCATTAGCAGCCGGTTGGACAGCAGCAACGCAAGCCCGATGCCGCTCAGCACGCCCAGGCTCGTGATGAACGCGGACTCCAGGAAGAAGCTGAAGCCCACCATCCCTCTCGTGAACCCGATGGCCCGCAACATGCCGATCTGCTGCCGCCGCTCGACCACCGTCCGGAACGCGATGACGCCGACCGCGGCGATCCCGACGAAGAGGCCGATGCCCATGAACCCCTGCAGCAGGTAGAGGAACGCGCTCGACAGCCGCTGCTCCTCGGCCACCCGTTCCTCGATGGAGTCCGCCTGCACGCCCCGCTCGAGCAAGGCCGCCTCGATGGCCTTCGCGGCGTCGCCCGAGTCCACCCCGGGCTTCACGCGGATGAAGTGGATGTTGAACATGGGCCGTCCCAGCACCGAAGCGAAGGTTTCGCGCGGGACGTAGAGCCCGTTGTACGTGGTGCTCGCCCCGGTCGCGATGATGCCGATGAGCTGCACGTCCCGGCTGACGCCGCTCGTTTTGTCCACGAGGCGCAGCGGGATGGGGTCGAACGTCTGGGCCCCGAAATCGACGTCCCGCAGCGCGAACGTGGGCGGCCCGAAGCCGAACCCCTGATCCGGAAGCGCGAAGGAGTCGATGACTACCTTCGTCGGGTCGTCGATCAGCGCCTGCCAGACGTCTCGGTCCGTTTCGTATCCCCGCGCCCGGGCACGGAGCGGGACGGCGGTCTCCTCCAGCCACTGAGGCTCCGCCAGCAAGACTCGGTAGCTCTTCGGCTCGTCGTAGGGCTCGCCACTGGCGTCCAGCTGCTGGAGGCCAGGGCGGTCTGCGTGCGCCACGCCGAGCTTCCCCCACGCCTCGAGCTGGCTCACGTCGAAGGCGCCTGTATCGCGCAGGGCGAAGCTGATGTCGGCGATGGGGTTGCTGGGGCTGTCCGTGGCCTCGATATCCCAGCCACCGCGAGACTCCTCGCTCAAGAAAAGCTGGTCGTAGTTGGCGTTCATCGTGGACATCATCGTCAGCGCGAAGACGACCAGCCCGATCATCATGATGGTCATGCCGCTCCGAAATTTGTACTGCGAGGGGTACGCGATGGCGGTCTTCACGGCCGGCAGCACGCGCGTGAAGAGCCGGCCCGCGCGCGCCAGAACCCAGAGGAAGACGTCGATGTTGTAGACCAGGACGTACGTGGCCGACGCCACCATCGCGAGCCCGGACAAGAAGAACAGCTCGACGCCGCCCTCCATCTCGCCCGTGATGAACTCGAGCGAGTCCCCTGCCGCAGCCGTCCAGAACGCGAGGATGGCGAGCCCGATGGCCGCGAACAGCGGCCGTTCGGGCGCCCCGAAGAACCGCAGGGTCAGGGCGCCGCAGATCCCGAACAACGTGACCCCGAGCATGAAGGGGAACGCCTGATCTGCGGCGAAGCCCACCCACACGAGGAGCGCCCCCAGCCCCAGACCCGCGAGGCCCGACGCGAGCGACCGCCACCCGGCGCGCCGTAACTGCGGCTCGGGCAAATCGCGGATCGCGAGCACGATATTGAGCACGCTGACCCGCCACGACGAAAACGCGACGGTGACGAACGTCAGAACCACACCGAGCGAATACGAGATGACGAGGCTCCGCGGCGTCACGTGGAACACGATGGCGATGTCGAACACGCCGAAGAGGACCGCCATGACGCGCGTCATGCCCAGCGACACGAGCACGCCCAGCGCGGCTCCCACCGCCGCGGCCAGCACGTTGTAGGCCATTCCCTCGGACAGAAACGTCTCGATCAGGTGCCACCGCTTGAGTCCGATGGCCCGGCTGATCCCCATCTCCGTCTTCCGCTCGGCCGCGAGCATCACAAAAATCATGAAGATCAGGAGCATGCCCGCCGCGATGGAGAACAGCCCCAGAATCACGAAGAACGTCGTCATCACGTTGCCGAACTGCTCCGCCAGCTCGACCTGATCCACCTTCGTTGGCCGGATCTGCAGATTCGTGCCCTCGAGAAGCTGGCGGACGTCGGCGACCACGGCGTCGCTCAAGTCCATCCCGCTGCGCTCGCCGCCACGGTTCGAGATCGCCACGAAGTCGACGACGCCCTCCGTCCCGAAGAGACGCTGGAGTCGGTCGAGAGGCAGCACGGCGCCCTTGCGAAAGCCCGGCGCGCCGGTCCCAGCAAGCAGCCGATCCTTCAGCACACCCGCGACGGTGAACGTCACCGGCTCGTTCCGCACGAACAGGCGCAGTCTGTGCCCCGGCTCGATGGCGAGGTCCTCCGCGGCCGATTCGTTCACGTAGATCTCGTTCTCGCCGAGCGTCTTTAGGTCGACCGGCTCGCCATCGACCGTCACGAGGTCCGCCTCGAAGCCAGACAGGTGATCGGCGTCGACCCCGGTGAGCACGATGACGGGCTCGGTCTGGCGCGCATCGACGTTCGCGGCCGGCGCGAGCTCCCAGGAGAACGCGACCACGCCGTCCACGCGCTCGTCGTTCGCGAGCTGTTCATAGAGCCGCTCGGCCTGCCGCTGGTCGAACGGCGCCGGCGGTTCGATGGAAGCGGCGAACTGGAACTCTTCCTCATCGCCCCCGGTGGAGACGCGAACCAGCTCGTCCACCTGCCCCAGGGTGCTCACCGCCTGATTGGTGATGCTGTAGTCGACCGTGTCCCCTGTCGTGAACGCGGCGGAGATGATGAGGGTGCTCAACATGAGGCCGAGGACGATGAGCATGGTCTGCGCACGACGCCGGGGGATGTTGCGAACGCCGATGAGGAACATCACGCGGTCGCGGAGGATAACGTAGCCGAGCGCCCCCAGCGCGAGGCCGAGGAGGCCCACCAACACGGCCATGATCAGGTTGAGCGAGACGCCGAACAGCGTGTCCATATCAGCCGGCCTGGTGGAGCCGCTCCTCGCTGGTGATGCGGCCGTCGGTCATGCCGATGATGCGGTGGGTTCGGCGCGCGATGTTGGCGTCGTGCGTCACGAGCACGAACGTCAGGCCCAACCGGCGGTTGAGATCGACCATGAGGTCCATAATCTCGTGGGCGTTCTGACTGTCCAGGTCGCCCGTGGGCTCGTCCCCCCACACGATGGCGGGGTTGTTCACCAGAGCGCGCGCGATGGTGACGCGCTGGCGCTGCCCGCCCGAGAGTTGCGCCGGCCGGTGGTGCGCCCACTCCGTCAGGTGCACCTGCTCCAGGGCCTCCATGGCCCGCCGGCGCGCCTGGCTTGCAGGAACGCCCGACACGAGTAGAGGCAGCTCGACGTTCTCCACGGCGGTCAGCACGGGCAGGAGGTTGTAGAACTGGAACACGAAGCCCATCCGCCGCGCCCGGAACTCCGTCCGCTTTGCGTCGCTCAGCTTGCTGAGGTCCTGTCCATCGATCAGCACCAGGCCACGGTCGATCGTGTCGAGCCCGCTCAAGCAGTTGAGGAGGGTCGTCTTGCCGCAGCCTGACGGGCCCATGATGGCCACCATCTCGCCACGCCGGACATCGAGATCGATCCCGCGGAGCGCATGGACCTTCACGCTATCCGTCGAATACGTCTTTTCGACGCCTCTCGCGACGATGATGAGGTCCTGCGCCTCACCCGATGTCGTTTCGCTGATAGCCTGCGTAGTGGTCACGAGAGCCTCCCTCGCCGACACAACAGTCCAGCTTACCCGCAAACCGGCTCCCCCAAAAGACGAGCGATCTGGCGTGTCTTGATCCGCGTTGGTGGGCGGGTTGCGAGGTTGGTGGCGAGATTGCGA
>JBBING010000064.1:0-12651 GCA_037444005.1 Chloroflexota bacterium
ATGGCTTCGTCGGCAGGGCGCAGGACCTCATTCGGCCTGTGTGGAAGTTCTTCGCGGCCGGCTGCGTGGTGAACCGTAGGACGGGCGAGCTCATCGAGCAGGCAGGGTTCGTCATCGAATCGCTGGAGCGCCGGCGCTTGCAGTTCGGCGTGCCGCTGCTCGTGGGCGTCGCCCGGCCGGCGCCGGATCAGGAATCGGCCAACGTGCGGTAGCCCCCGCGGTAGAAGATGAGCGGCGGCGCCTCGCGCAGCGTTGCGCCGTCGATGACCTCCCCCACGAAGATCGTATGGTCACCGCCGTCGTACGCGCGCGTTACCCTGCAGTCGAGGTACGCCATGGCTTCGCTCAAAACGGGCGTGCCCGAGCCGGCCAGATGGAAGCGCTCGCCGCGCAAGGACCCTGTCTGCGGCTCCTGCTTCTGCGCGAACAGGCGGGACACGCGCTCCTGGTCGGCTGCCAGGATGTTCACTGCGAAACGGCCGCTGCGCTCGATCATGCCGTGGGTGTGGGTAGCGCGATCCACGCACACGAGGAGGAGGATCGGCTCCAGGGACAGGGACGCGACGGCGTTGGCGGTCATCCCGTGATAGCGACCGTCTTCGGCCACAGTGATGACGGTGACGCCGGTGGCGAAGCGTCCCATGAGCTGGCGAAAGGTGGCGGCGTCGACGGGCGGCATGCGGCGGCTCCTCGTGAGCGGGCCTCCGGGACGCCGCCATCGTACCAGCGGCAGGGCGCCACGCGATAGCCTCGCGCACGGCCGGGCGGTCCGCACCGAAGGCGTGGTCCAATTGCCCCTAGCGCATCAGGGCTTCGGCGCGATACAAGATGGGTGACTGGCGCGTTTACCATAACGGATATCGCGCCCCGCCCTGAGATCGACGGGAAGGCATGGCAAGGCCGAGGATCGGGCTCGCGCTGGGAGCGGGTGGCACCAAGGGCATGGCGCACGTGGGCGTCCTCAAGGCGCTGCACGAGGCCCGCATCCCTATCGATTGCATCGCTGGCGCGAGCATCGGGTCCATCTTCGGCGCCGGCTACGCCGCCGGGCACGTCCCCGAAGAGATGGTGCGCGGCATCCACCAGACGGCCGCGCGCGACGTCCTCGACTTCTTCCGTCACGGCCTCCGGCTCGACCGCGACAATCCCCTGGCCCGCACCTTCCGGAAGGCGTTCGAGGGTCTCACGTTCGAGCATCTGGAGATTCCGTTCACCGCCGTGGCCGCCGACGTCGTCGAAAAGCGCCCCGTGTTCATCACCGAGGGCGAGCTCATCCCTGCGCTCGAGGCGAGTATCGCTGTGCCCCTGGTGGCGCGTCCCGTCGAATGGCGAGGCCGCCTGCTGGTGGACGGCGGGTTCTGGGAGCCCGCGCCTATCACGGCGGTCGCCCATCTCGGGGCCGACCTCATCATCTCGGTGGAGCTGGGAGACCCGCTCGCGCTCCCTCAGCGCTTGCGTCCGGCGGCGCGGTGGCTGGCGTCGCTCTTCGACACGTCGCGTCCGGTGACGACGGGCTCCGTGGAGCGGAGGGCGGGCCGGCTGGCGACGGCTCCGTTCGTGCTCGCCGCCGTTGCCGACGTGCCGGCAAATCCTCCCGCGGCGCACGTCGCCATCCGCCCGGACCTTCGGGGGCTGGTGGGCGGGAGCGCGTTCAACCTACGGGAGGCGATGCGCCGGGGCGAGGAGGCGGCGTGGCGCGCCATGCCGCGCATTCGCGCCCTCGTGCGCGGCGAGACGCCGCCGTCCGAGAACGGTCATCCCAACGGAGGAAGTCCCGCTTCCTGAACGAAGACCGGCGCCGCGGCGCAGCCGCGACCGGGAGGTCGGGGCGCACGCACGCGGCGCCGATATGAGGCGACGGGAGCGGGGAGCTACTCGACGATGACGATATCGCTCCGGGAGCCCACCTGACGCTGCCAGGGCCACCCATCGGCCACGTCCCAGAAAAAGACGTCGATCCAGGTCGGGCTGAGATAGCCCCGGTCCTCGCAGGTGTAGATGCGGCGCGTCGGGTCGTTCACGATCTGCAGGCGGGTGCCCAGTGGCAGATCGTAGCTGCAGGCCGCGGCCCCTTCGTAGGGCTCCTTGCCTCCCGCCATGGTGTTGCAGAACCCGTTCCCGATGCACGCGTAGAACGTGATGCGGGCGTTGGGGATGACGCGACCTGGCAGGAGGGGCTGGGGAGCCGTCTGGGGAGCCGTCTGCAGCGCCGACTCCGTGCGGGTCTGGCCGGGCGCCGTCTTGGTGAAGACGGGGCGGTTGGCCTCGTCGAACGTGACGGTGACGCCTTGCGCCCGGAGGATAGCGATGGCCTGCAGGGCCCGGTTGTGGTCCTCCAGCTCCTTGGCGGCGAGGATGGCCGCAGGGAGGATCTGTTCCCTCGGTGGCGCCGCCGAGCGATTCGCTTCGACCCAGTCCATCGCGCTGGCGCCAGCAGGCCGCTGTTCGCCGGACAGCCTGACGAGGCTGTCGAGCGGTGTGGGCTGGCTGGCTTGCGAGAATGGAAGGGCGGCGAGGGCGGGGATGGAAGATGCGACGATGACGGTAGCGGTGACGGCGGTCGTCGCGAACGCCAGCCTGTGTAGGAGAGGCGCCACCAGCGTCCTGCGAATGGCGGCCCTCCAATCGACCCCGGGTCCGCGACTCCGCGGGGCCGGATGGTCCTGTTGCGTGGCGGGCTTCCTGTCGTTGAGCAGCGTCCATGCGACGACAGTGGTGGCCGAGGCGAGCTTGAGGGCCAGCCGCGCTCGCCACGCGATGCGTTTGGTACTCAGTACGTTCCTCCTTTCACAAACAGCCGCGCATGGCGCAAACGTGAGACATAATAACCGCCATACCCCTTCGGTCAAGGCTTTCGCGGCCTACGGGCCGAAAAAGCGGGGACGGTACCTAGGGGAACCTGGGCAGATCGGGGCATTTCGTCAGGGGCTTCCCCGAGGCCGGGGCGCGCCCTGGGGCGGATTGACGCCGCGGGCCCGGGCGTGGTATTTGCAAGTAGTTGCAACGACGCCATGAGCTGCGAACGCGAAGTCGCCGCCACCCTCCGCGAATCCGGACACAAGATGACCCCTCAGCGGCTGCTCATCCTGTCAACGCTGCGCCACAGCCGTGGCCACCTCACCGCGTCGCAGATCCACGAGAAGGTGCGCGAGCGCTACCCCTTCGTCGACATCTCGACCGTGTACCGCACGCTGAACGTCCTCAAGGACCTGCGGCTGGTGGCGGAGACCGATATGGGCACCGGCGACGGAACGTACGAGTGGGTGGAAGGGCGCGCCCGCCACCACCACCTCATCTGTCGCTCCTGCGGCGAGGTGGTTTCGCTGGACGACGCCTACCTCAAGCGCCTGGCGGCCGACGTCGAGGAGCACTACGGCTTCTGCGCGGACGTCGACCACTTCGCCATCTTCGGGGTGTGCCGGCGTTGCCTCAGCGGCTGAGAGGCCCGACGAGAAGACGAACGCGCCCCGCGCATGCCGCGGGGCGTCGCTTCGAACGCAGGGACGCGAGCGCATCAGCCTAGCACTTGCGGGTGCGCACCACCTCTTCGCAGGTCTTCACTTCCTGGAGGCTCACGCTGCCCACCTGCAGGAACGGGAGCATAAAGTTGGTCACTTTGTCGGGCGAGTCGGCTTCGAGCACCATGACCAGGTGGTGCGTGCCCGGAATCACCACGTCGGCATGAATCTTCACGCCGAACTTGCTCGCGTTCTCCGGCGTGACGTGCTGCCCCAGAGCCATCATCATCTCGACGTTGCCGGTGGGGCAGACCTCTTCGCGGTGCTGGTGGTTGACGAGGTACAAAGCCACGGTTCGCGTTCCTTTCTTTCGGGCCAGGGTGGGTGTGGCCAGTCTAACAACGAGTAAGTCGGTACACAACGTCGCCTGGCGGCACGCGTGCAGGCGCCGGCGTGGCCGGCAGCGCTTCACGTCCCGTTCGACGGCGTCGCGCCCGGCTCCAGCGCGACTTTGACGGCGCCGCTGCGCCCCTTGCGATACGCCGCCAGGAAGGCGTCGGCGTATCGCTCGAGGGGGAAGCGGTGCGTGAGCAGGGGCGACACGTCGATCCGTCCGCTGCGCGCGAGCTCGAGGTAGATGGCGATGGCGTGGGTGCGCTCGCCCTCGAAGGTTTCCACGCCGAAGGCGTTCGACCCCACGAGGGCGACCTCTTTGAAGTACAGGGGCGTCCATTCGAACCGGCGCGGCGTCGCCACGCCCGTGAGGACGATGGCCGCGCGCGGCCCGGCGAGCCGGAGTCCGGTCTCGAGCGTCTCCGCCGAGCCCACGGTGTCGTACACCGTCGAGTAGCCGCGGAGCAGCCACGGCATGCCGTTCCACGGCCGCTGGAGAGGCGCGCCCATCACCGTCGCCGCCCGCTCGACGAGCGCCCGGCCCGAGTCCTGATAAACCACCGTGGCGCCGAACGCCTCCGCCAGCCGCCGCTGGTGCGCGAATCGGGCGACGGCGTGCGTCTCGACGCCGGGGTAGAGCGCCCTAAGGATGGCGACGGTCATCAGGCCCAGGACGCCGCATCCGTACACGAGGGCGGGCCCGTCGTCCCGGGGCGGGTAGCGCAGCACCGAGTGCAGCGCCACGGCGAAGGGGTCGGCCAGCGCCGCGCGCTTGAACGAGAGGCCGGACGGAATCGGGATGAGCTGCGTCTCGTGGGCTTCGAAGCGGTCGGCGAAGGCGCCCACGACGCCCGCGCAGTTGCCCGTGTGGATGCCCGGGGGAAGGGCGTCGCCTGCGCGGGCGGGCCGCTCGCACAGCGGGAAATCGCCCCGGGCGCAGGCGTCGCACGGCGGAGCGACGCCTCGGACGTAGCAGCTGAGCCAGGGATCGAGCACGACGCGGTCGCCCTCGCGAACGCGCGTGACGCCGGGCCCCGTGCGTTCCACCGTGCCCGTCGCTTCGTGGCCGAGCACGTGCGGGAAGGAGATGAGCGCCGTGAGGGGATTGTCGCGGTTCCCATCGAGAAAGACCTGCTTGACGTCGCTCCCGCAGATGCCGGCGAGCGCGGTCCGCACGACCGCCCAACCCGGACGCGGCTCGGGGTCGGGCCGCTCCTCGAGCTGGAGCGGCGCGAACCGGGACACGTACGCCCTGGGAGACAGCGCGCCGAGCGCCCGGGTGAGCGCGAGCCGGGGAAGCGAGTAGCGGAAGACGAGGGCGCGCATCGCGCCTCAGCGCTGGGTGGGCGCCGCCGGCTCGGATGGGCGTTCGGCGGGACGCAGGTCGATCGGCTCGTAGAACGCGCGGGCGCGCGCCACCAGGCGGCACTGGTTGCATACGGGCGCGGTGGTGGGCTCGCCGCACTCGTCGCACGCCCGCAGCGGCGGAAGGTCCGGCGCCTGGAAGTGGGTCCGGCCCTTCTCGAGAAAGCCGAAGAGCAGCGCGTGCTTGGTACCCGGCGAATCGCGTTCCATGAGGTTCAGCGCTTCCTTGTACTGGAGCTGCTGATTGCCGACGGCGTGAGGGCATTCGTCGACCATGTAGTCGATGCCCCGGAGCACGGCGTAGCTTGCCGTCTCGCGCTCGCCGAGGCGGTACAGCGGCTTCACCTTCTTGACGAGGCCGTTGCCCGCGGGCAAGGCAGGGGACTGACGCGCCAGGTAGTCCATGTTCCAGTGAATCAGGTTGCCCAGAAGGGCGGCCGCCTCGTCGTCGAGGTTGTGGCCCGTGGCCAGCACGTCGTAGCCCAACTCCCGCGCCGTGCGGTTGAAGGTGTAGCGTTTGGTGGTGCCGCAGGCGGCGCAGGGGACACGGCGCACGGCCCGGGCGAGTTCCGGCACCGGATGCCCGAGCTCCTCAGCGACGGTCACGACGTGGAGGGTCGCGTCGCGCTCCGCCGCGAACTTCTGGGTGAGGCGCTTCGATTCGGCGGAGTACTCGCCGATGCCCAGGTCGATGTACAGGCCATCGGCCCGGTAGCCCAGACGCAGGAGGACATCCCACAGGGCGAGGCTGTCCTTCCCGCCGGAGACGGCGACGAGGACGCGGTCCGTCCGGCGCATCATGTCGTACTCGTCGATAGCGCGCCGGACCTGGTTCTCGAAGTACTCGAAGAAATGCTCGCGGCAGAAGGCGGAGTTGTGCCGACGGATGTCGACGCACGCCTTGCCGCGGCACTTGATGCAGCGCATCGTCGCTCAGCGCTCCCCGCCCGAAATGGCCGGGCGAACCTCGATTTCGTCCTCCGGCTCGACCATGTCGTCGGCTGTGAGCAGCTCATCGCCCCGGATGACGATGACGGTCTCGGGGTTGATGTCGAGCCGCTTCAGGATCCAGCTTACCGGACGGCGTCCTTCGAATTCGAACGTCTGTCGCCGGGGCAGGCGGACCAGGACCTTCACGTCGGACCTCGCGCCGCAGATGTCGCCCCGAACAGGGGTCGCTCTGCACGCTAGCAGACGGTCGCGCGACGCCGCAACGGCGGGAGCGAGCGAGGCCGCCCGGTCTAGAGCAGGCGTCGCACCGGCTTTCGACCGGGCCTGGGGTCGTAGTTGGCCTTGAAGATTTCGAGCTTGTCGCGCTCGATGAGGTACTTCCCGGCGAAGAGGACAGCGGGGATCTTCTTCTGCTTGATCAGCCGCCGGAGGCTCTGGGGGTGGATGCCGAGGAGCCGCGCTGCCTCCACCAGGTCGAGGTAGTTCTCGAAAGGGCTCTGCACCATTCGCGACCGTGTCCGCTCAGACGCTCAGACGCATCAGCGATTGTAGCACACCTGTCAAGCGGCATCGAGCCGGATTCGGCGTAACCGCGTACGCAGCATACACGAGGTGTGCGTGAGGCGCTACTCGTCGTCCGAGGAAGCGGTCCAATCGCCGACGACGACCTCGCGCGAGCCGCCGCTGGAGGCGGAGCCCACCAGGCCCTCCTCCTCGAGCTGGTCCATGATGCGCGCCGCCCGCGGGTAGCCGATGCGGAGCCGCCGCTGCAGGAGCGAGGTCGAGATCCGCTGGTGCTCCGCCGCCAGCGCGCGGGCCTTCTCGAGCAGCGGGTCGTCGTCCTCGCTTTCGCCGGCCAGGTCGGCCTTGGCCTCCTCGAACAGGTAGTCGAACGTCTCCCGTTCGAGGTTGCGGAAGCGGTCCTGCGTCCAGAACGCCACGAGGCGCTCGATTTCGGCGTCGGATACGTAGACGCCCTGGAGCCGCTTGGGCTTCGCCGCGTCCGTCGGCATGTAGAGCATGTCCCCGCGGCCCAGGAGCTTCTCGGCGCCCGCCATGTCGAGAATGGTGCGCGAGTCCACCTGCGAGCTCACCGCGAAGGCGATGCGGGTCGGGAAATTGGCCTTGATGAGCCCCGTGACGACATCGACCGACGGCCGCTGGGTGGCGATGATGAGGTGGATCCCTGTCGCGCGGGCGAGCTGTGCGAGCCGCGTGATCTGCCGCTCGACCTCGTACGGCGCCGCCATCATCAGGTCCGCCAGCTCATCGATGATGACCACCCAGTAGGGCAGCCGGCGGGTCACCTTCGGGTGGCGGTTGTACGCCTCGATGTTGCGCACGGCGAGGGCGGCGAACCGCCGGTAGCGCGAGTCCATCTCGTGAATGATGGCCTGCAGCGTGCCGGGCACCTTCTCCACGTCGACGATGATGTTCGAGAACGCGAGGTGCGGGATGTTCGCGAACTGCGACAGCTCCACCCGCTTCGGGTCGATGATGACGAAGCGCACCTCCTCGGGGGACGCGTGCATCAGGATGCAGGCGATGATTGAGTTGATGCAGACGCTCTTCCCGCTTCCGGTGGCGCCCGCGATGAGCAGGTGCGGCATACGGGCCAGATCCGCCACCACGGGGTCCCCCGAGACGCTCTTCCCCAGCGCGATGGCGAGCTTCGACCGCGCCGACAGCCGCTTGAACTGCGGGGTGTCGATCACCGAACGCAACGTCACCAGCGCCGAGGTGGTGTTGGGCACCTCGATGCCGACGATAGGCTTGCCGGGCACCGGCGCTTCGATGCGGATAGACGGCGCCGCCAGCGCCAGCGCCAGGTCGTTGGCCAGCGACGTAATCTGATTGACCCGCACGCGCGTCCGGGAGACTTCCTCCATGCGCATCTTGGGGCGGCCGTCCTTGTCGAGCACCGGCCGGCCCTGGGCGTCCCGCTCCTGCACCTGGCGGTACTTGATCTCCCACCCCGGCTCGATGCCGAACTGGGTCACCGTGGGGCCTTCGTTGATCTGCACGACCCGCGCGTCCACCCCGAAGCTTGCGAGGGTGTCGACGATGAGCTGCGCGCGCACTGCGTTGTCGGGTTGGCCCGACTGCTCGAGCGCCACGTCAGCGAGCACGTCCAGGGGGGGCAGCTCCCATCCGTCGCCGGACCGCCGCTTGCCGTCGGCGTCATCCACAGGCGCGGCGTCGAGCGGGAGCTCCGCCTGCACGCCGCCCGCGTCGGCGGGAACGGCGAGCTCGGGCGCGTCAGCCTCGGCCCCGGGGTCGGCTTCCGGCGCGCCCGCGTACGCCGCGTCGTCGAGCGGGGCGGGCTCGGCCTCGCGGGCGGCCGTCGTGAGCGCATCCAGCGGCACGCGCTGTGTGGGCTCCGGCTCGGGCCGCGTGGGGAACACAAATTCGATGACGGCGCGGAGCCCGTGCCAGGTTCGCTGCGGAATGCGCCAGCCCCAGACCGTGCGGACGACGTCGGGGGTGCGCTCGAGGGCGGTGAGCGCGGCGCCGGGCCAGGTCGCCGCGAACGCGCCGACGCCCATCCCGAGCCACACGAGCACGCCGATGGGACTCCCGGTGAGCGCGCGGCCCAGCGTCCCGCCCGCGCTCACGTCGGTGAGGCTGGTCTCGCCGAGCCGCCACGCCGGGTGGAAGAACGACGCCGCGCCCATGGCGAAGCCGGTCCAGAGGGCGGCGATGAGCCATGGGCGCCAGTTGGACAGCGCCTCGCCGAGACGGCGCCGCAACGTAAGCCAGCCGAGCAAGGCGAGCAGCGCCACGAAGAGGAAGACGAAGGCGCCGAAGCCGCGAACGAGGCTTTCACGGAGGTCGGAGACGCCGCGGGTGACGGGGACGAGCCAAGGGATGGAGACGAGCGCCAGCAAGAGGAGCGCGACGCCCACCGTCTCCAGGCGAAACAGGAGCCCCGACAGGACGGTAACCGCGGACGGACCGGACCGGCGACGGCCCACAGGCCTGGGCCTGGGCGCCGGGCCGAGTCTGGCGCGAGCTCTCGCCAGGTGGGTTCCTCCCCTGCAGGCTGCCTCCACCCCGCGGCGACAGGCTGCAGGCGAGAGGGGACGAGCCCGCGCTCGTCGCCTCTCGTCTGTCTCCTGTCGGCCCTCAGTCTACACCCGATCGCAACCCCGAGTTCAAGGGGCCTCACACCTCGACGGCGACGGGGAGGATCATCGGACGGCGGCGGGTCTCGTCGTACAGGAACTGGGCGATGGCGTCCTTCACCTGCGTGTTCACCACGCCCCATTCCACGATGTGCTCTGCGCCCTCCAGCGCCGCCACCACGCGCTTCCGCGTGCGCTCGAGCAGGTCCTCCGACTCCTCGATGTCGACGAACCCGCGCGAGACGACCTCCGGTTGCCCCACGAGGCGCCCGCTCTGCTTGTCGATGGCCAGGATGATCACCACCATCCCGTCCGACGCCAGGTGGCGGCGGTCGCGCAAAACCACGTGGTCGATGTCGCCCACACCGAGCCCGTCGACGTAGACGTAGTCGGCGGGCACGCGGCCGGCCACGCGCGCCCCGCGCTCGTCGAGCTCGAGCACGTCGCCGTCGGAGAGCACGAACGTGCGGTCCTCGGGCATGCCGAGGGACTGCGCGAGCCGCGCGTGCAGCACGAGATGCCGGTATTCGCCGTGAATCGGCACGAAGTAGCGGGGCCGGACCAGCGTGTGGATGATCTTGAGCTCCTCCTGGGCCGCGTGGCCCCGCACGTGGACGTCGGCGATGCGGTTGTAGAGGACGCGCGCGCCCAGACGGAACAGGTTGTCGACGGTGCGATACACCAGCGCCTCGTTGCCCGGGATAGCTGTCGCCGAGAGCACCACGGTGTCGCCGGGCACGATCTGGATGTGCTGGTGGTCGCGGTTCGCCATGCGGGTGAGGGCGGAGGTCGGCTCGCCCTGGCTCCCGGTCGTGATGACGGCGAGCTCGCGATGGGGCACGCTGGGCAACTCCCGCACGCCCACGAAGATGCCGTCCGGAACCGTGAGATACCCGCGCTCGACCGCCATGTGGACGTTGTCGAGCATGCTGCGTCCGGTGACGAAGACGCGGCGGCCCGTAGCGTGGGCGGCGTCGATGACCTGCTGGACGCGCGAGATGAGGGAGGCGAACGTGGCCACGATCACCCGCTGCGGCGCCGTCGACATAATGTTGTACAGCGCTTCGCCCACCACCCGCTCCGACGGCGTGTAGCCCGGAATCTCGGCGTAGGTCGAGTCGGCCATGAGGAGGAGCACGCCCTCGTCGCCGAGCTGCGCCAGCCGGGAGAGGTCGGTGGGCTGGGCCATCACGGGAGTGTGGTCGAGCTTGAAGTCGCCCGTGTGCACCACCGTGCCCACCGGGGTGCGGATGGCGAAGCCGACGGAGTCGGGCACGCTATGGGCCACGGTGAAGGGCTCCACCGCGAAGGGGCCTACCTGGACGACGTCGCCGGGCATGATGGTGCGGACGTCGCATTCGGCGAGCATGCGGGCTTCCTTGAGCTTGACGCTGATGAGCCCCTCGGTGAGCGGTGTGCAGTACACGGGCGCCTTGATGCGCTTCAGGACGTACGGCAGAGCGCCCGTGTGGTCCTCGTGGCCGTGGGTGATGAAGATGGCCCGGAGGCGCCGCCGGCCGTCTTCCAGGTACGTGATGTCGGGAATGACGAGGTCGACCCCCAGCATCTCCTCGCTCGGGAACATGAGGCCGCAGTCGATGGCGATGACGTCGTCGCCGTACTCGAGGAGGGCCATGTTCTTGCCGATCTCGCCGAGACCGCCCAGTGGGATGACTCTGAGGACCTTGCGCGCCATGGAGCCTCGCGGTTACAGGAGCCGCATCTGCTGCGGCTCGGGTTCGGCCATCGCTGCCTGCTGCGCCTGCTGCTCCTTCGCCAGCCGATCGAGCACGACCCGCACCTGCTGGAAGTCGGTCTCGATGGTGCGCCGGAGGCTCGCCTGATGGAGCGCGGCGGCGGGGTGGTACATGGGCACCACCCAGACGTCGCCCACACGGCGAGGCTGTCCGTGGATGCGGCTGATGCTCTGTCCCGGAAAGTACCGGTTCATCGAATACCGGCCCAGCGTCACGATGACGCGCGGCCGGATGATGTCGATCTGCCGGTCCAGCCACTTCTTGCAGGCCGCGATCTCGCCCGGGAGGGGATCGCGGTTGTTCGGCGGCCGGTGCTTGACCACGTTCGCGATGAACACGTCCTTGCGTTCGAGCCCGATGGAGCGGATGAGCTGGTCGAGGAACTGCCCTGCGGGGCCGACGAAGGGGCGGCCCAGACGGTCCTCGTGAAAGCCGGGGCCTTCGCCGATGAACATCACCTCAGCGTAGGGGTTCCCCTCGCCGGGGACGGCGCGGGTCGCGCCCTTGTACAGATCGCAGTCCGTGCAGGCGTTCACCGCCGCCGCGATCTCGCGAAGCGCGGCCGCGCGTTCGTTCGGCTGGCTGCCGTCCGGGCCGGATGCGTCCATGCGCTCGTCTCTACTCCCTGGGTGTCGAACCCGCGCGCCAGGCGGTCCAGATCATGGCGCCGCCGACGTACAGGATGACGACCCCGAAGATTCGCTGCAACACGTCGGCAGGAAGCTCATTGGCCAGCCAGCCGCCGAGCGCGGCCGCCGCCACGGCCAGCGGGGCGACGACGGCGACGATAGGCGCGTCGACGTTGCCGTGGCGCAGGTGCGTCGCGCCGCCGAAGAGGCCCGTGGCGATGATGGCCACGAGAGAGACCCCCTGCGCCACCTGCTGGTCCCGCCCCAGGAACAGCACCATCGCGGGGACGAAGATCACTCCGCCGCCGACGCCGAGCATGCCGCCGAGAAAGCCGCCCGCGACGCCGACCAGCAGCTCGATGAGAAGCTCAGACATGCAGGCCGCGCTCGATGCCGGGTGAGGTGCTCATCCGATCAGCAGGCGAATCGACGTCGCGAGCAGGAACAGCCCGAACAGCAGGCGAAGCTGCCGGGCCGGGATCCGTTGCATGGCGCGGGCCCCGGCGTACACGCCCAGGGCAGCGCCGGCCGCGAGCATCCCCGCGAGGGGCCAGTCGATGTTGCCGGCGAGGGCGTAAGGGATCGCCGCCGCGGAGGCGACGAAGACGATGATGGCGAGCGACGTGCCGTGAGCCCGGTGCTGCGAAAGCCGGAGCAGGCCTACGAGCATCGGCACCATGACGGCGCCGCCGCCGACGCCGGTCAGGCCGCTGAACAGCCCGCCGGCCGCGCCCGTGAGGGCGCCTCGCAGCGTTCGCTCTTTCGCTGGCAACACGGAACGACCCTCGCGGGATGATAGCATCGGGCGTCCGTAGCTGGAAGCCGATGCGTGGGCTCGACGATGGCGCAGACCGAACACGCGAATGCCAGGGACCGTTCCGACGGGCCCCGCGCCGCCGGCCTCAGGGCGAGGCGGCCACTAGCGCTCCGTTTTTTCATGGTAGAGGGGGGTAGGCCTCTAAACAGTAAGGGC